>JAJDNR010000085.1 GCA_022340565.1 Desulfofustis sp.
GCGGCGGCCCTCGCCATATTCTGCAGGGCAACCTCGGGGATGGTGGACGGCGAGTATCATCAGCTGCGCAACGCGGGCAATCTCGATCAGTCCGAGGATGATTACTTTTCGGTGATCATGGGCAAAACCGCCCTGCTGATCGGTGCCGCTTGCGAGATCGGCGGGCTCTACGGCGGCGGTGACGAAACCTTCCGCAGCGGCCTGAAAAGCTATGGCCTCCATCTCGGATGCGCATTCCAGATCATAGATGACCTGCTCGATTATACCGGGGATCCGGACCGGACCGGCAAAGGGGTCGGCAACGATCTGGGCGAAGGAAAGATGACCCTGCCCCTGATCTATGCCCTGCGGCGCGCCGACGTGACGGACCGGGCCAAGCTCCTGTCGATTCTGTCCGAAGAGCAGCAGCGCCGGGAACAAGTTGCCGACGTGTCGCTGCTGATCGAAAAGTATCATGGTTTCGAAGGTGCGCGAAAAAAGGCCGAGGAAATGGGGGCGCTGGCCATCGCGGCACTGCCGGAACTCGGCGAGAGGACTTCGGAAGCCGGCAAAGCGGTGCTGGTGGATCTGTGTTCCTATGTCCTGAACCGGGATAAATAACCGCCAGCGCACCGATGACCCGACCGAAACGAACCCCGAACGCCGCCGGGAAGAAGCGGGTTCCAAGGAAAAAGCCGCGCATTTCCGCCACGCTGCCGAAAATACCGGTCATCACGATCCTGCGCTATCTGGCGGTGCTGTTCTTTTTGGTGCTGTCGATTGCGGCGGTTTTCTATGTGGTTTTTTTCCAGGTGGTGGTTGCCGCGGAACTGCAGATACCCGGGCCAGCGGCAGAATGTGCGCCCGGATCCGCTGCCTGTCCGGCAGAGGGTGCGATGGAGCGGGGCAGCGGGGAGGGTCGGTTCTTGATCCTGCCGACCGATGCAGGGGGGCGGTCGGGACTGCCGGAAAGCCATGCAAAGTGAGTCGATGAGAATCGGATTGATCGGCACCGGCCGTCACGGGAGCAGATACGCACACCATATCGTCCATGATTTCGAAGGGCTGCGGCTCACGGCCGTGTCGCGGCGCTCGGAACAGGGGCGGGACCAGGCGCAGGCATGGGGAGCCCGCTTCCTTCGGGACTATCGGGAACTGATCGCATCGGACCAGGTGGACGCGGTGATCGCCGCGGTTCCCCCGGCCCTCAACCGCGATATCGCCCTTCACTGCTCCAGGCACAGGAAGCCGCTCCTGGTGGAAAAGCCTCTGGCGCCGAGTTCACGGGTCGGCAAGGATATCCTGCAGCTGATGAACGATGCGCAGACGCCGCTGACCGTCTGCCATACGCTCCGTTACAACCCGGTCATCGAAAAACTGCGCGACGAGCTGCCCAACCAGGGGAGGCTGTTCACCGTGTATGCCAACCAGCGGCTCGAGCCGTCGACCATTGCCTGGCTCGAGAACCCGGCCGAGGCGGGCGGCGGCATCACCTTTCACATTGCGGTTCACGTGTTCGATGCGCTGCACTTTATCACCGGTTTGAAGGTGAAACGGGTATCGGCGATGTGCAGAACCTGCAGGACCAAAAACCTGGAGGACATGGCGCTGATTCACGTGGAGATGGAAGGCGGGGTAGCCGGCATCGTCGATGTCAGCAAGCTCAGCGCTTCGCGCAGCGGCCGCTACGAGCTGATCTGTGAAAAGTCCCAGCTGCACGGAGACCAGATTCACGGCTATGTGGATCTGATCGCGGATGCCCGGGAACAGCGGATCGGCCGGTTCGACGCCGTGCCGACCATCCCGCCGCTGCTCGACGACTGGTGGCGTTTCCTGAGAGGCGAACGGGACAACCCGGTCAGCGGCGAAGACGGTCTCTATGCGATCCGGGTCAGCGAGGCCTGCCTGGAATCATCGGAAGACAGTCATTGGGTCAACATCTGAGCCGGATATTTCGCGACTTGAGACGGCCTGCGATCCCGCGTCGCTCTTATAAAAGGCAGCATTCGCCAGGGCTTTCCCACGGTCTCCTTGTCTGTCAGTCCGCCTCAGCTCAGCGCAGACTGTGGCGTTCATCTGAACAGTATCAGCAGCAGGGCCGAGGCCCAGGACACGCCGGCAACGGTCAGGCTGATGAATACCGCGGCGCTGCCCATATCCTTGGCGCGTCCGGCCAGCTCGTGGTATTCAGGCGATGCCAGATCCACCACTGCTTCGACTGCGGAATTCAGGACCTCGACGATCAGCACCAGGCTGTTTGCAAAAAAAAGAATCAGTTTCAACGCCGGGGAAACCGGCATCAGCAGAATCACCGGCAACAGCACAAGATAGAGGAGCACCTCCTGCCTGAATGCCTCTTCTTCTCTGAAACAGCAGCCGAGCCCCCGCAGGGAGATGAAGAAGGCGCCGATGATCCGGGCGGCGCCCCGTTTCGGTTCTGATTCCTGCATCTGCTCAATGCTTGAAGGAACGCTGGCCGGTGAACATCATGGCGACCTTCGGGTCAGCCTCGTTGCACGCCTCGATGGTCTCGAAGTCGCGCATTGACCCGCCGGCCTGCAGGATCGCGCTGACCCCCTGGCGGATGCCCACGTCGGCGCCGTCCCTGAATGGGAAGAAGGCGTCGGAGATCATCACCGATCCGACCAGTCCGGCCCGGTCGGCTGACACCTGGGCATCGATTTCCTCCTGCTCCGCCCGAGCCCGTTTACCCTGGGAAATCGCCAGCACCAGATCGGCGTAGGAGTGGTTGTAGCGGTCGAAGCAGAGCAGGTCGGCGTACTTGATATAGGCCTTGTGGACGGCGATTTCCGCGACCCCGACCCGGTCCTGCTCGCCGGTGCCGATGCCGGCTGTACAGCCGTTTTTTACGTAGAGCACCGAGTTCGATGTGACTCCGTGCTCCACCGCCCAGCCGAAAATCATGTCGTCGATCTCTCGCTGGTCGGGTTGGCGCTGGCACCGGTACTCTCTGTCCTTCCAGGTGGCCACGGCGGGCTTGAGGTCGGCTGCCGAGCGGATGGAGTTGACGGCGGACTGTTGGACGATGATGCCGCCGTCGATGAGGCTCTTGAAATCTATGAAGCGGTAATTCTCAAATTCGGCCAGCCGGTCCACCCGGCCGATCCTGACCACCCTGAGGTTGGCCCGTTTGCTGATGATGTCCAGGCTGCCCTGCTCGAATTCGGGGGCGCAGACCACTTCGAGATAATTGTCGGCAAGCAGCCTGGCAGTGTCCGTGTCGCACGGCCGGTTCAGCACCACGGCGCCGCCGAACGCGGCGATCCGGTCGGCCCGGTTGGCGCGGTCAAAGGCCCCCGCCAGGCTCGGACCGTAGGCGGCTCCGCAGGGGTTGTTGTGTTTCAGGATCACGGCGGCCGGTCTGTCCATCAGGTATTTGAGGATGTTGAGACCGTTGTCGATATCGGTCAGATTGATTTTTCCCGGGTGTTTGCCCACCTGCAGCATATCTTCCGCGCTGATGGCGGAAACCAGTCCATTGCCCGGTTCGATGAAGGCGCAGCCGCCGAGGGCGAGGTTGCCGTTGACCAGCTCGTAGAGTGCCGCCTCCTGGTCCGGGTTCTCCCCGTAGCGGAGCCCCCGCTCGTCGACGGTTCCATCGTCCCGGCGGATCTTCCAGGTGCGCTTTTTATACACCAACTGCTGATCCCCCAGGGTAATGGTCATTTCCATCGGGAAGTGATCACCGAGGATCGTCGAGTACATCTTTTTGATATCGCTCATGTCGTCTCCTGCCGTTGAGGTTGGTTCGGGGCGCGTCTTCAGATCCGGGTCAGGGGCTCTATGGTGTGATGGCTTGCGATGGTGCAGTTTCTGATCACCGAATTGGCACCGATCTCTACCGCGTTTCCGATCAACGCGTTGTCGATGTGAACCCCGGGCCCGATCAGGCAGCCGTCACCGATGCTGCTGGTACCGGTTATGGTAATCTGCGCGGTCAGGCGGCAGGCGCTGCCGATACCGACGGTCGGGGCGACGGCGATGGTATCCGGGTCGTGCATCGTAACTCCGCCGGCCATCAGGCCGATATTTCTGCGCTGCCGTATCTCCCGGTGGGCCTGGGCCAGCTCGATCTTCGAATTGACCCCCAGCACGTGGAGCGGATACGGGTGCTCATAGGTTTCGACCGCCAGCCCGTCATCGACCCCGATCTTGACGATATCGGTCAGATACATCTCCTTCTGGCTGTTGTCGGTGGTGACGCGGAGGAGCGCGTCGAACAGAAATGCTGCATCGGCGATATAGATTCCGGCGTTGATCACCCTGATCTGCCGCTGCGCTTCGGTCGCGTCCTTTTCCTCGGCGACCGCCCGCACCCTGCCGTCCTCGTCGCTGATGATGCGGCCATAGTTGGTCGGCGTTTCCAGCGTGGTGGTCATGATGGTGAGCCGCGAGTTCCTGGCGCGATGGCTGTCTCTCATCGCCGCCAGATGTTCGGGAAGCAGCAGCGGCGTGTCTCCGCACAGGATCATCACGTCGCCGGCGAAGCCGTTCAGCGCCGGTCGGGCGCACAGCACCGCATGGCCGGTGCCGTTCTGTTCGGCTTGTTCACAGCAG
>JAJDNR010000090.1 GCA_022340565.1 Desulfofustis sp.
CATCAGGCCCGCCACCAGGTTCATGTGCAGCACTTTTTCGAACAGCGCCATGTCCTGCTCGATCAGCGGGTATTTGCCGATATTGCCGCCGACCCCGTTGATCAGGATGTCGGGCGGGTGAAATGACGAGACGGTTTGGACAAGGGCCCGCTCGACTTCGTCTTCGACGCCGGCATCGACCCGCATGCCGGATACCTCGCCGCCGCCCCCGGCCGTCTGCATCTTTTCCAGTGCCGCATCCACCGATTCCTGGGAACGGCTCCAGATCATCACGTTGGCTCCCGCCTTCAGCAGGGCCTCGGACATGACGGTGCCGATCACCCCGGCCCCTCCCGAAACCACGGCGGTTTTTCCGTGCAGTCCGAACATTTCATCCAGGTAGCTCATGGTCACCTCCGGGTTCGCTGTTCACAGGTCTCAAGAAATAGGCCGGCTGCATGCCGACCCCGGGTCTTCTCTCGGGTCCGGGCCCAGCCGTTCTCATCGTTTACCGGTAGATCAGGGTGGGCAGCCACATCGAGAAGCTGGGCACGAAGGTGATCAGCGCCAGCACCACCACCAGCGGGAAGAGAAACGGCAGGGTGGCCGCCGCGCAGCGCTCGAAGCTGATGCCCGCGACCCGGGACAGCACATACAGCACCATGCCGACCGGCGGGGTCAGCAGGCCGATCATCAGGTTCAGCACCATGATCACACCGAAATGGACCGGATCGACACCGACCCCCTCGGCGATCGGCAGCAGCACCGGCACCAGAATCGTGATCGCCGCCACGGTCTCCATGAAACAGCCGACCACGAACAGCACTATGTTGAGCATCAGCAGGATCAGAAACGGGCTTTCCGTCATGCCCATCAGCATCGCCGCGAAATGTTCGGTAACCCGGTTGCTGGTGAGAATCCACGCGAAAATGGAGGCGGCGGCGACGATCAGCAGAATGATCGCCGAGGTCTCGATGGTGTCCATGCTGACATAGAAAAAACGCTTCCAGGTCAGTGTCCGGTACACCACCACACCAAGAAAAAGCGCGTAGACGCTGGCCGATATGGCCGCTTCAGTGGGCGTAAAGGCGCCGGTCAGGATGCCTCCGACGATGATGACCGGAGTCAGCAGGGACAGGAAAGCCCGTTTGAAGGTTTTTCCCAGCAGCCGGATGGAGAATCGTTTGTCCCGGGGGTATTTTCTTTTTTTGGCATACCACGCAACCATCAGCATCAGCGCCACGGCCATCAGCAGCCCGGGGATGAAGCCGGCGGTGAACAGCTGCCCGACCGAGGCCGAGGCCATCACGCCGTAGATGACCATCGGCAGGCTCGGCGGGATGATCGGGCCGATGGTCGAGGAGGCGGCGGTGACTGCGACGGCGAAATCGTCGTCGTACCCGGCGTCGCGCATCGCCTTGATCTCGATCGTCCCGAGTCCGCCGGCATCGGCCACGGCTGCACCCGACATGCCGGCAAAGAGCACCGAGGCCATGATGTTGACATGACCCAGCCCTCCCCGCAGCCAGCCGATGCAGGCGGTCGCGAAGGCGAATATCCGATTGGTGATCCCCGCCGAGTTCATCAGGTTGCCGGCCAGGATGAAAAAGGGGATGGCCAGGAGCGGAAAGCTGTCGACCCCGTTCACCATGCGATGGATCACGACGAAATCGGGTACCGATCCGGACAGCAGTATCCAGACCATGGAACTGCCGGCCAGGGCGATGCCCACCGGCACCCCGATGATCAGCAGCACAAAGAGAACCACCAGCATGATTGCGATCAGCATGATAACGGACTCGATAGATGGTTAAGTGAAACGGGGTTCGAAAATCATGGAAGTCAACTCAACGCGTTTTCTTCCGGTCTGTAGTCCAGGCAACTATACCCGCGCCTCCAGTGCGTCACGGCCACCTGGACGGCGCGAAAGGTCATCAGCAGGAAACCGGCGAACACCAGGCCGTAGATCCAGGCCATGGATATATTGAGCGCCACCATGTACTGTAGTTTCATGATCTTGATAATCTTCCAGGAAAGCCAGGATGCGTAGGCAAAAAACACGATTCTGATCAGATCGACCAGCACCGAGAGAAAGCGGGCCAGCGACCGGTTGATGAACCGATAGAAAAATTCGACGTGGATGTGGGTGTTTTTCCTGACCGCGATCGGCGCCCCGGCGAAGGCCACGGCAATCAGCAGATAGCGGGCGATTTCTTCGGTCCAGGCGATCGAGTCATTCAAGACATAGCGGCTGAAGAACTGGGCGAAAACGACGGCACCGAGAACCCAGAAGATCACGAACGACACGTAGTCTTCTATACTGTACTCTTTCCAGTCGACCTGGACATCTTCGATGAAGCCGGAAGATTCGTCGTTTCCGGGTGCTTCGTGGTTCTCTCGATACTCAGTCATTTCCGCCCCTGTTCATGAACTGCCGGTTGACGAGGTTTTGTTACTGGATAGCCTGCAGCCGGTCATAGACGTCCTGGGTCCAGGTGGCGTCAGGGCCGTTGTGCAGCTTCATGGTGGCTTCGCGGAACGAGGTGACGTCAACTTTGTTGACGATCACGCCCTGGGCCTCGAACCACTCGGCCAGCGATTTTTCCTGGGCGACAATGTCGTCGCTGGCCTTCTGGGCCGCATCTTTCATGACCTCGATGAAGATTACCCGGTCCTCATCGGAAAGCTTGTTCCAGAAGGGGCCGCCGATGATGGTCAGGAGGCTGTCGGAAATGTGCCCGGTCAGGTTGATGTATTTCTGAACTTCGTAGAATTTTTTGGCCTTGATGGTCGGCAGCGGGTTTTCCTGGGCATCTACCACGCCCTGCTGCAGGGCCAGATACACTTCGGCGAAGGCGATCGGGGTCGGGTTGGCGCCGCAGGCCTTGGGAAACATCATGTAGAGCGGTGCGTTGGGAACCCTGATCTTGAGGTTTTCCATGTCACTGCAGACGTTGATCGGCTTGTTGGAGGTGGTGTGGCGCTGACCGTAGTAGGTGTGGGCGACGATATGGTTGCCGGTGGCCTTGGTGTACCCTTCGGAGAGTTCTTTGAACAGATCGCTTTCGGTGTATTTCCGCCAGTGATCAAGATCGCGGAACATGTAGGGCGATCCGGCAATGGCCAGCGGGCCGTAGGATCTGCCGGCGAACAGATTGCCGGTGATGATGATATCGACGGTACCCAGGGACAGCCCCTGGTTGATGTCTGCCTCCTTGCCCAGCGAGGAAGCGGGGAATACTTCCATCTCATAACGCCCGTCGGTCCTCTGCTTGAGCACTTCGGCAGCCTCGACGGCTCTGATGTGATACGGTTCGCTGGTCTCGTAGACATGGGCGAATTTGATTTTGGTCGCGGCCAGCACCATCCCGGCGTTGACCATGGTCAGGGCAACGGCACAGCTTAGTAACAGCATGAAACGCTTTTTCATTGTGAGACCTCCTCTCCACTTGTGGTTTGAGCCGCCCCGGGCACGAGGTGTTCCAGGTCCCGGCCTGGTTGCTCCGGTGCCCCGAGCAGCTGATGCAACAAAAGACAGTCGTCTTTTATCGGTGTCATTCAAAATAGCCTGTCACTCAGCACTATGTCAACGGACATCACGCCGGTGGCGCCTCGACCGTGCAGGTTTTCTGTCCGCAGTCTCTGCGCGGCTGATCGCGGCTGTCCGGGTCTTGCCCTCAGCCGTTCAGATAATCGTAAAGGGACTTCAATACCGGAACCCCGTTTTCCCTGTTGCGGCGCTCGTTTCGCCACTCGATTTCACCGGGAACCAGCACCGAATCGAAACCGGGCGCCGGCGGCTGAGCGTGCAGATCGTCGACCATCGCATCCATTTTCGCGCAGAACTGGTCGAGGCCGGCATAGGTCTCCGGGTCGATTGCGATCATCGTGCTGGCAAGCTTGCGCGGCTTATCGTAGTCACCGTACATGAGGGTGATGTGGGGGCCGTACTCGGCGCCCATCAGGACCCCGGTCAGCACGTCGATGACGAGCCCGATTCCGTAGCCCTTGTGGCCGCCGAACGGCGTCATTGCAACCACCTTGTGGGGATCGGTGGTCGGGTGTCCGTCGGCGTCGATGCCCCAGTCGGCGGGGATCGAGGTATTGGTTTCCCGAGCGTGGAGTATCTTGCCAAAGGCGGTGTTCGAAGTCGCCATGTCGAGAATCACCGGGTCGTGGTTCTTGGCGGGAAACCCGAAAGCGATGGGGTTGGTTCCGAAAAAGGCCTTGGAGCCGCCGAACGGGGCGACGCATTTATCGGTGTGGGTGACGCCGATGCCGATCATGTTCTTCGATATGGCGTGCAGCATGAAGTAGGAGAGGGCGCCGCAGTGGCTGCCGTTGTAAACGCCCACCATTGCGATGCCCGATTCCTTGGCCAGCTCGCAGGCCTTGTCCATGGCCTCGAGGCAGGCGGGGTGGCCCATGCCGTCGTCGGCGTCAAGCATGCCGGCCCCGGGCCGCAGCCGCTTGAAGCTGAGCCTGGGATTCTTGTTGAGGCTGCCGGCGCCCAGGCGGGTCACGTAGTGCTCGGTGCGGATCACCCCGTGGGAGCGCACCCCGCGCAGATCGGCGTGAACCAGCACGTCGGCGACGATGTGCGCGTCCGGCTGGTTGAGTCCCGCCTCGGTGAGTTTTCTGGAAACCATTGATCTCAAATCTTTTTCAGGTACCAGGACATCGTGCATGGTTGTTCTCCCCTTTCCTGTGGGAACGATCAATCCGGTCTCTCAATTGAGGCCGGGTTGCCAGCGAATCGCTCCCCGCATATCATTTAATCGGTTTCTACCTTCTGCATGCAGGTTCAGCCGGGTTCACGGGTCAACCCATTTGAGCGGCTCTGGGCGGCTGCAATCGACAATATCCGTGCCGGTCACCGTCATCGCTTCGAGCGGGGCGATCGCACCCTTGTGCTGCACCACGCAGGCGGCGGTGCGGTGCGCCAGTGCGGCCGCGTCCCCGGGGCTGCAGCCGAAGGTGCGGGCCACCAGATAGGCGGCGCTGAAGGAATCTCCGGCTGCGGTCGTGTCGACGACTTTTTCCACCGTTTCCGCGGCCACGGTGATGAAGCGCGTCCCGTCGAAAATCGAGCAGGGTTTGCCGCCATCCTTGAGGACCGACTCTCCCGAACCGGCTTCCTTGAGCCGGCGGTGCACCTGCTCTCCCCGGGCACCGCCGAGCAGGATTTCAGCCTCTTCGGTGGTCAAAAACACGATCCTGCTGACCGGGTACAGCCTCCGGTAAGCGGCTATCGCCTCGTCTGGCGACTGCCACAGGTGCGGGCGGTAGTTGCAGTCGAAGTAGATGGTGGTCCCGCGGCCGGCCAGCTGCGTCAGTCTGTCGATCAGCCGCTCACGGCTCAAGGGATTGAGGATCGCCAGACTGATGCCGCTCAGATAGATCCCGTCGTAAGCTGCCAGCGAGTCGAGGATCCGGCCGCTGCCGGGAAATTCGAAACATTTCTTGGCGGCGGCGGTGCTGCGCCAGTAGTGGAATATCCGCTCGCCGGACGGATCCAGTTCAATATAGTACAGTCCGGGTGTCTCCCGCGGTTCCCTGAGCACCAGGGAACTGCCGACCCCCTCCTGCTCCCAGAACCTGACCATGCGGTCGCTGAAGGTGTCGACGCCGAGGGCCGTGACGTAATCGATTGTCAGCGGCAGTTCCCTGCCGAGGCGGGCGCAGTAGATCGCGGTGTTCAGCGTGTCCCCGCCGAAGGTCTGGTTGATGACCCCGGGGGAGATCTCGTTGAGCTCGATCATGCACTCGCCAATCAATGCTATTTTTATCTGGTCGGCCATAATCTGTCGGTTGTTTAGAAGGTGACCATCGCCTTGAGGAATCCCTCCGGCTGCTCGACAGCCATGGTGAAGGCCTCGGCGGCGTTGCCGGCGGTGAACCGGTGCGATACCATCTGCTCGAGATGCATCTGCCCTCCGGCGACCCGGTCGAGGATCGTCGGGAACATGTTTGAATTCATGCGGCTGCCGACCACGCTCATCTCCTTTTTGAAGATCTGCAGTTCGGTGACGTTGTTAGGCTGCGAGTCCATACCGAGCAATACCACATGGCCGGTGGGCGCGACCAGGTCGATGCACTGCTCGAAGATTCTCGGATGCCCGACCGCGTCGCAGGTCATGTGCGGCCCCTCGCCGTCGGTCAGCTCGAGGATTTTCGCCGTGAGTTCCGGATCGCTGGCGCGCAGGGCGGCAAGGGCCCCGTAATCGCGGGCCCGCTGCAGACGGTCCTGCTTCATATCGATGATAATGGTGCGGGCGCCCAAGCAGTGGGCGTTGAGCATCACCGCGATGCCGATCGGGCCGGCCCCGAAGATGACCGCCACCTGATCTTCGCGAACGCTGCCCCGCCAGCACGCCTGCGCGCCGATGGCCATGGGCTCGACGACGGCGGCCAGGTCGAGATCGGCGACATTGTCGGGGAGCTTGTGCACGTCGCGTTCACGGATCCTGAAATATTCCTGCATGGCGCCTTCCACATGCACGCCCCGGCATTTCACGTCAGCGCAGGCATTGGCCCTTCCCGAACGGCAGGCCCTGCAGTTGCCGCAGCCCAGCACCGGATCGATGGCGACCCGGTCGCCGGGTCTGAGGGATTTCACGCCGCTCCCGCATTCCACCACTTCGCCGCCGCATTCGTGACCGACCACCACCGGCGGCTTGACAAAGGGGTGTTCACCCTGGAAGGTGTGGACATCGGTCCCGCAGATGGAGACCGATTTTATTTTCACGATGACGTCATCAGGCTTTTCGAGGTTCGGTTCCGGCTTGTCGATGATCGTCACCTGCCGGGTGTCGGAAATTTCTACCGCTATCATGGGCGCTGCTCCTGGATATGCGTGCCGCTCCGTCCGCGGAGATTCTGGCGAACGAAAGAAGGACCAGATTGGCTGAAGATTGGTTAAAGAATTCTAATTAGTTGCATCGTCGGTTTCTGTCAAGGCTCATTATGGCGGCGGGCCGTATTGGTAATGAAACTTTTTTGCATTATCGGGCCGTGAGATATACAGTAGTCTGCGACAGAAGTTCTGGAAGACCGGGTCGGACACCCCAGCAGGACAGACGATCGCCATGGCTGTCCGCGGATCGTGCGGGTGGTTCAGTCGCTGCGGCAGGCCCGTTCGAGCATTGACTAAATGATAACACAACGATGAAGGAGTGAAACCATGAGCGACAGCAAACCGAAAATCGGATTCATTGGATTGGGATTGATGGGGTCTGCGATGGTGCAGCGGCTGCAGGACTGCGGCTACCAGCTGACGGTAGTGGCCCACCGCAACCGCGCGCCGATCGAAAAAGCCGTGGCCCGCGGCGCGGCGGAGGCGTCGAGCCCCGCCGAGGTAGCCAGAAACAGCGATATCGTGATGCTCTGTGTCGACACGTCGGACGCGGTCAACAGCGTGATGCGGGGAGACAGCGGCGTTCTCGCCGGGCTCAAGGCCGGATCGCTGGTGATCGATTTCGGGACCTCGATCCCGGGCTCGACCCGGGCGCTGTATCAGGAATGCAAGGCCCGGGGCGCGTCGATGATGGACGCGCCGCTGGGAAGGACCCCGGCCCAGGCGGTCGACGGCCTGCTCAACATCATGGGGGCCGGCGACGAGGAAGACTTTACCCGCGCCAAACCGGTGCTCGACGACCTCGGCGAGAATGTCTTCCATGTCGGACCGGTCGGCGCCGGCCATACCCTCAAGCTGATCAACAACTTCTTCGCGATGACCACCGCCTGCGCGATGTCCGAGGCCTTCGCGATGGCGGATCTGGCCGGGCTCAAGCGCGAAACGCTCTACCAGGTCATGTCGTCGGGCCCATTGCGCTCCGGCATGATGGACTGGATCAAGGCCAACGCGGTCGACAAGGACCCCAAACAGCTCTCGTTTTCCATTGTCAACGGCCTCAAGGACGTCGGCTACTACGCCAGCATGGCGGACGACTTCAAGGTGCCGAGCTTCATCTCGCCGGCCACCAAGAATGCCCTGAGCGTCGCCAAAGCCACTGGCTGGGGAAACAGCATGGTCCCGGAAATGGTCGATTTCATATCAAAAATGTATTCTGGAAAGTGATCGGCCGCGGAGCCTGGAGCGCCGAGAAGTATCACTGAACGAGGGGGTATAATTCATGCTGTCCCCGCTTCGCATACGGCGTGAAGCTTCTCTGAATGCTTTACGCCGTTTTGTTTTCCAGGATCATTGACAGGGGGGACAACCGCGACCCGCAAGGCACCGTACATTTCTACACTGCCCGTGGAAAACCGTCCAACAATGATTATCTTAGTCCCGACTTGATAACAACGCTGTTTCATTAAACATTCAAGTGGAGATTCAGATGCGTATTCTACTCTATCTGGCGACCAACCTGTCGATCCTCGTGCTGCTGGGCTTCATGATGTCGCTGCTGGGCATCGACACCGCCCAGACCTCGGGACTGCTGTTCTTCGCGGCGATCTTCGGCATGGGGGGATCGTTCATCTCGCTGGCGATGTCCAAATGGATCGCCAAGCGCGCAACCAGAGCCCGGGTCATCGATCAGCCGCAGAACCAGGCCGAGCAGTGGCTGGTGGAAACGGTGCGGCGCCAGGCGGAAATGGCCGGGATCGGCATGCCCGAGGTGGCCGTCTACAACGCCCCCGACATGAACGCTTTTGCCACCGGTATGAAGCGGGACGAGGCGCTCGTCGCGGTCAGCACCGGGCTGCTGAACAACATGAAAAGAGAGGAGGTGGAGGCGGTCCTGGCTCATGAAGTGAGCCACGTGGCCAACGGCGACATGGTGACGCTGGCGCTGATCCAGGGGGTCCTCAACACCTTCGTGATCTTCCTGTCGCGTCTGGCGGCCGGCCTCATCGACAGCTTTCTCAGATCGGACGAGGACGGCGGCGGGCTCGGGTTCCTGGGTTATATGGGGGTCACCATCGTGCTGGAAATCTTCCTCGGCCTGTTCGCCTCGATCATCGTGATGTGGTTTTCGCGGAAACGCGAGTTCAGGGCCGACAGCGGCGCCGCAACGCTGGCCGGCCGTCAGAAGATGATCTCAGCGCTGAGGGCGCTGCAGGCCCATCACGAGCCGTCTAAACTGCCCGACCAGATGGCGGCCTTCGGCATCAAGCCCCGGCAAGGGGGCCTCGCCGGCCTGTTCCGCAGCCACCCGCCGCTGGAGGCGCGGATCGCGGCACTGCAGAATTTCGAAGCCTAACCCACGCGGGACATCGAGGGGGTCCAAAGAGGGGGTCAGATCTTGAATTATCACATTCTGAATTGAAAATGTGATAATTCAAGATCTGACCCCCTTATCATTATTCTTTTGTTCAGATGACGCATTCCGAAGACCGAAGAGCCGCGATCCACGAGACCTTGAAATCCGTCTTCGGTTACGCCGAGTTCAGGCCGTACCAGCTCGAGATCATCGAACGGGTCATCGGCGGCGGCGATTGCTTCGTGCTGATGCCCACCGGCGGCGGCAAGTCGCTGTGCTACCAGATCCCGGCCCTGCACCGGAGCGGCACGGCCATCGTCGTGTCGCCGCTCATCTCGCTGATGAAGGACCAGGTCGACGCCCTGCGCGCCTCTGGCATCGATGCCGAATTCTACAACTCGTCGCTATCAGCCAAAGAGGCCGGGCGGGTGCTTTCGGCCTTTCACAACAACAGCATCGAGCTGCTTTACATCGCCCCGGAACGTCTGATGACCGAAGAGTTTCTGGACCGCATCGGGTCTCTGGAGATCTCCCTGTTCGCCATCGACGAGGCCCACTGCATCTCCCAGTGGGGGCACGATTTCAGACCGGAATACCGGCAGCTCGGCCGCCTGCGGGGACTGTTTCCGGAGGTGCCGATCGTAGCGCTTACCGCCACCGCGGAGTCCCATACCCGGCGCGACATCATCGACGGGCTGCAGCTCAGGGACGCCCTCCAGTTTATCACCGGGTTCGACCGTCCCAATATCCGCTACACCGTGGTCGACAAGGACAAGCCGTTCAGGCAGCTGCTGAGTTTTCTCGCATCGTACCGCAACCAGGCGGGCATCGTCTACTGCCTGAGCCGCAAACGGGTCGAGCAGGTGGCGGCCCAACTTGTCGAACAAGGACTTTCGGCGGTGCCGTATCATGCCGGTCTCGCCGATCTGCAGCGCAAGTCGGCCCAGGAGGATTTCCTCCATGACCGGGTGCAGATCATCGTCGCCACCGTCGCGTTCGGCATGGGCATCGACAAATCCAACATCAGGTTCGTGGTGCATTACGACATCCCCAAGAACATCGAGAGTTATTACCAGGAGACCGGCAGGGCGGGGAGGGACGGACTCGATTCGGAGGCGCTGCTGCTGTTCGGCTTCGGCGACGTACAGGTGGCCAGGGGGCTTATCGAAAAGTCGGAAAACCAAGAGCGCAGGCGTATCGAGCTGCACAAGCTCAACGCCATGATCGGCTTCGCCGAGGCGCTCGGCTGCCGACGCCGGGTGCTGCTCGGCTATTTCGGCGAGACGGTCGATCGCGACTGCGGCAACTGCGATATCTGCCTGAATCCGCCGGAGATGATCGACGTCACCGAGGACAGCCGCAAGCTGCTGTCCTGCGTCTACCGGGTCGGCCAGCGCTTCGGAGCCGGACACGTCATCGACGTGCTGCGCGGGTCACAGAAGGACCGGGTACGGCAGCTCCGCCACGACCAGCTGTCGACCTACGGCATCGGCAGTCAGCAGAGCAGCCACTACTGGGGGGCGGTGGTCAGGCACCTGGTGCACCGCGGCTGCCTCGAACAGGACGTCGGCAACTACTCCATACTCAGGCTCAACGAGCGGTCGTGGCCGCTGCTGCGTGGCGAAGTGGCGATCGAAATGGCGCGGCCAAGGATCAGGGAAGCGGCTGCGGTCAAAAAGGCGAAGCAGGCCCGGATCGTATATGAATCATACGACGAGGGTCTCTTCGAGCGGCTGCGGGCGGTGCGCAGGGCCATTGCCGAACAGGCCGGGGTGCCTCCCTTCGTGATATTTCATGACCGGACCCTGGTGGAGATGTGCGTGCACCGTCCCCGAACGCTTGCCGAGATGGGAACTATTCACGGAGTCGGAGTAAGTAAATGCGAGCGGTACGGGCCGGATTTTCTCGCGGAAATCGAAGCCTATGCGGAGACAGACTCTGATTTTGACGAACAAGATTGACTCATCTCCTATATTATTTTGAAAACATTATTATTCTCGCTTCTTTTTCCATGAAATATTCAGGTGAGTACGATATTAGTGGAGACACACCGGTGACGATCGATTCCACCTAACAGCCGCGTCGATGGGCGGGGAATGTCGAATCGGCCAAACCAACACCGATACGGAACCATGAAGATCATCAGCGAGCAGAACCTCGGCAGGGTCAGCTTCTTTCTGACTCTGATCGTTGTCAGCGCCATCATCTTCGCGTCCGGCGTCTTTTTCGTTGTCCGTACCCATGAATCAGCCCTGGCGGACCTGGCCGCGGAGGAGCAGCGCCTGATCGAACAGGAAAAGCTCGGGCTGAAGGCGGACGTCGATGCCTTCCTGCTGCGCATCCGGTCGCTGAGTGAGCGATTTGCCGCCATCGACGGGCAGGATACCGAGGATGCCGCCGGTGGGCAGGACGGGAAACCCGCCGCAGTCCCGGATCCCGGCTGGGACGGCGTCGTTGATGCGTTGCACGGAGCGGCCGACCTTGATGGTGCCGGGTATTTCATCTATCAGCTGCACGATCCCCAGGGCGGCGAGCATTTCGCCACCATGCTGTTCAACCCGGCCCGGCCGGACCTGGTCGGGCAGCCGCTGTCCACCGACTTTCCCGACGCCAAGGGTTTCAATTTCAGAAAAGTCTTCCTGCAGGATATCAGGGACCACGGTGACTCGTTCGTGGTGTACCACTACAATACCGATGAAGAGACGGAAGCAGCGGGATCGGGCTCGGTGGCCAGAAAACTCGCCTATTTCAGGCTCTACCCGGAAGCCGGCTGGATCGTCGCCAAAAGCATCCGAATGGAATGGATCGACCAGCTGATCGCGTCCAGGCAGGCGGCTCTGAAGGCAGGCAACGAACGCAATCTGATCATTCTCGGCCTCATATTTCTGGGCGGCACCATTACCGCGCTGATCCTGGCCTATCTGTTCTCCCTCGGCACCCGGCCGATCTTCGAACACTACCGGGCAAGAGAGCGGGAAAGCGTGGAACGGTACGAGTCCCTGCAGAAAACGCTGGAGAAGCAGAATCGCGCCGACACCCTGACCAGGGCCTTCAACCGCAGCCATTTCAACCAGGAACTGGTCAAGGAGATGACCCGCTCCGACCGCTACGGAACACCGTTGTCGATGATGCTGCTGGATCTTGACGATTTCAAGTCGTTCAACAACCAGTTCGGCTGCGAGGTCGGCGATACGCTGCTGGTGGAACTGGCGGAGCTGATCATGGACAACATCAGGCATACCGACATGCTGGCGCGGTGGGGAGGAGAGGAATTCGCAATCCTTGCCCCCGGCATCGATCTCGGCCACGCCAGGATGTTCGCGGAGAAGCTCAGGCGACTGATCGAGGAGCACCTGTTCTCCGTCGAGCATCGCATCACCTGCAGCTTCGGGGTCTGCTGCTACCTTGCAGCGGAGGGGCAGCGCCCCTTCATGCAGCGTGCCGACGAAGCCCTGGGCCGCGCCAAGGCCGGCGGCAAAAACCGCTGCATCGCCGTGTGATTCGGCTGCCCCGCCGTTGAGACCGGCGGCCGGGTGGTTTATAGTATGGGTGTGACGGCTGTTCAGGCACCGCCGTCAGCGGACCACCATGAAATCAGATCCCATCGAAAGACATCCGCGAGCCGCTCCGTCCGAACCCGAAGCGGCGGTCGGCATCATCTCCTGCGCTCTGCCGGAGGAGGTCATCCTGCTGCTCAAGCGCGTTCATAACGATATGGACCCATGGTCCGGGCACTACGCTTTTCCCGGAGGCAGGCGGGAAAACGGCGACCGCTCGATTTTCGACACCTGCATCAGGGAGGTGTTCGAGGAAACCAGGATTTCGCTGGAACACGATGATCTGCACCGGGTCTGCGAGCCGGCCCAGGCGGGGCGCAACGTAGAGGTGCCGGTTCTGGTGCAGCCGTACGTGTTTAAACTGGAGTCCCGCCCGCGGGTGACGGTGGAGCGCAAGGAAATCGACAGCCACCTGTGGCTGCCAATCGATTCGTTCCGGCGGCTCGAGAACCACCGGTTCGTGGAAATCCGGCCGGGCATGCAGCGCCCGGTGTTTCCGATCAACGACTACTATATCTGGGGGTTCACCTACGGGCTGCTGTGCCGGCTGCTCGACGTCGATTCCAGCGCCGTTGCAGCACACGAGGGCCAGACCACGGGTTTTTAAGCCAAGACCTCGGCCTGCCCCCCATTTTTTCCTGGTCTGTCCCCATTTCTTCCTTATAGTTGAATCCTGACGCTTCCACGTTCGATCCGTCTGCTCTTTCGATTCTCTGCCTGTCTGCCTGTAATGGATTTCTGGATAATTTCCCTGATTCTGGCGGGTACCCTCTACCTGCTGATTACTGAAAAGATTTCAGTCGACCTGACCGCCGTCGGCCTGATCGTCGCACTCGTCGTATCCGGCCTGCTGACCCCGCGCGAGGCGGTGTCGGGCTTCGCCAACCCGGCGGTGATCACGGTCGGGGCGATGTTCGTGGTCAGCCGGGGACTGATGCGTACCGGCGGCGTCGAGTTCCTCGGTCGCCAGGTGATCAGGGTCGCCCGCAAAAACGTGACGGCGGCGCTGGCGCTGATCCTGATCGTGGTAGGCATCGCCTCCGCCTTCATCAACAACACCCCGGTGGTGATCCTCTTCATCCCGGTGGTCATGGCGATGTGCTGCGAGCTGGGGCTCAGTCCGTCGAAATTTCTGATACCGGTCTCCTACGCGTCGATCCTCGCCGGCACCTGCACCCTGATCGGCACCTCGACCAACATCATCATCAGCGACCTGAGCGCCCAGTACGGCTACGGCTCGATATCGATGTTCGAACTCGGCGCGGTGGGGGTGCCGGTCGCGGTGTGCGGTATCATCTTCATGCTCTTTGCGGCGCCGAGGCTGCTGCCCGGGCTGGCCAACCCGATCTGTCAGCTGCGTGACGGCGAGCACCGCAAGTATCTGGCTGAACTGAAGATTCATGCCGAGTCGAATTTCGTCGGCCTGCACCCGCTGGAGGTGTCGTCGGGAAAGTACGAGGACCTGGAAGTGATCGAGCTGATCATCCACGAGGAAATCTACCAGCCTCGCAGAGACTGGAAGACCATAGAGCCGGAGAGCATTCTGCTGGTCAAGGGATCGCTCAACGATCTGGTGGCGCTGCTGCACGAGGAGGGAGTGGAGCTGCCATACAGGGAGAACGGGCTGTCGCTCGGTGCCCAGAAGGATGCGCCGATCGTCGTCGAACTGCTGATCGCGCCGGGTTCGTCACTGCATGGCAGCCGCCTCCACAACACCAGGCTGGGCAACGACAAGGATATCAACATCATCGCGGTGAAGCGGCAGGGGCATCACCTCGGCGAGCGCAAGCTCTACAACCTCAGGCTCAAAACCGGCGACATCCTGCTGATCTGGTGCTCCAGCTCCAAGCTCGATGCGCTGCGTTCGGAGCGTGATTACCTGATTATCGAAGACGTGTACGAGGAGATCGTGCACAAGCGCAAGGCCGTCTGGGCGGTGATCAACTTCATCGGCATGATCGGTACCGCCTCGCTGGGGCTGGCCGACATCATGACCTGCGCGTTGATCGCCGCCTTCCTGATGATCGTGACCGGCTGCCTGCAGATGCGCGACGCCTACCGCTCCATGCAGGGCGACGTGCTGCTGCTGATCGCCGGCACCATCGCGCTCGGCATCGCGATGGAGAAAAGCGGCGCTTCGACCATCTATGCCGATGCCTTCCTGGGACTGTTCCACGGCCTGCCGCCGATGGCGGTGCTCGGCGGCATCATCGTTCTGACCTCGATATCCACCCAGCTCCTCAGTAACAACGCCACCGCCGTCCTGCTGCTGCCGGTGGCGATCTCCACCGCGCTCGGCATCGGCGTCGACCCCAAGCCCTTCATCATCGGGGTATGCTTCGGCGCCAGCGCCTGTTTCGCATCGCCCCTCGGCTACCAGACCAACCTGATGGTCTTCGTCCCCGGCGGCTACCGCTTCATAGATTACCTGCGCCTCGGCATCCCCCTGAACCTCTTCATTGTCGGCGCCGGCATGACCCTGATCCCGCTGTTCTGGCCGTTTTAAGAAAAAACCGGCGTACCGGGCCGGCCCGGCCGAAGCACCAGCCCGCAGATCAATTCGGCCCGATATTCGCGGAGCTTCCAGGGATGCCCGTTAAAAGTGGTAGGTGAACATGACCGACGCCACCGGGTAGAACTCGAACCAGCTCAGCTCGTCTTCGATCTCGCGTGCCTGCTCGGCCAGGAACTGCCGGACCGATTCGGTTGTGCTGATGTCCACCGGGGCGTTGATCCGCAGGTTGGTGATGTCCGGGGCGCCCTGGTAGAGTACGCCCAGTTCCAGCCCGAAGCCCCAGCCGGAGGCGCCGCTGTTGGTGCGCCAGCCGAAGCCGAGGTACGGCGCCAGCGGGTTGAACTCGACATCGCCGGACAGCGACACCTGGTTGGCTAGAAAGTCGTAGGCCTGATAGGCGGGTGTAAAATCCTCAGGCCCGATAAATCCATCGACGCTGACTGAATTGTTGTTGAAATAGACGCCGCCGCTGATGAAAAACGATCCGCCGAAAGGGTGGAGATCGAGGATCACTGGGATCGAGTTGAATTCGGTCTCGAAATCGTAGTCAATGCCTGAAATGGTCGATTCGAATGTCCAGGTCAGGAAGTTGAAACCGCCCCTGATCCTGGTGTTGGGAAACAGCGCCGCGCTCACCTCACCGCCCACTCCCATCGTTCCGATTTTGGCGTCGAGCCCCAGACCTTCGTCTGCGTGACTGCTGTGCATGATACACAGGACCGATACAACGACGATAACCGGCACGGAAAGAAAACGTCTGAAAATCATAAATATCCTCTTTGTTGAAATGGATCTTGGTGGTCCTCGGTGGCCTGTTATTCTAACCGAATTTGTCGAAAATGCCAGGGCCGGATCGGTTTTTCCGGTCATCATCTGCTCACCGCTGATCGGGGGCATCGAGGGCGTCCCGGCAGCGGCGCAGCGCGGCGATCAGTTTATCTCGATCTCCTTGATGACGATGGTGGTCTGGTTTTCCTCCCTGGGTTCGGGCGGAATCTGCAGCGGGGCGATGAAAATGTTGTTCTGGCCGGTTTCCTCGGTGGCAGATCGCTCGGCTGGTTGTGCGGGCTGGGCAGGAGGCGGGTTCGCCGCTGCTGTGGGCGCGGCCGGCTGCTGTGCATCCGCCGGCGGGCTCTGCACCGCTGATTCGGGTGCGGGGAGAACGCGCTGATCATCAGTTGCTGCCGGCTCCAACGCAACCATCTGATCAGAGGGGCCTTGCTGCTGCTCGGCGGAAGACGGCGGGGCCGGGATATCTTGCTGCGGTTCCGACACCGGCGGCAGGATCGCATCCAGCTTCAGGTAGAACAGGTCGCTGGTGGACCCCACCCAGGTGCCGATGACCAGGACCAGGGCGGCGGCAGCGGTCACCAGTCCGCCAAGCGGTATGCGAATGGCTCTGGCCACCCGGTTGAACCCGAATAATTCCCTGGCGGCCGCTCTGACCATGGCGGCGTCGACCGTGCTGCGCTTCTCGGTAAAGGCGCCGAGCAGGGACCGGTCGCACAGCGAGTTGATGAGGCGTGGAATCCCGCCGGTCAGCTGATGTATCCGATGGATCGCCCGGTTGCTGAACAGCTCTTTGGAAGATCCGCCGGCAACGCTGATCCGGTGCCTGATATACTCACTGGTTTCGGCCCGTTCCAGGCCGCGCAGCTGAAAGTTGCCGGAGATGCGCCCCCTGAGCCGGTCGAGGTCGGGACTCTTCAATACCGCATCGAGTTCCGGCTGGCCCAGCAGAAAGATCTTCAGCAGCGGTCCCCGATCGGCCTCGAAGCTGGAGAGCAGGCTGAGCATATCCAGCGCCTCCTTGTCGAGATTCTGCGCCTCGTCGATGATCAGCAGCGCTGCCCGCCCGTCGTCGTAAGGCTCCCGGAGGAAGTTGTGGAGCGCGTTGATATGGGCCTCTCTGCTGCCGTTGCGGTCGACCGGTATGCGAAACCCGCGGCATACGGCTGCCGGCAGATCGGTATCGCCGAGGCCGGGGTCACCGATCAGTGCGACATCGGCGATGGGGCTGAACTGCTCGAGAAAATGGCGGCACAACATGGTCTTGCCGGTGCCGGTCTCTCCGGTCAACAGGATGAGTCCGCCGTTTGATGCCGCCCCGAAGCGCAGATGAGCGAGCGCTTCCTGGTGGGTCTTGCTCGGGTAGAGATATCGCGGATCCGGGGATATGGAGAAGGGGTTTTCCCGGAGGCCGAAAGAGTCAATGTACATAAGCGGAAGTCCAACCGGTCACCGGATGACGCCTGGTTTCCGGTAATCAGGGGTGCGGGCTTGCCGGCATTATATGATACTTGGGTGGTGTTTGCCATTCTTCTTTGTTTTCGGTTGTTTTTATCGGCCAGACTGCGTAGCATTGGAG
>JAJDNR010000097.1 GCA_022340565.1 Desulfofustis sp.
GGGGGCCCGACGATAGCGCCTTTGTAGGGAATGTTTTTTACCAGTCCGGTTCGATCGAGCCTCATCAGGGCTTCCCGGATCGGGCCGCGGCCGATGCTCAGTTCGTTTTCGAGATCAGACAGAATAAGACGGGAACCCGGGAGCTTTTCCCCCCTCAGGATCATGTCCCGTATAATTTCATAGGCTTGCAGAGATTTCATGGAAGTCTCTGTTGGCTGCAGTGAATGGCGCGGCCCCATGGTTCATTGCGGCAGCACCGCGTGGGCCACGCGTTTGATGATGTCGACAATGGTTTCACAATCCTCTTCGCTGAAGGTGAGCGGAATACGCATATCGCACATGGTTCTGAGAATCCGGTCGGTATTGGCAAGAGCGGGGTGTCCGCCAAGGTATCTCCAGCTTGAATAGTCACTTGTGTAGCCGACCGGCTCTTTATTTCCGAACCATTTGAGTTGAACTCCCCGATCCATGCAGCCCTGAAGAAAGGCTTTTATGGTGTCTTCATCCCGTCCCGTGAGGGAAAACTGAATGGAGCTTCCCACATACGATTCCCGCGGGTCTCGCTGCGGGCAGCGTATTCCATCGATACCGTTGAGCCCCTCCTCGAGTATCTTGTAGCGCTTGTTCCACCGTGCACACTGCTCATCCAGCGTGCGCAACTGAGGCCTCAGGATGGCGGCCCGGAGGTTGTCCATTCGGCTGGAATAGTTGGGGACCATGGTCTTGAGGGGTTCGAATACCTCCATGGCCGGGCGGGAGGTATGCCGGTCATAGAGCATGTAGGAGCCGGAATGCAAAATGGCTCGGCTGATAACATCAGGATCATCGGTGACCAGCAGCCCGCCTTCCCCCGAGTTGATATGCTTGTAGGTCTGGGTGGAAAAGCAGGCCACCTTCCCGAAAGACCCTGATTTTCTGCCGTCCCACGATGCCCCCATGGTGTGGGCACAATCCTCGATCAGGGTCAGGCCATGGGTTGTGCAGATCTCCATCACCCGGTCCATGTTGGTTATATGCCCCCTCATATGCGAGAGCATCAACCATGCCGCTTTCCCGGCCTTGCGCTCGAGATCATCCAGGTCAATGGTGTAATCATCTAGGATTTCAACAAGTTCTATGTCTGCCCCCGAGTTTTCTATGGCGCCCGGGACCGGGGCGAGGGTAAAGGCGTTGCACAGGACCGTATCCCCGGGGCCCACGCCCAGCGATCTCAGGGCCAGATGCATGGCGCTTCCACAAGATGTGCAGGCAAGGCAGTATTTCCTGCCCATATAGGCCGCGAACTCTTCTTCCAGAAGAGCGGCATCGCCTTTTTCCCCGCTGCTGACATTGTAGCGGTGGAGCCTGCCGGTCTTGAGGACGCCGAGGGCGTTTGCTATCGCTTCATCACAAACTGGTTCCTGTTTGGTGAAGTCCTTGGTAAAGAGTTTTTCCGCCATGTATGTGTTTCCTTCCTGTGCAGGTTAAATGGCAGACTGACGGTACGATTCAATAGGCTCAATTCCGGCTGGCGAACCGCTGCATGAAATCGGCGAGGAAGGCAGCGTCTTCCTCGGTGACCGCGTTGTACAGGCTCGCCCTGAGATAGTCTCCCACGCCAAACGGCGTAAGGGTGCGCAGCCCAATGATTCCCTCGTCCCAACTCGTGATGAGAAACTCGTCGGTCAATGCCTCGTCCCCCCCCTTGATGTTGAAGGGGACATTCATCCGGCTTCTCAGAGCCTTGTTGGGCACGGGTGTCCCATAAAAACCGCCGGAGTTATCGATGACATCGTAGATGAGCCTGCTTTTGGCGATGCAGCGGCGCTCATTCTCCGCAACACCGCCTTCGCGCTCGAGCCAGTCCATGAGGTAACCGATAACCTCGATGTTGAAGGTTGCCGGGGTATTCCAGAGATTGCCGGCCTCCACATTGGTGGTGTAGTTGAAAACCCCGGGACAGAGGGGAGATGCCTTGTCCGGTCCAAGAAAATCGCGGTGTATGACGGTCAGGGTGGCCCCCGGGTGCCCGATATTCTTCGATGCGCAGGCAAACAGCACCCCGACGCGGTCGCCGTGCCAGTCGATCGGCTTGGTGGTGAAGTCGGAACTCGCATCGATGACCAGGGGAATGTGCCGACGCGACTCCGGAAGTTTGGGGAGCCGGTGATTCTCTATACCGTTCACGGTTTCATTGGAGCACATATAGAGATATTTGCTGTTGGCATCGATATGCGCTTCGCTCAGTTCGGGGAAGGTCGTATAACCTCCCGCGGAATCCCTCCCATCAATGGTCTGGACGGTACAGTACCGCTGCGCTTCGTCGCGGGCTCGCTGCGTCCAGGTGCCGTTGACGACATAAGTTGCAAGGTCCGACCGGTTCCGGCACAGGTTCAGCGGTACGGCGGCGAATTGTCCGTGGCCGCCGCCATGAGTGAACAGCACCGCGTAGTCGTCCGGTATATCCATGACCCGCCTGACGGATGCGATGGTATGGTCGAGGATTTTCTGGAACTCCGGAGACCGGTGCGACAACGCCAGAGAGGTGAGACCGGGCTTGTTGAAACTCGCGGCGATCTCGCGCTCCACAGCCTTTGGCAGTGACGCCGGCCCCGGACTGAAGTTGATGAGTCTTACGGATGGATTGGAGGCGCTGAGCGATCCGACAAGGGCCGGGTGGATGTCGGCATTCATGTTGTTATTCCGAATTTTCCGTGAAGGGTATATGAGACCATAGTACGATCCTGGCAAATACAGAACGTTTCCTGGTTCCCATGCGCCGGTGATCTATCGCAAGCCTTAATCACCGTCGGCTCTCATGTGAAGAATTATTTTGAGGCTGTGAGTCTCAGTAATAGTAGGTAAAATATGACATGTCAATATTTCATAAAATATTTTATAAAATAGTGGCAGGGGTTATAGTTGCGGAACATGGCCACCCCTGGTAAGCGGAAGGCCGGTGGAGGGCCGCGCTCTGCAGTCCAGGCTTGAGGAGGGGGATATGCTGGAAAGTGTTTTGAACTCCGACCAAAGTGTATAATAATGAGCAGCCAGGCAGGTCTGTTCGAAGTGCATGTCGTGGCAGTAAAACAATTATTGGTATTTCGAGACCATGAACATTTTAGATCGACTATTTGGCATAAGCGGACGTGTCGCGCTTGTTACCGGAGGCAGTTCAGGTATCGGCAGAGCCATTGCCTACTGCCTCGCCGAAGCAGGCGCTGCGGTTATCCATGTCGCGCGGCACAAGGAGGAATTGCAGAAAGCCGTCATGGATGTGGAACAGATAAACGGCACAGCGGCTTTTTTGACCTGCGATGTGTCGGATGTGGATGATCTGGCTCGAACGGCAGAAAAATCGGCATCCTTTTTCGGGGCGCCTGACATCCTGGTCAATGCCGCCGGCATCAACCTGCGGCAGCCCTGGGAGGACATCAGTTCCGACAGCTGGGACAAACACCTCGATATCAATTTGAAGGCACCGTTTTTTCTCGCCCGCCATCTTGTCCCCGGCATGAAAAAAAAAGGCTGGGGGAGAATCATCAATATCGCCTCGCTCCAGTCGGAGAGAGCGTTTCCAAACGGTATCCCTTACGGGGCATCGAAGGGCGGGGTGATCCAGTTGACTCGGGCCATGGCAGAGGCATGGTCCTCGGGAAACAGCGGCATTACCTGCAATGCCATCGGCCCCGGCTTCTTTAAGACCGGTTTGACTTCGAGTCTCTATGACCAACAGAAGGTTGTCGAGGCCCTTGCCCGCCAAACGATTATCGGCCGCAACGGGGAGCTTGAAGACCTCAGAGGCGTGGCGATCTTTTTAGCTTCCCCCGCATCTGACTATATCACCGGGCAGACCATTTACGTCGATGGCGGCTGGACAGCAAAGTAGCTGTCCATGCCGGACAACCGCACCGCCAGTTCCCGTGTGATGGTGATGCGTATTGGCGTTGAAAGGCCCTTGATTCGGCCTATCGGCGCTGAAGGGCCGTAAAACGGTTCAGGTAACCGTGCAGCCGGGAATGTAACGTAATGGTGACACCGACATGCTGCCGATACAATCGATGACATCCGATCGGTTGAACAAGATCAAATTTCTTTTGACCGATATAGACGATACTCTGACCGAGAGGGGGCGATTACCCTCGAGCAGCATAGGCGCCATGGAGCGTCTCGAAGAAGCAGGTATTTGCGTCATTCCGATAACCGGCAGGCCTGCAGGATGGTGTGATCACATCGCCCGAATGTGGCCGGTGAAAGGGGTGGTCGGGGAGAATGGCGCTCTCTATTTTTCCTATGATGCCGAAAAACGCCGGATGCAAACCGTTTTCGTCAAATCAGAAGCGGAGCGGCGTGCTGATCGGGCGCGGCTTGATGACATAAAAAAACGTATTCTCGAGGAGATTCCAGGGGCCGGTATTGCCTCGGATCAGCCCTATCGAGTCGCCGATCTGGCGATCGATTTCTGTGAGGATGTCACCCCGCTCGACCCTCGCGATGTGACCCGTATTGTTGCGCTTTTCGAGGAATTCGGCGCGACTGCCAAAATCAGCTCTATCCATGTCAACGGATGGTTCGGGAACTATGATAAGTTATCGATGACAAAAACAATTCTGAAAGGCTTTTTTGATGTCGATGTTGAATCCGATAACGAATTGATAGCCTTTATCGGTGATTCTCCCAATGACGGACCGATGTTTTCGTTTTTTGAAAACAGTGTGGGGGTGGCCAACGTGATGGATTTCAGTTTGACGGATAAACCGAAATGGGTAACAGAGAAACGGAGCGCACACGGATTCAGAGAATTTGCGGAGCTGCTGATCGCTCGTTAAGCGGTCTTACCCACGAACTCCGGGATGCCTGAAGAAAAACCAGAATTTCCGATCTGGTTGCAAAGTATCTCAATATTCCAGGGGTGTGTACTCAAAACCTATTCGTTCATGAAGAGGTCATGACTGAAAAGCACAAGGTCCAACCGAGCAGGATCAGAACCCGCGGCCCACTCGCTGAAAAAGTATATGCAGAAATCAAGACTGCAATCATCAGCGGAAGATTGAAATTTGGAATGTGGCTGCAGGAAGAGACATTGACGAAAGCCCTGGATGTAAGCAGGACTCCTGTAAGAGAAGCGCTCACCCTGCACGGCATCAGAAAGAGCGGTCGATGTCCCTGAAAGAGATACACCGTTCCCTATCTAAAAGAGTCTTCTCCATTACCCTGTTGCTCATGTTCTGATCCTCCTGCCTGATAAGCCGGTATGGCAGAGGATAAACGAAATAAGAGATGGACAATGGCGGAAGGCGACCACGGCAGTGTATACCTGTGCCTCCTTCTCTGGAGAGGGTCAATCGTGCAGGACACAAAAGCCGATAGCTCAGTCGTCACGAGCAGATCATGAGGTGAAGGTGAGATTGAAATCCACCTTTCGCAAATACCGGGCTTCCTGCTCCAGGCTGACCCGCTGCAGGGGATGGTTTATCAACTCATACGCTGCAAATTGAAGGGTCAGGTTATTCTCCCCAGCAATTACCTGCTCAATGACGGCGGTCTCGTCTTTGCGGGAACGATGGAGCAGGGTGGCAAGACGAAGAAGAATCGCCAGCCGCAAGACGGTCTCCCGATCCTTTTCCGGTAGAGCGCTGAAATATTTTTTTGAAATTTTCTTACGATGGCACCGCACCAGGACACTCATCCGGTCCTGTTCCTCCAGTGAAAATCCGGGAAGATCTGCCTTTTTCAGGAGATACGCGCCGTGCTTCTGATATCCGCTCAACGATACCGCAAGGCCGATCTCATGAAGGCTGCTTGCCCAGTGCAGCACTTCGGCGTCTTCGATTTGCAGGTTCCAGGCTTTTTCACACTCGGTGAGAAGACGGTGCGAGGTCAAGCTCACGCGTCGGCCATGATTCTGGCTGATTTGAAATCGCTGCTGCACGCTCGAGATGGTTTTCAAACGGGTGTCTTCGCTTTGAATGCGGCCCAGACGCTCGTACAGGAGCCCTTCCCGCAGGGCGCCTTCGGACACCTGCATGGTTTCAATTTTCAGTGCCTCGAAGGTGGCGATGAGGATGGCCAGCCCTCCCGCAAAAACCGGTTTGCGATCGTTATCCAAACCGGGAAGATCAAGATTTTTTACCTGCCCCGCTGCCATCATCCTGCTGCGGATTTCGTACAAACCGTCCAGGGTGATATGGTAGGTCTCGAGCCCGAGCGCCTTCAGCACGCTTGCTACCGCCCTGATCGTTCCCGATGCCCCGGTAGCGGAGGCCCAGCCGATTTTACGGAAATTGCGCCGCACCGGACGCAGTTCCAGATGGGCGGCAATGCCGGCCTTTTCCCAGTTCTTCCTGCCGAGTTTGCCATTTCGAAAACAAGCACGGCTCAAGCTCACGCAACCCATTTCGAGGCTGCTCAGATGCAGCGGCTCGAAGCCTTCGCCGATAATCAATTCAGTGCTTCCTCCGCCGATGTCCATCACCAGACGTTTCCCATCCTCCGCCACCAGGGAGTGGGAAACCCCGAGATAGATCAGACGGGCCTCTTCCTTCCCGCCGATAATCGAGATCGGATGGCCCAGAACCTCGCTGGCGCTTTGGAGGAACTGACGGGAATTTTTTGCCTGGCGCAGGGTATTGGTTCCAACTGCCGCGACACTGCCCAGGGGTAATTTCTGCACCCGTTCGGCAAAACGATCAAGACAGGAGAGGGCGCGGATGCGGGCTTCTTCAGACAGCCTGCCGTATTTGTCAAGGCCGCCTCCCAGGCGCACCATCTCCTTTATTCTATCGAGAATGTGAACATGACCGTCCTCGATGCGGGCCACTACCAGGTGAAAACTATTCGAGCCCAGGTCTATAGCTGCCAGATAGTGCGGTGATTGCTGTTGCTCATTCATAGAAAGATGCATCCGTTGTCCTGTTATCCCGATCTCAATGGGGTTGCTCATTCTGCCGGCAGGAGCATCGTCTCATCAACTCGAATCGACCGGCCTGCTCCCCACCTCGCCGCTGATACCCAGTGATTCAGGGTGAGGTTCCGGTGAATCTCACCGGGGCGCTGGCGGCTTTTCCATTACCCTGTCGCTGCAGGAATCGCACGCGGATAGATACAACCCTCCCCGCTCCGAGGTGCTGCAATCGGCATCCCGGAACATGATGGGGGAAAACTGCCGAATAGTCAACGAAAACGGATGCCGATAGCTGTTGAAGCAGTGGTGAAGATGGGGCGAGGCGCCCACGAATTTATCCGAATTGCCGGCCAGACAGCGCGGATTTCTGACCGGCAGCCGGAGCTGTTTCAGGGCCGATCTGAGGTGGCCGGCACACTACCGCACCGGCGTGCAACGTGCCCAGGCATGTCCCGTCAGGTGGGGAGTGCCTCCAGTACAAAGTCTGCCAGGCTGTCCTGAAACCATTCAAGCGGCGGCATTCGCCTTTGACGCCGACATCTTGCCGAGGGGTTTGCGTTCCTGTCCCGCCACCGGTCTGAACAATCCGAAGAACGATAACAGCACCTTGCAGCAGATGGCAAACAGCGGCAAAATGATTAAGGCGGCTGCAGGCAGAAGCCAGAGCGTAACGATTACTTGATCAATACCAATCATGGCGACCTCCATCACTACGATTCACCCCTAATGCTACATTTAAAAGTTATGCACGATTGCGGGAACATGCAAGGTGAGTCTGTTGCCAAGCACAGGTATCGATGGCAGAAGGGTGGCCACCGGGTGACTAGCGATATCTGCAGGTTCAGAACAGTTCCTCGAACTGGGCTGCGCACGGAAATAGGCCGAAAATTCCTCCCGTGTGTATGAACACGATCCGCGTTCCGAAACGGTTTCGGTCCTTTTTCAGTTCGCACTGCAAGCCGTAAAAGGCCTTACCGGTATAGACGGGGTCGAGGATTACCCCTTCGAGGCGCGCCAGCGCCTGGATGGCGCGGAGTTCTTCGGGGCGTGAGCGGGCGTAGCCCCGGCCCACGTAGCCGTCGATGATGCGGATCTCATCTCTGCAGACGGGGATGTCCCGGCCGTAGCTTCGACTGAAGTCCCGGCAGATGGCGCTCACCTTGTTTTTGAAATAGTCGGCGTCGTCGCAGACATTGACTCCGGCCACATCCACATCGAGATCGAGGAGTTTTGTGCCGAGCACCAGGCCGGCTGTGGTGCCGCCCGAACCGGTTGCCGACAGCACGGTGGTCCCCGCCGGGTCGGTGATGCCTTCTCTGCTCAGGTCTTCACGGATTTCCCGCAGAGCCGTAATATATCCCCAGCAGCCGATATGGTTCGAACCGCCTTCGGGAATGATGCAGGGAATGCGGCCAGACCCGGCCAGCCGGTCCGATTCCCGCTGAAAGATCCGGTCTATATCCTGGTACTCCTGGGGCGTTATCCAGACAATCTCCGCCCCGACCAGCTTGTCGAGAAGGATGTTGCCGGTCGTCGCCGGCGGCTGCGCGGGGTCTTCGGTCCGCAGCAGGACGGTGGCCTGCATGGAGCAGCGCACCGCCGCTATGGCGGTGGCGCGGCAGTGGTTCGACTGGGCCCCGCCGCAGGTAATGACCGTGTCGGCGCCTTTGGCTCGAGCGTCGGCCAGCAGAAATTCGAGTTTTCGGATCTTGTTTCCCGACAGTTCGCTGCCGGTGAGGTCGTCGCGTTTGAAAAAGATCTCGACGCCAAGCTCCCGGCTCAGACGCGGCATCTTCTGCAGCGGGGTGTTCTTGCGGGCCAGCTCAAAATGTTCGGGACAGTGCTCCGATAACACGGTGGTCTCCTTGCGGTTGAATGATCGGGTCGATTGCAGCTCGAAGTCGAGCGGGAGCGCTGTGGATGCGGTCAATCGCTGCACGCTTCGCTGCTGTCGGCGCAGGCATCCAGCATATACAAGATGTTCTTGTAGGGCACGTTTCCGTGCAGGGACAACCCGATTTCACAGGTGCGCGAGGTGCTGAAGCCTTGCTCGCATCCGCTGATCCGCTCTGCCAGATGTTCCAGAGCAGACCGGTTGAGCTGGGGATGGCTGAATCCCTTGTCGCCGGCGAATCCGCAGCACTGGATATCCCTGGGCCATACCACCTGGTCGGCGCATTGCTCGGCCAGCTGCAGCAGCGGTTCCTCGAGTCTCAGGAGCCTGGTCGAACAGGTCGGATGGATGGCGATCTTCCGGTACTTCCTGCTCAGCTTCAATCTGCTTAGAAGAAAGTGCATGGTGAACTCGATTGGCTCGTAGAGTTTCAGCCGGCCGTCCATGACCTTTCGCATTCGCGCCAGGCAGGGGCTGGTTTCGCACAGGATGGGGAGTTCCCCATCGCTGCTGGCGGCCAGCAGAGCCTTCTCCATCTCGGCCGCCTTGGCGTCCGCTTCGTCGAGCAGGCCTTTGGTTTCAAAGGCCTTGCCGCAGCACAGCCGGGAGATATCCTCGGGGATAATGACCGCATATCCGGCTTTTTCGAGCAGGCGGACGGTCACCTCGGCGAGGGGCTCGGCGGGATCATGGAGACTGTCGCCCATGGTTCTGACCGCACAGGAAGGGACGTAGACCACGGAGTCGATGCCTGTTTTTTCGGGACGCGGCAGTTTTCGGGCGCCCCGGGGCATCTGGTCGTTCCAGCTCGGCAGTCTGGAGCGGCTCAGTTTTCGCGCACCAGCGGAGATTTTGTACATCAGGTCGTCACCGAGGAGGCGCTGGGCCCCACCGGCGCCGCTGAGCAGGTGGGAGGCGGTCCTGGTCACCAGTTCGAAATGGCTGCCGACCTTGGCCGCGACGGCGTGGGCGAAGTCGCCCGCCTGGGCGTGGCGGCGGTCCCGGGTGAAGCCGGCGACATCGATGGACAGCGGGCATCTGGTGGTGCAGATGGCATCGGTTGCGCACAGTTGGGTGCCGAAGCGGTCATAGGTGTCCCGCCAGGCTTCGATGCCGCTGCGGCCCTGCTGCTCCATCCAGGCGATGTGGCGCAGCACCGATACCCGCTGCCGCGGCGTGAAGCCGATGTCTTTTGACGGGCAGACGGGTTCGCAGAAGCCGCATTCGACGCAATTGTCGAGCAGCGGATGGCAGGCCACCGACACCTTCAGGTCCCTGGTGTGACATCGGGGATCGTCGTTGATCAATACGCCGGGATTGAAGATATTGACCGGGTCGAGCACCTGCTTCACCCGCTTCATCACCGCGTAGATCGTTTCACCCCATTCCCGTTCGACGAACGCGGCGACCGCGTAGCCGGTGCCGTGCTCCGCCTTGAGTGATCCGTCGAGATCCACGACGATGTCGACCATCTCCTCGATGAAGCGGTGAATTTTACGGTTCTCTTCATCCGAAGACAGATCCACCGGGAAGGCGAAATGGAAATTGCCGTGGAACACATGGCCGTGAAGGCCGCCATTGTAACCGAAACGGCTGAACAACTCCTCGAATTTGCGGCACCCCTCCTCGATTCTGTCAAGGGGGAAGCAGATGTCCTCGAGCAGGACCGATTCGTGCGGCTGCTTGGTGCCGGCAATGGCGGGAAACAGGCCTCTGCGGACGGCCCACAGCGATTCGCAGAGCTCGGGATCGGTATGGAACTGCGGCTCACCGATGGTTTCGATGTCCTGGACTGCACCGAGCAGCGTTGCAATATTGGCGTGCAGTGTCTGGTCGTCGTCGGCCTGGGTTTCGATCAGGACCGCGCAGCCGTCGCTGCCGAGTTCCCTGACCGCCTGGGGGGTTTTCGGCAGGGCGGCGATAGCCTTCAATGACGACCGGTCAAACAGTTCGGCGGCATTCGCCAGGCCGGAATCGCGCCAGCGCTTGACGGTTTTTATGCCATTGGTGAGGCTCGGGAAGACTATCAGTGCGGCGGCGCGCAGCCTGAACACCGGTACGGTGCCAATGGTTGCCCGGGAGACGAATGCCAGCGTCCCCTCTGAGCCGACCAGCAGGTGGGTGAGGATATCCAGCGGATCGTCGAAATCGACGAAGGCGTTGACCGCATAGCCGCAGGTGTTCTTGATGCGATATTTTCGCCGGATCCGGGCGGCGAGTTCAGCATCGCTCAACAGCTCCTGTCTCAGAAGGGACAGTTCGCCGAGCATCTTCCGGTGAGTGGAGCGAAAACGGGAGACATTTTCAGGATCGGACGTATCGACGATCGTGCCGTCGTGCAGGATCAGACGTATGCTCCTCAGCGTCGCGTAGACGTTCTGATCGACGGTGCAACATCCGCCGGCGGCATTGTTGGCCAGTATGCCTCCGAAACAGGCTGAAGCGAGCGAGGAGGGGTCGGGGCCGATCTTCCGGTTGAAGGGCAGCAGGGCTTCGTTCATCTCCGAGCCGATGACGCCCGCCCAGCCGCTGATCGCGTCTCCCCTGTCGTGCACCTCCAGCTGTCGCCAGAGCGGGCCTTTGAGCCGTACCAGAATTCCGGTTCCGCTGCATTGCCCGTTCAGACTGGTGCCGCTGCCGCGAAAGGTGAGCCCGATGTTCCTGGCCCGGGCATACGCTATCAGCGCAACGACTTCCTGTTCGTCGATTACGTCGACAACCGCCCCGGCCATTCGAAAGAACATGCTGGAGTCCGTCGAGTAGGCTCTTCTCCGCGGTTCATCGGAACAGATTCTTTGAGCCGGGATGAATGCGGAAATTTCCCGGGCAAGTTCCTCGCTTGTGTGGTTGTACATGATGTATAGACAGCCTGGAATCTATGTGGATGGCACACGCTCTGATGCCTGGGCCAGGTATTCTGGAACTGCAGGCACCAGGCAGAACCCTTACCCTTGAGACCCGGATCGATTAGAGGCGGCAGGCTTACACGACTTCCGGGTTCACACAGTTACGGGTTGATCTCTGCGATAAGGCCCCCAGCAGGTTCTCGAGCGCACAGGCCGCCATCGCATACCGGGTCTCGTGGGTGGCTGATCCGATGTGCGGCAGGGTCACGACGTTGGCAAGCGTGAGAAGCGGCGAGTCCGCCGGCAGAGGTTCCTGCTCGTAGACATCGAGGCCGGCGCCGCGTATTTTTCCTTCCTGGAGCGCCAGCACCAGTGCCTGTTCGTCAACCACCGGACCCCGCCCTCCGTTGATCAGATAGGCCTCAGGTTTCATCTTGTCGAATTCGGCGGGACCGATCATTTTTTTTGTCTGATCGGTGAGCGGCAGCATCAGGCAGACGAAATCGGATTCGGACAACAATTCATCGAGGCTGCAGAGGCGGGCATCGAACAGGGCTTCCGCCTCTCTGTTGACGGTTCTGTTGTGGTAGAGGATTTCCATGTTGAACCCGTGGCGGGCCCGGCGCGCGACGGCCGAGCCGATTCGGCCCATACCGATGATCCCCAGCTTCTTGCCGTGAACATCCGAGCCGAAGTGTTCCGCTCCGATCGTGCTCGTCCAGCCGCCGCTCTTTACCATGCCATGAAGTTCGGGCGCACGGCGGGCGGCACAGAGTATGAGGGTGAAAACCATGTCGGCGGTGGTCTCGGTCAACACATCCGGGGTGTGCATCAGCATGATCCGGCGCTTGGTCATCTCGGCCACATCGAAATGGTCATAGCCGACCGAGATCGTGGAGGCAACCCGGAGCTTCGGCGCCAGATCCAGCAGCCCGGGACCGACATCCTGGCTCACCCCGATCATTCCCTCCGCTTCCGCCAGAGCCGCTCTGAACTGATTTCCCTGGCCCGGGTCCAGCGATTCAACCCTGGTCACGTTACACTGTTCCTGCAGACGCTGCTCCAGGTCTTGCGGTAAATCCTCATATTGTATCACGTTAAACGGCATCATCGGCCTCCATTGAGATAGTATTGCAGCAGTCGTTGCCGGACATTCTACTTGAAAATTTCAGGTTTGCAATGGCTGGAAAGCTTGAAAGCGGCTGCTGACTTCCTCAGAAGCGCATGTGTTCGCCCTGATCCGCGGTATTCACCGGCCAGGCCAGATTTTCGATTACCACGCCTGGTTGCTCTCCTGTTTCCTCTTGCTTTCCCCACCGTATCTTCCCTTCTGCGTGCCCCGTAACTGCTTGAGATATGTAATAAACCGGGAACTCGGCAGCCGGGAAACTATCGGTTGCTTTATTCATACGATGATAGTATCATTGGCTTCAATTCAACAATGATAAACACCGATGCCCCGTATAGCCAACGAGCGATTATCCAAAACGGTTGCCGATGACCTGCAGCAGCAGATAATCGAAAAAAGACTGCAGGTCGGCGACCAATTGCCCACCGAGCCGAAGCTGATGGAGGAGTATGGCGTCAGCCGCACGGTGATACGAGAGGCCACCGCCTATCTGGTCAGTCGCGGGGTGGTAGATGTTCGGCCGCGCCGGGGCATGACGGTCCGAGCTCCGGATGGAAAGGGACTGGCAGAGTCGCTGATCGCCCAGTTACAGATGAGCAAGGTCTCGCTGCCGCAGCTTCTTCAAGTGCGCATGGTACTGGAAACCGCGATCGTCAGGCTGGCGGCGCTGGAGCGGAGCGGAGAGGATGTTGCCCTGCTGCGGGACAGTTTGAACAGGTTGAAGACTGCCGATATCAGCCGTCAGGACGCAATCGAAGCAGATATAGCGTTTCACGAGCTGCTGGCGTCCGCGACCCACAACCCGTTTTTTGTGCTGGTCAGCCGGCCGATAACCGAGCTGCTGCACTCCCTCTACCTCGACAAGTCGGGATACCTGTCCTACCGCTCCCAGACCTGTGCGGAACACGAGGCGATTGTCGATGCCATAGAAAAAGGCACTGATACAGACGCGGTCGCGGCTATGGAGAAACACCTCGATCGGGTCGGAGCGACCATTGAGAAACTGATTTCACAGAAGGACCGGCATATTCACTGAAATAAAGCCAATACGGCCGATGGCGCTGCCGGTGAGAAGGCTGCTTGCCTGCGGGAAAATTTTATTGAGGGCCTGATCTTAAAGCAAAATCCTAATTTTTCATGGTGGCCTGATGTTAAAATGTTCAGATGATAAAGAGAGTTGACCATGTTCACAATCAAAAAGAGTAACTGCACATATTGCAGACTGTGCATGCTAGCCTGCACCGCAGCCCACGAACCAGGGGTGCAGAGTGTTAAACCGTCGAGAATCCATATCGAGGATGACTGGCCGGACATTGCCGCCATCCAGGTCTGCATTGCCTGCAAGGACCATCCCTGCATTCAGGAGTGTCCTGAAGATGCGTTGTCCTGGCAAGGGCATGTGGTTCTCGACAAGGATACATGCACCTTGTGCAACGCCTGCATCCCGGCCTGCCCGGTTGGAGGCGTCAGGGTTCATCCGGAGACCGGTTATCCGCTCATCTGTGATACCTGCAGCGGTCGGTTTTCATGTGTTCAAGCCTGTCCCACTGGGGCAATTGCAAGGAGGTAAGCCGCCATGTGGAAAGGATATGCAGGCAAGATCCTGGAAGTAGACCTGAGTTCGGGAGCGATCGAAGGTGTTGATCTGGATCCATACGTCGCTGAAAAATATATCGGGGGCAAGGGTTTTGGTATCCATACGCTGTACCATCGTCTGCCCAGAGGCTGCGACCCGCTGTCGCCTGAAAATATGCTGGTATTCGCAACCGGTCCGCTGACCGGCTCGGCAGCTCCGGCGTCGGGTCGCATGGAACTGTGCACCAAAAGCCCGGCCACCGGATTGTGGCTCGACTCCAACGCCGGCGGGAGCCTGGGGCCGGAGCTCAAATACGCCGGTTACGATGCGCTGGTTATCAGCGGCGCTTCGCAGACTCCGGTGCTGCTGCTGATCGAAGATGACCAGGTGTCGCTGGTCCCGGCAGAGGACTACTGGGGACGTGATACCCTGGAGACGCACAAGAAGATCAAAGAAGCGTATTCGTCCGATCACCGGCTGGCCTGCATCGGGCAGGCAGGCGAACTGCTGTCGCCGCTGGCCAGCGTGCAGACCGAATACCGGTCTTTCGGCCGTGGAGGTGCGGGTGCGGTGATGGGGTCGAAAAAGCTCAAGGCGGTCGTGGTGCACGGCTCCGGCGGCATTAAAACGGCGGACAAGGAGGAGTTTTCCCGCATGGTCCGGGAGTCTCTGAACGAACTTGCCAACGCACCCGACACCGGGGCCGCAAAACCGGAATTCGGCACCAATGTTATTCTCTCCCTGATGGATTATACCGGCATCCATCCAACCATGAATTTTCATCGCTCGACACTCGATACAAAGCCCATCGATGAACATGACGTGCGTCGCTTCTATGAGAAGAACCGGGCCTGCTTCTCCTGCACCATCCGCTGCAGTAAAATTGCCCGGGTCGAGGAGGGACCGTTCACCGGGGCGTTCACCGAAGGTCCCGAGTACGAAACGGTCTGGTCGTTCGGGGCCCAGTGTGGAAACACCGATGTCGCTTCAATTATCGAAGCCGAGCACCTCTGCGATGCATACGGCCTGGACGGAATCTCGGTGGGCAACGTGGTCGGTTTTCTGATGGACTGCTTCGATAGAGGGCTGCTTACCGTCAATGACACAGGCGGACTTGAGTTGAGGTGGGGCAACGGCGAAGCCATGGTTGCGGCGGTGAAACTGATCGGCAGGCGCGATGGTCCCGGTGAGGCCTGGTCCCGGGGAGTCAAATATCTTGAGCAGACCATTCCCGGCGCCCACGGCCTCGGGGCCCAGGTGAAAGGCCTGGAACTGCCCGCCTATGATCCCCGTGCTTCAAAGGGAATGGCGCTGGCCTACGCGACGAGCGACCGGGGCGGCTGCCACCTGCGGTCCTGGCCCATAGGGGAAGAGATCATGAACATGGCCAACCCGCTCGGCCTGCACACCATCGAGTTCAAGCCCGAGGTGGTGAAGAATCAGCAGGACCTGTTCTGCCTGGTCAACTCCAGCGGCCTCTGCCTGTTCGCCGCCTTCACCCTGTCGCTCGAACAGATTTCTCCGTTGTTCGCTTCTCTGACCGGCATTGCTTCGTTCAGTGATGCCGAGAACCTGCTGCTTGCAGGCGAACGGATCAACAACCTGGTGCGGCTGTTCAACCTCAGGGAGGGCCTGACGGCCGAAGACGACCGGCTGCCTGAGCGGTTCAGCACCGAACCGCTGCCCGACGGCCCGTGTCAGGGCGAGACGGTGGACACCGGCGCCATGCTTCAGACGTACTACAAGCTGCGGGGCTGGACACCAGGCGGGCTGCCGACCAGGGAGCAGCTCGAGAAACTTGATATTTTGTTTGAGTCATAAAAACGCATATTCGCATTTATTGAGGAGAATTCGGTTATGTTTCGTCCAGAAGGAATTTACCCGGCGCTGCTGACGCCCTTTGGCGAAGACCAGCGGGTCAACGAGGAAGAGTTGCGCAAACTGCTGGATTTCTGTATCGACAGGGGACTTGACGGCATCTTCCCGATCAGTTCGGTCGGCGAAGGAATTCACATGGATTTCGCTGAGAAGTGCCGCTGCATGCGAATCGTCGTCGACCAGGTGAATGGCCGGGTTCCGGTCACCCCCGGCGTTGTCGCGTCGGCTCCCGCCGAATGCGTCAGGCTGGCAAGATACGCGGCCGAGATCGGCTGCGAGGCGGTGGTGATCACCCCGCCCTATTTTTACAAACCGGGCGGGGCCATGGTCGAGCGATTTTTCGAGACCATTATCGAGGGGAGCGATATCCCGGTCATTCTCTATAACATTCCGCTGTTCACCTCGCCGCTGGACTACGATATGGTCAAGCGACTGGTCCGGTATCCCAACGTCGTCGGCATGAAGGATTCGAGCGGCTCGATGGTCGATTTCATGCATTTCATGGACAAGATCGCCATCGCCGGCGAGGACATTTCCATGCTCACCGGCCGTGAGGAGACCCTGCTTTCATGCCTGCTGATGGGAGCCAAAGGCTGCATGACCGCCACGGCCGGGATTTTTCCCGAAATCATGGTGGGGATTTATAAAGCTTGGCAGCAAGGCGATCTGGAGAAAGCACTACAGCTTCAGAAACTGATTTTGGTGGTTATCAGGACCATGTTTGCCGCTCCGTTCCCGATCGGCTTCAAGCTGGCGTTGGAACTGCGCGGCATCAAGATGGGACCGCCGCTGATTCCGCCGTCGGCCGCCGACACTTATCAGATCAATACGGTTAAATCGCGCTTGAAGATGGTTATGGAGCCGATAATCGACGCGTATTGTGTCCCTCTGAAGAGTGAAGAGCTCGCTTAAGCTGCGTCCCCGCCGCCTCAGCGCCGGAAAGCACCTGTTTCCGGCGCCCGATGGCCGTTTCCCGCACCTTTTAGATCCTGGTCTCTCTGTTCTTGATGAACGTTCCCTGCTGATATTCCTGGAAGGCCGCTGCCAGTTCCGCCTGGGTATTCATGACAATCGGGCCCCGCCAGGCCACCGGCTCATTGAGCGGGTTGCCGGTCAGCAGCAGGAACCTCATGGGTACATCGCCGGCCTTTACTGAGAGCTGTTGTCCCTGGTCGTAGAGGACCAGGGTTCCATTGCCAATACCGGCCCCGTCGGTCTCGCCGTTTCCGGCGATCACGTAGATAAAGGCCGTGCAGCCCGGATCCGTTTTGTGGATAAAGGTTTCGCCTGCCGGTACCGTGCAGTCCAGGTATTCCGGATCAATGACGATGTCATCCATGGGGCCCCTCACACCGTCGACGGTTCCTGCGATCACCTTGATGCGCGCACCGTTTGCACGTTCGACGTTCGGTACCTGTTCGGCCGTGATGCCGCGGTACCTGGGATCGGTCATTTTCTGGAATGCCGGCAGATTGGCCCACAGCTGGAAACCATGCATGGCCCCCCGGTCATCCCCTTTCGGCATTTCCTGATGAACGATGCCGCTTCCAGCTGTCATCCATTGCACATCTCCGGAGGAGATGACGCCTGTATTGCCCAGGCTGTCACCATGTTCCACATCACCTTTCAGCACATAGGTGATTGTCTCGATTCCACGGTGAGGATGCCACGGGAAGCCTTTAAGGTAATCCCGGGGGTTGTCGGACCGAAAATCATCGAACAACAAAAACGGGTCAAAAAGCGGCACTTCACGGTGGCCGAACACCCTGTGGAGGTGAACCCCTGCCCCTTCGACAGTGGGTTGGCGGATCAAAATGTGTTTTATTTTCCTGTCAACGTTCATGAGCGGCCTCCATCTCATCGATAGTGATTAATCTGCAACTCCAGGTCTTCTGCCAATCATAAGGCTACCTTGAAAAAGTGTCTTTTGTTTCGAACGCTTCCTGACGCATGGAAATTTTATCCTAGACATATCAACTATATAAATTCGGTAAAATGTCCATGCGCGCCTTGATTTTTAACCAAAATCATAATGTTTCAAGGCAGCCATAATAAGTACGATCGGGAACCTGCAATTCCTGCAGCCGCATGGCAGGCGGGCTCATGAACGGCGCCCAGCCGGTGATACCCTGGGGTTTCTTGGTAACCATCGCGCCACGGTCATCGCTTGCCGAAGGACGGGTTCAGCATCAGAACCGCCACGGCGAGAAACATAATGAGCGCGAGCGCGACGAACCCCAGCCAGCCGACCCCCAGATCTCCCAGTACCCCGACCAGGGCGGGTACCACGCCGGCGCCGAATATCATTCCCACGGTGATTACCAGCGCAGAGGTTACATTCAGGTACCGGGTCTCGCCGATATCAGCCAGACATGACAGTTGGGCGGGGAACATGGCCGCGATGAGGGCGGGCTGCAGGACAACCACAAGCTCGAGCATGCGTCCCTGGGCAACGCTGATGAGGCCGGTCAGCACCCCGGTGAACAGCAGGATCACCATAATGGTGTTTCTTCTCCCCATCATTTTGATGATCGGGCCCGCCAGAAGCAGAATCGAGATGCTGATCACCCGGGACAGCGTAACCAGCGAATTGACGTGTTCCGGCGACCATGTCGAGTGTTCCACCAGATATGCCGGCAATATCGAATACACTCCGTGCAAACCGGTCAATGAGGTTGAAAATACGAGCATTGCCACGTAGGTATTCGGCAGGCGGAGAATGGTGCCGATCGTGTTCAGATTCGGTTTGGCTCCGACCCCGCTATCGGCGGCCCCGAACACATAGAATATAACGGACGTCACTGCCGCAAGAGAGGCCAGCAGCAGCAGCACCCCGCGCCAGCCGAGCAGCGGAACGGCTGCCAGGACAATGATCGGGGCGAGCAGAACGGCGCTGTTGGACCCGACTTCATGGAAGGAAAAAGCCGTGCTTCGCTTCTCGATACTGATCCTGGAATTTACCATCGCAATGCCTGACGGCGCATAGGTCCCGCCTCCGGCTCCGATACAGATCATTCCAGCCGCCAGCATCAGCGCATTTCCCGCACCGGCCGAAATAACCATGCCGACCGTTATCATCACGAGCGCCGCAACGACCGTATTGCCATGGCCGATCCAGGCAGTCAGATAACCCGAATAAACCATCACCAGGGAATAACTGATGCTGCTCAGCAGAAACAAGGTACCCACAGTCGCAAGAGAAATGGCCAGCTCTTCCTGAAGATAGGGCATTACAGGTGAGAATATGGTTCTCCCTATCATCGAGAAAAATACCGCCACGATCAGCAGGATGATCATCAGGCGATTACCCGGTTTTCGCCGTATGCCGGCTTTTCTATCGGTCATGGGCAGTGAATACATATGTGTTGAGCGATAATTGCCTTTCGATCTTCAGTGTGGGCGGGATTGAGCCGGGTCAGCATTCTAGTTCATATGAACACATATGTCCCTATTTATTGCGTACCCGTTGTCAAAGAACTCCGCCGCAGACTCGATGCTTCAGGCTCCGGAGTGGGTGAGGCCGGGATGCGCGCGGACGATCATGGATGCCTCAGACGGCGCTGTCGAGAGGAAGTGGCAGGTGAACTGTCGAAGTTATGGCGCGGATGCCCGGAAGTTTTTTACAAAGCCGCTGCCAATCGCAGAAAACGGAAGTTCCAGCTCGAGCTCAGGAACCTGCCGGGCGATCCATGCCACAAAGGTGTTGCTGTTTGGTCCCGGGAAGGCCTTGTAGGTATTTTTCCACGGGTATTCCCTGGCCGCCCGATCAATCTCATCGATCAGTCTGTCGACCCCCGGGCCCCGATGCTCCTTCAAAATTCTCGGTTTCTCCCCGTACCAGTAGCGATCCGGAATATCCTGAGCGATTTTCATGACCGGCTGATTACGGTAACTGCGCCAGCCAACCACGTCGTAGACCAGATAAAACCGCTCCCCCTCCCGCTTGGTGGCTATCCAGGAGTGTATTGCAAACCAGCCGCGCCACCCCCAGGCATCCGCCCCGTATACCTGTACGACCGCCTCTTCGGTAAGCACCGGATCGGGAGCGATCCCTGCAGACTCGCGGCTGGCGGTCCGCCAGTCCTTGCCCGAGTTACAGCCGTTCGTCAGCAGTCCGAAGAGAAT
>JAJDNR010000145.1 GCA_022340565.1 Desulfofustis sp.
TGGGAACCTGAAAGTAGTAGTCGTGCGGTTCAAGATTCAGCTGCTCGAAATAACCGCTGATATATTCGGCGGCTCGGTCGCTGCCAGGCGAGCCGCTGCTGCGGTCGCCGTAGCCGCTCAGGGTGGCGATGATGCCCTCCAAGTCCTCTGCCTGTGCAGCTGCAGCCGTCAGCCACAAGCCCGACCAAAGGATCAGGATGAGGTTGAGCAGGCGGGTGAGGATGGGAAAATGAGCAGCCATCTGCAGAGTACCCGGTTTTATTTGAGGCCGCCGGTCCTGATCTCCAGTTCCGAGCGTTCCTGGATTTTTTCCACCTTGCCGTCCCGGATCCAGACCACCTGGTCGGAAACGTTCAGCATCTTGTAGTCGTGGGTGGCCGAGATCACCGTCACCTTGCGTTCGCTGCTCAACTCCTTGAGCAGATCGATGATGTCCTCGCCGGTCTTGAGATCGAGGTTACCGGTGGGTTCATCGGCGAGGACGATGGCCGGGCTGTTGGCCAGCGCGCGGGCCACCGCGACCCGCTGCTGCTGCCCCCCGGAAAGTTCGGTGGGCTTGTGGGCGTGCCTGCCTTCGAGGCCGACCTGCTTGAGCAGCTCCATCCCCTGTTCGACCGCCTCGTCGTTTCTCACGCCGGCAAAGGTCATCGGCAGGGTCACGTTTTCCAGGGCGGTCATAACCGGAATCAGGTTGAAGGTCTGGAAGATATAGCCGATCTTGCGGCATCGAAGCCATGCCAGCTCGTAGGCATCGAGTTGGGCGATGTCGACTTCGTCGATGAAGACCTTTCCCGAGGTTGGCTTGTCAAGCCCGCCGATCATGTTGAACAGGGTCGATTTGCCGGACCCCGAGGGACCCATGATCGATAGATATCTGCCCTCTTCGATCTCGAGATCGATGCCCTTGAGCACGTTGACGACAATCTTGCCGAGATCGAAATCCTTGGTAACCCCGCTCACTCTGACGATTATCTTTTCAGCCATGGTCTATACCCTAAGCAGTAGTCACAATTCGTGCCGCACAATCATTGCTCGAGCCGCATCGCTTCCACCGGCTGCATCCGGGCGGCTATGATCGCCGGGTAGATGACGCCGGCCAGGCTCAGGCCGGTGCCGATCACGATTGAGACCAGCATGGAGAAGGCCAGCGCCTGCCAGGGAAAGACGGCGAATACGCCGCTCCCGAGATTGAACAACGACGAGATCAGGGCGGCGACGACTCCGATAACCGAGCCGGCCAGGGATCCCACCACTCCCTGCATCAGCGCTTCAAGAACAAAGATGCGGACAATGAACCGGTCGAGGGCGCCGAGACATTTCATGGTGCCGATTTCGCGGAACCGCTCCGTCACCGACATCAGCTGCGCGTTGATGATGCCGACAATGCAGACGAGCAGCGACAGGGTAACGATCCACCGCTGCTTGGCGGAGGTGGAGATTACCTCGGTTCCGTAACCCACATCGAATCCTGCCTGGATCAGGGCCTGGTAGGCATTCACGTCGCCGGAGTTAAGCAGCGCCTGGGCGAAATCGTTGCAGCTGCGCATGAAGCAGAGAAAGGCGACGGCCAGCACCAGGCTGGTGGTGGTGACCAGAGATCTGAAAAACCGCACCCGGATCGACTGAAAGGCGATTTCAATCGATTTTTTGAAGGGTAGGGCAATCAGACGTTTCATAACAGCGCTGGGGCAGATGCGGAAGCACGGGTGCGGTGCTTCATGGTTTTGATTGAGACGACGTAGAGGATATTATCGCCATCGCCGGACAATTGTCAATATTATTAAGAGAAATCGATGAGTAATGGTCCTTACCGGGGACTCGGACCCGTTTCGATGAAATGGTTGAAATCGACGGGTTGCAGCCGCGGCTCAGCAGCGATGACTGCCAGCAGACCGTCGAGCACGGTGAAGGCACCGTCGTTCATGCGCTGGTGGTGGAGCATGATGCCGAGGTGCCCGCAGCGGATCGCCCGCTCGAACTCACTGCACAGGTTGTCGAGGCTCGAGGCGGGGTCGGGCTCCTTTCGGGTATGAAGATCGACGTTTATGAAACAGTCCGGCAGCGGAGCCGGGGTCTTCTGCTCACCGCTGCTTCTCGAGACCCCATGAAACCCCAATTGGAGAAGCAGGTCGAGGACGGCCGATGAACAGCGGTTCCACGGCGGGGTAAAAAAAGGTGAGAACTCAGTTCCTATGATCGTTTCCAGCCGCTGTCTGCCGCGCCTCAGATCCGACCTGAGGTCCCACTCGGATCTCGATGGGCCGAATTCGCACTTTTTCCCTGTCCGCTCATGGTTGGCATGGTTCCAGCCGTGTTGATGCCAGCACCACAGGTGGGAATGCGGGTCGGTGCACCTGCGCACCGCTTCCCAGCGTGAACGGGTCAGCCAGGCCGGAACGACGGCCAGGCACAGAACCATGCGGCGCCGTGCGAAGGTTTCTATCAGGGCGAAAAAATTCTGAGAAGGCACCCCGACATCGTCGGCTCTGAAAAACGTCGGTATCGAGGTGTCCGGCGACAGTCGCGCCAGGGTCCGGGCAATCGTCTGTGCGGCCCGTTCTAGAACCGTATCGGAGTGAATCCGGTAGAGTTGGGCTACGGTGGTGTCCATGATTTACGGTCTTGTCTCAAGAAAACGGGCGGTGTGGGACGCCCCGTCCAGGTCTATCGAGGTCCGGTAGCGGGGCAGGGCCAGCTGTTTCTGTATGATCGGTATCAGTCGGCCAGGCTGCAGATCGGCCTGGTCAATCAGCCGGAGGGGGTGACCGCCGGTGAGTTTGGTGATCCTCAGGCGCTGCTCGCGGTTCTGATCGAAGGGCATCATCAGGGCCGGCACCCCTGCGGCGAGAACATTCATTGAGGTGTTGTATCCGGCCATCGAAATGGACAGATCGGCGGCGGCCAGCCAGTCGGTGAAGGTCCCGGTGAACCGCTCGACTCCGATCCGGGGGGTACGGTGCCGGCGCAGGTTTTCATACAAGGTCTGATCGCAATAGGGGCCGGTGAAGGTCTGGAAGCGATAGGGTGCCTCCCGGGTCAGCTGCTGCGCCGCCGCATGGACTGCTTGCAGCAGTTCCGACCCGACGCTGCCGCTGCCGATGCTGGTGACGATCAGTTTGTGTTCCGAGGCAAGGCCGAGTGTATCGCGTATCCTCCTACCGGCGTCGAAGTCCGGCTGCGGGGTGATAAAGCCGGTGTAGAGAACCGGTATCTCGATCTGCTCCAGCCGGCTGAAGGTCTCCTCAAGCCGGACCAGCCGCGGATCGCTGTGCACCAGCAGGGCATCGAAGAATCGGTTCAGGGTTTCAACCGCTCGACGTTCGTGCTTGTGCTGATCGCCGCTTTTTTCCACGAGGATGTCCCGGAGGCTGCAGAATACCCGGCACCGCGACCGCTCGACCGATTCGAGCAGGGGAACGAGCTCGAATCGAAAGGCCTTGCGGCCGAAGGGGAACAGTTCGATGACCAGCGCATCGGGGTCAAGGTTTCGAAAAAACGAAAGCAGCCGCCGGCGTCTCAGGGTCTTGACGTCATTGAGCGAAGAGTCCGGATCGCACGGGTGCAACCCGCTGAACCGCTCGTCCATCATAAGGCCTGGGAGCTGATACAAGGCAAACGGTTGCGCAGGCAGATCCAGCGGAGGCCCGCCCAGGATCATCGTTACCTCGCTGTCGGCCGCGCACGCCCTGCAGATTTCCAGGCTGCGGTGAACGTGTCCGACCCCGAGCACATGCTGGCAGTAGTAGGCTATCTTCATGCCGGTTCCGCAGGGTCGATATTGTAGCGCCCGGCTGCAAAAAGACCGTCGCTCAGAACGATGGTGTGCAGGCGGTTTTTTCCGATCAGCTCCGGTTCTTCAGGAAGGAATCGGCGTTTTTCCACCGCATAGATCAGCGATTTGATGACGGTCTGATGGCTGATGACCAGAATCCGCTGGCCCGGGTAGAGATCTTCGTAGGTTCTGAGTGCATCGCTGGCCCGTGATCCCACCTCGGACCGGCTTTCCCCCGACGGTGGTCGGAAGTTCCAGCCGCTCCGTTCAAGCCGTTCCACCTGCTCACGGTACCTGCCGGCGATGTCCGCCATGGTCAACCCCTCCCATGCTCCCCAGTCCTGTTCCCTGAGATCATCGGCCGTTTCGATTTCGATGCCCAGCGCTTCGTTGATGAGGCGGGCCGTTTCCCTGGCCCGGCCGGCTGGGCTGCAGATGATCCGCTTCCACGACCAGGAAGGGGACGCCAGAAATTTCCCCCAGCGGCGACAACTGTCGATACCGTGCTTGGTGAGCGGGGAGTCCATCCGACCCTGAATCCGTTGCTGCCGGTTCCAGACGGTTTCCGCATGCCTGAGCAGGCCGAAGCAGACCGCCTGGCTCATGGCCGGCACGGCTCCGTCAGCCGGACATGTTCGGCGAAGGCGGGGGCGGCGCTGACAAACTGGCGCGCCAGGTCGGCAATGAGCCTGCGGTTGTCGAAATGTTCAGCGACGAACCCTGAGCCGTTCTCGATGATCCGCCTGCGCAGCCCGGCATCGGTCAAGATCCGCTGTACCGCGTCCGCCAGGGCCTCCGGATCCTTCTCTTCGACGGTCAGCCCGGTATCCCCGTCTATGAGGATTTCCGGGATTGCCGACACCCTGGTCGATACTGCGGGCACGCCCATCGCCAGACTTTCCACGAGGACATTGGGAATGCCGTCCCGGTCACCGTTGTCAGCGATTTCGCA
>JAJDNR010000164.1 GCA_022340565.1 Desulfofustis sp.
CCCACGAGACTCCCGATCAGCCTGCCCGGGGGCAGGGAGGCTCCGAGGGCCTGCAAAAGCCCTATGATTTTAGCGCGATTGTCCCAAAAGATAAAGGATCAATCGTATCCGAAGGGGACGATCCGGTCAATGATCGAGCCGGGGAGATCAGAAGGGCGGGGCCCGATCGAGGATCAGGCCTTGGCAATCACGTCAAAGTTGGTCTGCATGCCGGCCTCCATCAGATCCGCAGGGTCCTCGACCAGGCTTTCCCTGAGCATGTCATCATCCGGCTCGAATCCGAGCCCGGCCCTGTCCGGGATGGTCACCCGACCGTTTTCGGGGCTGGGAGACCCCTTGAAAAAACGCTTTCCCGCCTGCCACATACCCCAGTGGAATTCGGTCCAGGTACCGTTCATCAGGCCGGCCATGGTGTGCATGTTGAAGATCGGCCAGCCTCCGCCGTTGGCGATCGGGAGATTGTAGGTTTGGGCCAGGTGCGACACCTTCTGACTTTCGGTGTAGCCGCCGTTGTAACAGCAGTTCGGCTGGAGAATATCGATCGCCTCTTTTTCCACCAGTTCGCGCATGCGCCATCGATGCCCCTCCATCTGGCCTGCCGCGATTGGTATTGAGGTATGGCGGCGGAGATCGGCAAGGGCGCGGGCGTCGTTCTGGTGCAGCGGCTCTTCGAACCAGGTCAGGTTCAGCTCCTCGATTTCCCGGCACAACAGCCGGGCCTCCACAGGGGTGAATTTGTAATTGGCGTCGATCATCAGGTCTATATCATCGCCGATTGCCTCTCTTACGGTTCTGATCCTTCTGGCGTCCTCTCTCCAGCCTCCCTTGTCGCATGCCACGACCATTTTCAAACGGGTATGTCCTTCAGAAATGAATTTCTTCGCGTATTCGACCAACTGGTCGTGATCGAAGAACGGATAACCGAAGGTGATATAGGCTTCCGAGTAGTCGCGGAATCCACCCAGCAGCTGCGCGACCGTGCGTCCGGCCTGCTTGCCCTTGATGTCCCAGAGGGCGATATCGAGCGCCGCCAGGGCGTTTGAGATCACGCCGGTATAGCTGCGCGGGTTGAGGGTCCACCACACCTTTGCATGAATGGCCTCGGTATCGCGCGGATCCATGTCCCTGACCGTGGTACGGATGTCATGCCGCAAGGCTGCTACGACCGACCATGGCAGATAGGCCCCGGTCACCCCGCAGCCGCTGTACCCGTCGTCGGTCTCCACCCTGCAGAAGGTGAATACCCGATGCTCGACAGGCTTGTCGATCATCGGCAGATAGATGGGAAACTGGTGCACGCTGGCCTCAACATTTTTAATTTTCATAATGATATCTAATTTTTATTTATGATTGAAAGGACTACCCGATCACCAGGCAGTCGGCCAGTACGGCAAGGTCTTCCAGCGATTCGAGCTCGGCCACCAGGGATACCGCGGCCTCCGCCTTTTCCTCGGACCACTGTGCAAAAGCCGCACAGTCGCGGAACTTGTCGGCAACCTCGGCGTAGGTGAAGGGGCGGGCCGGCGACCCCTTGCCGAAATCCGCCCGCCCGGTGATCTGAGCGCCGCTTTTCAGATGGATGGTCAGTATGGTTGTCATCTTGTCGTATCCGGCGGCCTCCGCCTCCGGATGAACGTGGAAATCAACCCTCTCGATCAACTGCCTGATGTCAGGCCGGTTAACCGTTTCGTCGGTAAATTCTTTGAGTCCGGCCTTATTTTCCAGCAGCAGGACCGCCATGCAGAATTCCATTGAAAACTTTGCCTGGAGTTCATTGGAAGGGCGATGGTGAATGAGGGCGTTGAGCATGTTGTGATTGGTACCCACCTCGATGCGAACCACGTCCTCGGCTCGTATGCCGTGTTCTGAAATCAGTTCGAGCATCAGGGTCATGCCGGGATGGGTCAGCGATCCCGAGGGGTGGGGCTTGATGGAAATGCCGGGGTCTGCAAACGTCCACGGGGACCCGAGTTTTCCCCTGATGGCTTTGACATCGCAGCCTCCGCCATGAGCCTGAAAAAAGCCGCGAGGGGCTTCCAGCACCTGGTCGGTCGCCGTCCAGCCGAGTTCAGCGAGATCGCATGCGACAATTCCCGACTCCGCAGCCCGACCGGCGTGAAAGGGCTTGGTCATGGTGCCGAAATTCTCGCGCAATCCCCCGCTCTGACTGCCGGCGATGCCGAGTGCCCTGACCAGCGTTTCCTTGTCGAAGCGCCGCAGCCTTCCCACCGCCGCAGCGGCAGCAAAGGTTCCGCAGGTGGCGGTGGAGTGAAATCCCTGCTGGTAATGGCGCGGCGAGATGGCCTCGGCGATTTTGCATTCCGTCTCAACCCCGGCACAATAAGCGGTCAGGAACTCCCGGCCGCTGCACCTCTGGATTTGGGCCTGGGCGAGAGCGGCGGGAAGGCAGGGCGCCGTTGGGTGGGTGAGCAGGCCATAGACCCGGTCCTGGGCGGCCGCCAGCTGAGTATCGTCAAAATCATCGGCATGTATCGAGACACCGTTGGCAAAGCCGGCGAATCTGGAAGTGGTTCTGATATCGGTGCCGATCACCGAGGCCTCGCCAGGAGCACCAATGCTTTGCAGGTATCTCCGCACCAGGATGCCCGACCCGGCTACGGATCCGGCAAGGGCCAGCCCCAAGCCATCGAGTATGGATTTTCTGGCAAGATCGACGACCGCATCGGAAATATCGGAGAATTCGACGGACCGCACAAATTCTGCAACTTCTTCAGTCAGGCCACGCACCGGTTCAGGGTCGATGCTCGGGGTATAGTGGGTTGGACCATGATTCTCACGCATGCATCTACCTCGTTCGGGGAAGAAAGTCCTTTTGTCACTCTGCTTATCATTGACACTATTGCGACACTGTGATACTTCTGGTTTGACAGGTCAAGCCGGTCAGACCAATTTTTTTTGGACAGAGACATCAATCAGATGCAATAACAGCGGGTCGCTGATCTGCGTATCAAGTTTCAACTCAACGGAGGTAACAGATGAAGCTGTGCTTTAATGCCGGTCCAGAGCCAATGGAGCAATATTTCGAGTTTGCTCATCAAAACGGATTTCCGTGGATGGAGTTGAGCTGCAACAACCCCAACAATTTCCTGGACACCTGGAGCCCCGGGCGAATCGATGGAATCAAGCGGCTCAGGGATACGTATGGACTGCGCTATGGCCTTCATTCGGCTTCCTTCGTCAATGCCGCCGAGATTGAACCGACCGTCAGAGGTGCCGTAAAGCAGCACCTGCTCGATTACGTAAAACTCGCCCATGACCTGGAGGCGGAATATCTGGTGCTGCACTTTGGCTACCACTTCAGCCTCTTCATGGACGAGGTTTTCCGCTGCCTGGTAGAGACCTACCGGCCGGTGGTGGCGCTGGCGGAAACATATGAGCTGCCCATCGGCATCGAGAACATGAACCTGATGCATGAAGATTGCGAGGTTGCCTATCTCGGCGTTACGCCGGAAGAACTGGCCAGGGTTCTTGACGCAATCCCTTCACCCTATTTCGGGCTCACCCTGGATATAGCCCATGCCAGCCTTCTGCCGGGAGGGGTGGAGCCGTTTATTGCCAAGTTTCCGGATAGAATTATCTCGACCCACGTCAGCGACAATGACCTGGTGCTTGATCGTCATCTGCCGGTTGGTGAGGGGAAAATAGACTTCAAAGCCGTTTTCCAGCGTCTGCTTGACATAGATTTCAAGGGAACCTTGAATATCGAGTTGCCGCGCAGCAATGAAGACCGTCTGCTGAGCAAGCAGAGGCTGGAGCCCATCCTTGCCGAACTGGGAGTGCTGGAGACGGCGCTCCAGCCATGAAGCTCGGGTTGTTCACGGTTCTCAGCTGAACTTTAGGGGAGACGTCTGCATGGTTCCGTTTGGAAAGATGACATCGGCAAAATTCAAGAGCAAGGGAGCCATCATTGCCGAACAGATTCTCGCTAAAATCAAATCCGGCGAGTATCCGTCCGGCAGCAGACTGCCTGCCGAACGGCTGATAGCCGAACAGGTCGGGGCGAGTCGGCCGTCGGTACGGGAGGCCATAAGCGCACTGCATATCGTGGGGATCATAGAGCGCCATCCCGGCGACGGCAACTATATTTCCGCCAACCTTCTCTTTGATGACCTGTCTCTTGAGGCCACCACGATTCTGGAGCAGAGCGACAGTCCCTATGAAATTCTCCAGGCTCGGAAGGTGGTGGAGACAGGCAGCGTCAGACTGGCCATCAAAGAGGCAAGCAACGAAGATATCAAGAACATCACCTCGGTATGGGAGGAGCGATCCCGGGTTGGTTTGGCCGGAGATTATCACGCTTATATCAAACTGGGGAAAAAACTGCACCTGGCCATTGCCGAGGCGACCAAGAACCGCATCATCATCTCGATTGTCGACCGTCTGCTCGATATCTCCGGCCAGCCGTTGTGGCAGAACATGAGGCGCCTGTATTACCAGAGAGACCCGGAGCGGATCGAACAGATGCTGGATATCCACGACAGGATCGTCAGGGCCCTGCA
>JAJDNR010000204.1 GCA_022340565.1 Desulfofustis sp.
CCCTTTTTGGCCATGTGAGTCTCCGGTCCGTCGTCGCGTATTACCTGGCCGATCTGCCGCCGTTTCATGGTCCTGATGAACCAGTTGCCGAACAGGATCACGATCAGAAAGGCGGTGATTGCGGCGAGAATCGAGCGGAAGGTGATGTATCTGAAAACGTTGAAGCCGATAAAGGTGGTGTGCAGCGGATAGAGCAGATGGTAAAACATGGTCGATGGTCTTAACGTGTCAGCATATATTCATGATCTGAGCGACAACCGTATCCAGTGCCAGCCCCCTGGAGGCCTTGACGAGCACCCAGTCTCCGGGGTGCAGCGCACCCGCCTGCATCTTCTCCCCGATCCAGGCTGCCACATCGCTCTTGTCCTGGAAATATCGTATCCGTTCCGGGTCCATGCCCGAAGCAACGGCTCCCTGCCTGATCTGTTCGGCATAGGCGCCGACCACGGCCAGAAACAGCAGATCCGACTGGGCCGCGACGGTGCCGACAAAGCGGTGCAGATCACCGCTCGCTTCACCCAGTTCGAGCATATCCCCGAGCACCGCCCCGCGGGCCGCCCCCTGCAACCCGGCAAGGGTTCTCAGGGCCGAGGCGGTCGACGCCGGGTTGGCGTTGTAGCAGTCGTTGAGTACGTTCAGCCCGCCTGGAGAAACCAGCCGTTCCATACGGTTCGACCCGGATCGGAACTGCTCGAGGCCGCACACGATGGTCTCCAGGTCAATGCCGGCGGCATGGGCGATGGCCGCAGCTGCGCAGCAGTTGGCCGCATTGTGCAGTCCCGGAGCCTGGATGGTAACCGGCAGATACAGATTGTCCACGTGCAGGATGAGACTGAGGTTGCCGGCCGCATCGGCGCCGACCGCCTCCGCCCATACCTGGGGATTGCGGTTCAAACCCTTTTCGGTCACCGCGAAGGTGATGGTACGTCTGCTGAACCGGGTGGAAAGTCCGACGATATGATCATCGTCGTAGTTTACGACATGTACCGCGTCGGCCCTGCTCTTTTCAAACAGCTCGCCTTTCGCAGCGGCGACGCCCTCTATGCTCCCCAGCCCTTCCAGATGGGCCTGGTAAACGTTGGTGATGCAGCAGATGTCCGGATCGCCGATCTTGGTCAACCTGGCGATCTCGCCGGGCCGGTTCATGCCCATTTCGAGCACCACTCCGCGGTGATGGGCCGATACGGGCAGCAGCGACAACGGCAGACCGATCAGGTTGTTGAAGTTGCCCGTCGTTTTCAGAACCCTGGCGGCCGGCTGATCGTCCCGGTCGGGCCACTGGCAGGCGAAAATCGCTGCGGTCATCTCCTTGACGGCGGTCTTGCCGCAGCTTCCGGTCAGCCCCACAACCACCGGGCCGCGGTTCGAGCCGCCGAGTTTGCGGACCCGATGGAGCCGGTGAGCGGCAAGATCGCCGAGTGCCGTCAGGGTATCTTCCACGGCTACCCAGCAGACTCCTGGCTTCACCCGGCCGGGTTCGGAGGCGATCACGCAGCCGGCTCCGCTGTCCACTGCCGTTTCGATGAAATCGTGGCCGTCGAACTGTTCTCCGGTCAGCGCCACGAAGATGTCGTCCTTGCCGATGGTCCGACTGTCGGTCGAGACACCGGCGAACACCGCCCGCGGGTTACCGCCGGCAATGGTGCCGCCGACCGCTTCGGCAACCGTCCGCAGATCCCATTTGAGACTGGACTGTCGGGCATACAGCGCGTCGTTGAAGAAGCGCTTGCGGTCGCCGACAATCTGGTAGGTTTCATGCCCCTTGCCGGCAATCAGCACGATATCTCCTGGTCCTGCAGAGGTTACGGCAACATCGATCGCCTCGCGCCGGTCACCGATTTCAACATAACCGCGCTCCCCCTGGCGATGGCTGGAAAGCCACCCGCGTGACCGCGCTGTTGCCCCGCCGTGCACCACTCCCGCGACAATCGCCGCTCTGATGGCGGCCGGATCTTCCCTGCGCGGGTTGTCGTCGGTAACGATCACCACGTCGGCGAGCCGGGCGGCGATGCCGCCCATCAGAAACCGTTTCGAGGTATCGCGATTGCCGCCGCAGCCGACCAGGCAGTAGAGGGTGTCATGGTCGATATCGGTGAGGGCTGTCAGCACCTTCTCCAGGGCATCGGGAGTATGGGCGTAGTCGACCACTACGGTCGGCTGGCCGGTACTTTTTTCAGCCAGGTTGATCCGCTCGATGCGGCCGGGAGCGCCGGTGGCGCTGCCGAGCAGAGCGGCACTTTGATCGGCGTCAAAGCCGAGAACGAAGAGAGCGGCGAAAGTGGCATGGAGGTTGTTGATGTTGAACCAGCCTAAGAGGGGAGAGGAGATGTGGTGGGTTTTGCCGTCGCTGTCTGCAAGCGTGCATGTTACCCCTGCGAGTGATCCGGTACTGTCCATAAGCCTGAAGTCGGCATCCGCGGATTCACCGCAGACGACCGTCTTCAGTGACAGCGACCGGCACAGGTCGGCAACACGGTGTGACGGGGGAGTTACGCCGCTCTCTTGTCCATTTTGCTCAACCACGACAACGCTGCCGTTTGTCGCCATATGGCGGCTGAACAGCAGGCATTTTGCCGTGAAGTATTCTTCCATCGTCAGGTGGTAATCCAGATGGTCCTGACTGAAATTAGTGAAAACCGCCAGGGCATAGCGGATCGGTCCCAGACGCTCCTGGGCCAGGGCGTGTGAGGATGCTTCCATGACCACGTGGGTGACTCCGTTGTCCGCCATCTCCCTGAGCATTTTAAACAGCGTTACCGGGTCCGGAGTGGTCAGCGGCGCCGGCTCGATCACCGTTTCGCCGCGTTCGTTGGTATAGCGGTACTCGATGGTTCCGATAACGCCGGTGCGCAGGCCGAACCCCTCGAGTGCCTGACCGAGCAGGTAGGAGACCGTGGTCTTGCCGTTGGTACCGGTGATCCCGATCATCGTCATCTCCGAGGCCGGGTGTCGATAGAATGCAGAGGCAAGCCGAGCCAGGGCATCACGGCTGTTGCCGACAACCAGCAATACCGGACCCCCCTCACCCGCCGCCCAGAGCTCTTCAGCCCCCGTTTCTGCCACCACGGCGGCCGCGCCGCGGGCAACGGCATCGCCGATAAAGTCGTGACCGTCATGGCTGCCTCCCCGCACCGCGACAAACAGAGCACCGCTGCCGACCGATCGCGAGTCATCGGTAACCGACCTGATCACGACGCCTTCACCGGAGCCTGTGCGCGACGGCTCGGAGGCAAGACAGGCGAGCAGTTCATCCAGTTTGACGGTTCCGGTTTCAGAGTCGATTGCATTCATGTGCAGTTCAGCACCCACAGTCGTTACTCCGGCTCGGCCGGCTGCGGCGGCCGGTATCCTGGATCGACTTCGTCTTTCTCGAGAACCAAAAACACCCGGGCGCCAGGTTTGAGTTTGGTGCCGGCCGGCGGGTCTTGGGACACGACCCTGCCGGTGCCCTGTATTTCGATCTCAACATCAAAGCTCTGCAGCAGGCGTAAACATTTTCGCAAGCTCATACCGACCAGAGAAGCCATCTCCGTCTCGGACCCGTTTACCACCGGTTCACTCATCAGGGCATCGCTTTCACCGGGTGCCAGGCGAAAATTCACTTCTTCCCGTTCCCTGGGGCTCATCATGTCGGTGAGATTTTTCATGACCTGCTGCAGGGCCACGATCTGGCCGACGATCTTGAACGCTTCCGCCGACAGAGACGTCTGGTGCGCTGCTCCGGCCTGATATCCCGGTCCCGACGCCGTTACCAGCAGGATCAGCCCGGGATCATCCTGGGGAACCGCCACCATGGACAGATAGTGGTGCAGCAGGCCTGCCCCCGCGGTATCGATAAGCGAACTGCTTTCTCCCTCCATCATTGAGGAATCGAGCGGCCCGCGGCGACTCAAGAGCCGGAACAGTTCACGGGCCTGCGGCAGGGTTCCCTTTTCCAGCAGGCCGGTGCGTTTTTTCTTCTCGAGGTCCTCGAGCAGATATTCCTGCTGATTCTTCCTCAGTACGAAGCGGCTGGCGCCGTGGGGCGTCACTTCGACACCGCCGTTGATCACTCTCGTCACCGCCGTCAGCAGTTGCAGCGGAGTCTGCATTTCCGGGACGGTTTCCCAGTCCCGCTTTGCTTCGGTGTCGCCGACAAACGGAATCCCGTTGCGGTCGATCGGATCGGTGCTTATGAAATCGCAGTCCAGACGGCCTTCTGCTCCGAGCCGGTTCCACAGCTGCAGCTGGATACCGAGCTTTCGGTTCTCGGCAATAAGGGACCAGGGCAGCGGCGGCACCCCCGGCCCGTTATAGCTTTCAAGCAGCGACACATCCCGCAGAAAGATCTTGAACGGATCGGGAACGGCGATTTTCTCGTTGAACAGATCGGCCGCAGTTACCTGAGCATACCCGTGATAGCGGTTCGGATCGAAAGACGGCAGCTGGGCGTACCCAACCAGCGCACCGCTGTCGGCCTCCATGACCAGGGCCCCGATCCTGACCCCAGGCATCGAAGCGGTCAGGCGCTGGACATAATCTTCCAGGATGCTCTGGATCTTCGCATCCAGGGTCAGAATCAGATGGCGGCCGTCGATACCGGGCCGGGTGTCACCCATCCTCAGCAGGTCATCCATGTCATCCTTCATGAGACGATGCCGGGCTTCGAGTTTGTTGAGATACTCCTCGATGCCGGCGAGCCCGGTGTCGTGTTCGACAAAACCGATCAAATGGGCTGCGGATTCTTTCTGCGGATAGTAGCGGATATACTCTCTGTGGAGGTGAATGCCCGGAAAATCAAGCTGTTTGATCTGATCTTCCTGATCCTGACTGATGTCCTTTGCCAACCATACCCTGAGACGGCCTTTCCCCATACGATCGTAGAGATCGTTCTCGGGAATTTCAAGGATGGTCGAAAGCGGGCTTATGACCTGATTGACATCCTCGATTTCTCTGATATTGGCATACACGGACACCCGCTCATAAGAGATCGCAAATTCTTTATAATTCCGGTCATATATTGTTCCCCTTGGAACCTCCAGGCCGACCGGCTGAATTTCCTTTCCCAGGCGGATCTTTCTTTCGACACGTTCCAGCAGGAGCAGGGTGTGATCCTTCTCCATCCATGCCAAGACCGCCAGTAAGATGCCAAGGATACAAACCAGAATAACCAGCCGCCGTCGCCCGACGCTTTGAGTTCGCAGACGGGACCGACTGCCCATGTTCTCCGGCTACCTGAGTTTGAATACCTGATTCTCATCCGGAACGAACAGCGCCAGTTCATCGCCGGCCCTGTTGAGGACCTGCTTTTCAGACATCAGATTCGCCCGCTGAGCCAGCAATACGATCTGCTCTTCCCTGAGTTTATGGCTGGCCGCCTCGATCGCCTGAATAGACTTGTCACCTCGGGCAATGCTGAAATTGAACCAGAGGTTGATGCAGAAAACCACGAACACGATCACCAGCGCGATTTTGGAGGCGGCCACCCACAACACCGCACCCCCCGGCAACCCTGCAGACGTTCTTCTGGCCCGCACACGGGTTTTGAATTTAGCGCCCACCGACGGCTGCGCCGAATATCGAACCGAATTCTGGTAATTCATCTGTATCCCCCCTGTTACGCTACTCGCTCAGCGACCCGCATCCGTGCACTTCTGGCACGGGGGTTGCGCTGAATTTCAATCTCGCCCGGAACCATCGGTTTCTTCGTGACAACACGCAGTTCCGGATTTCCATGCAGGGCCCGCTTGACGATCCGGTCTTCCA
>JAJDNR010000210.1 GCA_022340565.1 Desulfofustis sp.
CCGTGCAGGCCAACGTGGACCAGTGCGAGCGCATTCTAGAGGATCTCGGAAAAGATTAAGGGAGCGGGGCATGGACGGTATGAACAGAAACTCGGATCTGAAATTGTTGAGGGCACTGCTCGGGATGCTGCTCTGTGCAGCAGCACTTCTGCTCGGCTCCTGCGTCGCCCAGAAGCTTCCCCAGCATGAAGCCGGCTTCGGCCTGGTGGCGGTGCCCTATCAGATTAGTAACCAGACCACCTACCAGCTGGTCAAGGCGATCGTGCTGAAGAGCACTGAAGATGCCGATTTTTCCGTTCGCATCGATATGCCGCCGTTCAACGATGACGTGGTTATCTCACAACCGATACCTGAGGGGAGCTATGTCGTCGATTATGCGGATGCCGTGAGCGTTCCCGTTTCGGGAGTGCTCGACCGCGGATCGACGGGCCGGGTGAACTTTACCGAGCCGGTCCGGATCGACCTCAAGGACGGGGACATCATCCTGTTTCCAATGCTGTTCACTGCCGAACAGTACCGGCGTGCCGACTATGTTGTCTGCAACATCAATCACCAACCGCTCGATCCGGAGCAGCAGAACTACTATCTGAACAAGCTGCCGGCCATGGAAAACGGCGCTCAATGGAGGGTGCGGGCGAACCCGTAACGCCGGTTCCCCCCGACCGCTCTGCAATCCATCCTCGATGACGGCCGGTCGGGCTGCGGCTGCCGGTCAGGCCCCTTTCCACCAATACTTCCAGATGATCAGGTCCCTCGAAGCCCTGGTCCGGGTAACTGCGCCTGTCGCGTGTACTGATCGTTTACCTGCAGCCGCCCTGCCCGGCCGTCACCGCTGCCGGATCAAAAATGAACAAATGAAAGATTGAAAAGATCTCTCTCCCTGATACAATGTAGCACTGGAAATTCATATAGAGGATTCAGGAGATAGAAACCATTCCGGAGGAGGCTGCGGTGACCAGGTTCTCACAGATCGTCAAAGCGTTTATCAATGGAATTACGAGGAGCAAAGTTTCCCTCGTCGGGGCGACGATGACCACTGCCTCGTTTCCGATTCTGCTGGTCGGTATACTGCTCGAGCTGTTCGGTGTCGTCCGCAACCAGTATTTCGGCTTCGTGCTCTACATGTTCGTGGCCCCCGCCTTCATCCTCGGGCTGGTGCTTATCTTCCTGGGGCTCTTCTTCTTCAGGGGCAAGGAGGAAGTGGGGATGTTCACCCATGAATATCTCAGCGAAAAGCTCTCGGTCCCGGAAAATTTCATCAAGGTCCGCAAGCTCATCTTCCTGGCCACCAGCCTGACCTTCATCAACATTTTCGTGATCGTGCTGCTCGCCTACACCGGCTATCACTACACCGAGTCCAACGAATTCTGCGGCCAGCTCTGTCATTCGGTCATGGAACCGGAATATTCGACCTACTCGAATTCTCCCCACTCACGGGTAAAATGTGTCGAGTGCCATATCGGCTCCGGTGCGCAGTGGTTCGTTAAATCGAAACTGTCCGGCACCCGGCAGCTGGTCGCGGTGGTCGCGAAAACCTATGCGACGCCCATCGAGACCCCGGTGCATGGGCTGCGTCCCGCCCGTGATACCTGCGAGGAGTGTCACCGGCCTGAGCTGTTTCACGGCGATAAGCTTTACATCAAGGACAAATTCCTGTCCGACGAACGGAATACCCACGTCCAGACGGTGCTGCTGCTTAAGGTCGGGTCCGGCGGCTACCAGGGATCGGAAGCCCACGGCATCCACTGGCACGTGTCGGCGGAAAACCGGATTACCTACTCGCACAGCGACTGGGAGCGCGAAGAAATCAGCGAGGTGACCCTGACCAAACCGGACGGAACCACGGTGGTCTTCGACAAATACGGCGGCGAAGTCCCCGAGGAGGAGAAGGTGTACACCAGGGAAATGGACTGCATCGACTGCCACAACCGGCCCACCCACATCTACCGTTCACCCGAAGAGGCGATCGACCAGAAGCTGTTGCTCGGCGCCATACCGACGCAACTGCCGTTTATCAGGAAAATCGGTTACGAGATGATCACCAGGGAATACGGGAGTCACGAAGAGGCGAAAAACAAGATCGCCACCGAACTGCGCGCCTGGTACCGGCTCAAATACCCCGAGGTGGTGAACAACAATATGCCGATGCTGGAAAAGGCGGTCGCAGGCGTGCAGGCGGCGTACACCGAGAATGTCTGGCCGAGCATGAAGATCGGCTGGAACACCTATCGCAGCTTACGCGGGCACCAGGGCGATTCAGGCTGCTTCCGCTGCCATGACGACGAACATGAGACCAGCGCCGGGGAAACCATTTCGATGGACTGCGAGGCGTGCCATATCATCCTCGCCGAAGATGAGGCGGACCCGAAGATCCTGCAGACGATCCAGGGGTTTGATGTGCAACTCTAAGGGCTCCCCCCTTTCGGCATGTTCTGGTCCCGGGAAGGAAGCGGGGCTGGATTGATTGCGGAAAGAATTAAGGGGACATAAAGAATTAAGGGGACATGATACTTAATTTGAACTGCAATTAAGTATCATGTCCCCTTAATTCACTGCATTTCCCGGAAATCCGAATATGCAGAGGACCAAACAAAAAGCGGCTGCAGGGATCGTCCCGGCAGCCGCTTTCCGGCTATGGCCAAAGGCCTAAGATTTCCCGTGGCGCAGGTTACAGATCCGTCCAGTTGATCCAGGACTCGTCGTGCAGCCGCACGTCCGGGTATCCGAGCAGGCGCAGCATGAACATGCCCGCCGCCGCCCAGTTGCCGGTATTGCAGGTGACCACGATGGTCCTGTCCGGGCGGATATTGCGTTCCTTCAGCACCCAGAGCAGTTCCTCAGGGCTCTTGATGAACGAGTCGTCCATGAAGAGGGCTGGCAGGGGCAGCATCACCGAACCGGGAATCCGGCCCGGCCGTTCCGCCAGGCTGTGCTTGGCCCGGCCGGTTGACTGCTGCATGACCCTGACGTCGACGACGACGACTTCGGGATTGTCGAGATTCGCCTTTACATAGTCGCTGTCGACGATCAGGTTCTTTCTCGATTTGATCTCGAAGGTCTTCTCATCCCAGTCCGGCTCCTCCTCGCTCAGTTCGAAACCGGCCTCTTTCCAGCCGGCGATACCGCCGTTGAGGATCGAAATGGAGTCGGCGCCGGCGTAATCGAGGATTCCCAGCAGAAAGCCCGCATCCATGCCCCGATCGCTGTAGACCACGATATGGTCGTCCCTGGCGATACCGTATTCGCCGAGGGTTTCTGCGAGCGTTTGGTCATCCTCGAGGGTGAGGGGGAGATCGTCGTCAAGCCCGGTTCTCAAACCCTCCGCCGCGTTCGGATCGAGATTGATCGCTCCCGGTATGTGTCCCGCCTCGTAGGCTGTTTCGCCGCGGGCATCGAGGATCACCACCGTGTCGTCCGAGCGGTGTTCGTCGAGCCATTCGGCGGTGACGATCTTTGCCGTCTGGACCTTGGAGGTGTCGATGCCCAGCTCCATGACCCGTGAACGCGGGGGCGGGATCTGATCGTCCGTCACGGTGACCCCGAAATTGGCCTTCTTCTCGTAGTCGAGCAGGTCGCTTTCGGCGAGGAACAGGTCGCGCTGCCCGTGGCAGTTGTTGCAGTTTGCGTTCTGCCAGGTGCGCCGCTGGATGTTGTGCGGGGAGGCCCGTTTCCAGGTTGGCGACACGTCGAAGCGGGGGAAACCGTTTTTGATATAGTAGTCGAATACCTCCGGGTCGACCGGGACGTGTCTGAGGATGGCCCATTCATAGTTGTTGCCGGGGAAGCGGTCCGGGTTGAAGCCGATTTTCATCCCTTCGAACTCGTAGTTGTTGACGAAGTAGGCGATGCCTTCATCGTCGGTGCCGGTGTGGCAGGAGTAGCAGTTGACGTAGGTCTGGGAATGGCACACCTGGCACTGCACCTTGTTGTTGTGGATACGGTGGTCCCTTACCGAGCCGTACTGCAGGTCACGGTGGCAGTCCTTACAGTTTGCCGCCTCCTGGAGGTGGTAGCGGTTCTCCAGCCCTTGCGGCGCGGCTGCGTGCATTTCCTCCGCCGGGTGACAGGCTTCGCAGCTCATGTTGTATTCTCGGAGATGGACGTCGCCCTGGCCGCGGGCGCCGAAAAATTCGTTGCCGATGCGGCTGCCGTGACAGGCCGTGCACTGGTTGACCGGATCCGGCTTGGCGCTGAATACGTGACCGTTGACAAAGCCCTTGCCGGCATACTGAGGACGGCTCACGTGGCAGCCGCCGCAGCTGGTGTGACAGGACGCGCAGTGCCGGGAGCGGCCGTGGTCGACTTTATCCCAGGTGGTTTCGTCGGCGCGCTTTGCGAGATAGCCGGGGAAGGTCGACAGGGTCGCGTGCAGGGACTGGGGAACGGTCTCGACGATTTCCTCATGACACTCACCGCAGGCTTCCTGGGGGTTGTTGATGGACGGCTGAGGATCGAAACCCTGATGGGCGCCTTCCTTGTCATCGGCATCGTCGTTGCCCCCGTGACAGTCGACACAGTCCAGTTCGCCGTGGTCGGTGTCGAAAAACTCATCCGACACCAGCACCTTTTGCTGCGGCTCCAACGGAGCCACGGCGCCGCCTCAGCCGCTCCCCGCCTGCAGCGCCGAGGTTTTACTGCCTGCCTGGCTCGAAAATTCCTCGAGCAGGTCCTCGTCGGTGTGGCAGGTGATGCAGGAATCTCCGCCATGGGCGCTGCCTGCCTGGAGCACGCAGAAAAAGGCGGCACCAAGGAGTGCTCGCGACAGCCTGATTTCCAGTCTGTTGAGTTTCATCAGGATTACCCCTTCGCTTTCGGTTGAATGGATTTGGGAACGGCCGCACTGCCTATCGCCGCGCCTTATGGTCATTTGTGGTATATGTGAGCGTATGTACTACCATCAAGTTGCCGCTATATCAAGGAATATCCATGGCTTGAGCAACCACAAAGTGGTACTTTGCTTATCGCAGCCCCGACCGGCTTGCAAAATTCCTGGAAGCAAGTATATTCGAGCAGCTTTGAATACGGGCACTGGGGTCGTGTTTCATAAGAGTTAACCGATCAGACGGGATGTGATGAACAGATTGCAGGCCAATGCGCTGCTGATGCTGGCAGCGATTGTCTGGGGCTCGACCTTCGTGGTGCAGCAGGTCGGCACCGGGGAACTCAAGACCATCAGTTTCACCGGTATCCGCATGCTGGTGGGAGCCTGTTTCGTGCTGCCCTTGGCCTTTGCCCAGTTCAGAAAGCGCCCGGCCCATGAACCCTTCACCCGGGGACACTGGCTCGGCATCATCGCCACCGGGCTGGTGTTGTTTACCGCGGCCGCGCTTCAGCAGTACGGCATCTTCCACACCACGGTTACCAATGCGGGGTTTCTGACGGCGCTGTATGTCCCGCTGGTACCGGTAATCTCACTGCTGGTGCTGCGCCGCCGTGTGCACTGGTCGGTATGGCCGGCATCGATATGTTGCCTGTTCGGCACCTACATCATGAGCGGAGCGGAACGTATCGACCTCAAAGTCGGCGATATATGGGTGATTATGTCGAGTTTCTTCTGGGCCTGCCACGTGATTCTGGTGGGGACCATGGCGGTGAGGACCAGGGCGCCGCTGGTGGTCGCCTGCGGGCAGTTCCTGATCTGCGGACTGTGCGGCGTGGCCCTGGGCCTCATGGTTGAACAGCCGAGTCTCGCGGATGTCCGGTCCGGCCTGTTCGGGATCCTCTACGCGGGACTCCTGTCGACCGGCATCGGTTTTACTCTCCAGGCGGTGGCCCAGCGTTTCACCCACGAGGCCGATGCAGCGATCATTCTCAGTTCGGAAACGGTATTTGCGGCGCTGTGCGGATACCTGTTTCTGGGAGAACGCCTGAGCCGGCTCGAGGTGCTCGGTGCGGTGCTGATTTTCGCCGGCATCATGGCCGTGCAACTGCTCCCGCTAATGCGGGGAAAGGCCCGGGAACTGAGCCCGAAATCATCGCCGGACAGCGGTTAATTTGCTTGTGTTTCGGTGGCTTTCCTTCTATAAATAGTGGCTGTCCCACACGTTTCCAATCCGCAGATCCGTAATCGTTTTAGCTATGAGCAGAATTCGTATGCACGCTTACGTCCTCACGCCGTTTTCCGGGTCACCACGTCAACTCAAGGAAATGGTGCAGGCTGCCGGCGCCGTCTGTATCGACTCACCTGCAGGGAGGTAATCATGGCCGTCCATGTCGTTCATCATCCCCTCATCAGCCACAAGATCGGCCTGCTGCGCGAAGAGCGCGTCAACACCAGGGATTTCCGGGATCTGGCCTCGGAGATCGCCCGGCTCCTCACCTACGAGGCGACCAAGGATCTGAAGACCCAGAAAAAGACCATCCAGGGCTGGGCCGGTCCGGTGGAAGTGGAAGAGATCAAGGGCAAGAAGATCACTATCGTGCCGATCCTGAGGGCCGGTCTCGGCATGATGGACGGGGTACTGGACATGATCCCGTCCGCCAGGGTCAGTGTGGTCGGCTACTATCGCAACGAGGAAACGCTGCAGCCCGTCGAATACTACGTGAAGACCGCCAGCGACATGGACCAGCGCATCGCCCTGATCGTCGATCCGATGCTGGCCACCGGCGGCACGCTGATGGCCACCATCGAGACCCTCAAGCGGGTCGGCTGCAAAACCATCAAGGGACTGTTTCTGGTGGCCGCGCCGGAAGGCATCAAACGGGTCAGCGAAGCCCACCCCGACGTCGAGATCTACGTGGCCGCCGTGGACGAAAGACTCAATGATGTCGGTTATATTCTGCCTGGTCTCGGGGACGCAGGCGACAAGATATTCGGAACCAAATAGCTGCCCGTCAAGCATCGGATAATCCCGCTTGCGGTGCTCCCAGATTACGATAAAACAGGAGGGAGAGGAAAAGATGTCAGTTGATACGCGCACCCAATACCGCTTCACGATCGGGGACAGCCTGCTGGGCGCCCAGATGCTGTTCGTCGCATTCGGCGCCCTGGTGCTGGTGCCGATACTCACCGGGCTCGACCCCAATGTGGCGCTGTTCACGGCCGGCATCGGCACCCTCGTCTTCCAGATCATCACCAGAGGCAAGGTCCCGATCTTTCTGGCATCTTCGTTCGCATTCATCGCCCCGATCTCATACGGCGTCAAGACCTGGGGAATTCCCGGAACCCTCTGCGGCCTGGCTGCGGCCGGGGTGCTTTACATCATTTTCAGCCTCATTATCCGCATCAAGGGCAGTGGCGTGCTCGAGCGGTA
>JAJDNR010000215.1 GCA_022340565.1 Desulfofustis sp.
GTGATCCTGGCCAAGGCGCTGACCATGCCCTACCTGGACAGCGACATCCTGATCCAGCTCAAGGAACACCGATCCCTTCAGGATATCGTCAACTCCGACGGCTATATGGTGCTCAGGAAAATAGAGGAAGAGGTGCTGCTCGGCATCAGATGCGAGAATCACGTGGTTGCGACCGGCGGCAGCGCCGCTTACAGCCATCGGGCGATGACTCATCTCAAGGAAAACGGCATCGTGATCTTTCTCGATGCCAGCCTGGATACCCTCAAAAAGCGTATCCACAACTACGAAACGAGAGGACTGGCGAAACGCCCCGAACAGAGTTTCGCCGATCTTTTCCAGGAACGACTCGAGCTGTACACCAGATACGCCGATATCACCATAGACAGCAACGACAGAACCCAGGACCAGGTCTGCGACGACATTCACGATCAGCTGCAGATCGTGATGGCCCGACTCAACACCAATGCCTGAGGAAGCGACAGATCAGAGCATGCTGCCTCGGCGGCTGGCCCGGGAGATGAAAACCGTCAGGGCGATGATTGAAATCTACTGCCGGGAAACCCATTCCACCACCTCCGAAGGCCTCTGTGAAGCGTGCCTCCAGCTGGCAATTTATGCGGAAAAACGCCTCGCCGGCTGCCCGTTTCAGCAGAACAAGCCGACCTGCGGCACCTGCCGGATTCACTGTTACAAGCCTGACATGCGGCAGCGTATCAAAGCGGTCATGCACTATAGCGGACCGCGAATGATCCTGCATCATCCCCTCCTGGCGATCGCCCACCTGCTCGATGAAAAGCTGATCAGACCACCGCGGATCAAGGCAAACCCTTCCGCCCATTCAAAATCCAGGGATGACCATTCATGAACATCTTGATTACCGGAGCATCGGGGCTGGTCGGCAGCCGTCTGCTCGAACACCTGAGCAGCGGCAGCCACCACCTCTTCTGCCTCCAGCGGACCGGCAGCCGGACGGGTGATTTCTGGCGGTTCGACACGATTCCGCCGGAGCTCCTCGAGCAGCCCTTCGATGCGGTGATTCACCTGGCCGGGGAAAATATCGCCACCGGCCGGTGGACCGCAGCCAAGAAAAAGAGGATTCTCGACAGCAGGGTCGAGGGCACCGGACAGCTTGCCGAATTCTGCGCCGGACTTGCAAACAAGCCTGCTGTCATGTTCTGCGCGTCGGCCATCGGTTATTACGGCAACCGCGGCGACGAGACGCTCGATGAAACGAGTTCCCCCGGCTCGAACTTCGTTTCCGAGGTGTGCAGAAAGTGGGAGCAGGCTGCAGAACCTGCCGTGACGGCCGGCATCCGGGTGGTGTTCGGACGCATCGGAATGGTGCTGAGCGGCAGGGGCGGTACCCTGCCGACCATGCTTCCCTCCTTCAAACTCGGCATCGCCGGGGTTGTCGGCGGCGGCAAACAGTTCGTCAGCTGGGTTCATATCGACGACCTCGTGGCGATGATCACCTTTACCGTCGAAAAACGGCATATCTCGGGACCGGTCAACCTGGTTGCACCGGCGGCCGTCACCAACCGCGAATTCACCAAGACGCTGGGAAAAGTGGTCAGACGGCCGACCGTCATGAACATGCCCGCCTTCGTCGCCAAGGCGGTTTTCGGGCAGATGGGAGAGGAACTGGTGCTGTCCAGCACCCGGGTTCTGCCGAGCGTGCTGATGCGAAACGGCTATACCCACCGCCATGCGAACCTGGAGAAGGCGCTGGCCGCCTGCCTGCATGACCGGTAATACCGCTCATTGCAGCAGACGACGGCCGGAGATGGGTCGATACAAACCCTGCTAGCCGGTTATTTTGGCAAGCGCTTCTTCGTACCGGGATCTGGTCCGGTCGATGATATCGGGGGGTAGCGGCGGTGGCGGGGGAGTCTTGTCCCAGTCCAGCGACGACAGGTAGTCGCGCAGGAACTGTTTGTCGAAACTGGGTTGCCCCTTGCCCGGCTCATATTCATCGAGCGGCCAGAAGCGCGATGAATCGGGGGTCAACACCTCGTCTATGAGGATCAGCCGCCCGTCTTTCTCGCCCAGTTCGAACTTCGTATCGGCTATGATGATGCCTTTGCTGCGGGCGTAATCCGCCGCCTTCCGGTACAGGGAGATACTGATTTCGGCGATCTCCTCGGCGCGTGCGTCACCGACCATCTGTTTGAGCCGCTCGATGGAGATATTCTCGTCGTGGGTGCCGATTTCCGCCTTGGTGGACGGCGTGAACAGCGTCTCAGGGAACTGCTGTGATTCCTGCATACCGTCGGGCAGCTGAAAACCGCAGACGTTGGTGTTTTTCTTGTACGCGCTCCAAAACGATCCGGAAATATAGCCCCTGACGATGCACTCGACCGGCAGCGGGGACGATTTATGGACGAGCATCGACCTCCCCGCGAGAATCTCCCGATGCGGTTTGCAGGCCTCCGGAAAGGCATCGACATCGGCGCTGATCAGGTGGTTTTCGACGATATCGCCAAGCAGTTCGAACCAGAACAGCGACAGGCTGGTCAGCACTTTGCCCTTGCCGGGAATAGGATCGGCCATGACCACGTCATAGGCGGAGATCCGGTCGGACGCAACCATCAGCAGTTTGTCGTCATGTCCGGGGATCGAGTACATATCGCGCACCTTGCCCCGATGCACCAGGTTCAGTCCTGAGAAATTGGTCTCAATTACGGCATCAGTCATCGTCATCCCTCTCGGTTGTTTGTTGGCGCCGGTTTCCCTGCTTCCTTTTCATATTTCTTCAAGATCGCACCGTCATATCGCGGACAGGCCGGATTCGAGTAGGAAACCAGTTTAGCGGTCAACGACCCGATCACCAGCCTCGAATTCACCTGCACCGGCACCCGGCACTCGTCGTCGGTATACCAGATCGCGGTATCACCCCGTTTGTCGTAGAGGCCGCTGAATTTCATGATCGGCTCCACGATCATGGTCTGAACATCACCGAGAACGGTGTCTTTCAGCCGATCCCTGCCGCGCACCATGACCACCACTTCATTGCGCTTCTCGTCGGCAAAGGTAGCGACCAGAAACGGCTTCTGAGGCGTAAATTCCATCAGCCGGCTGGCGAAAAACGAAGAAAACTCGTTCTGAATCGGGGTTTTCACGTCAAACACCCGTTCCGGTTTATCGTTGTGACGGTAGACGATCTTCTCTTTGGTCTGCTTGTACTGATAGACGCGGTGGGACTCGTAGCTGTACCCTTCCTTCTGCCACACTTCGTAATGAAACGGCAGTCGCTCGGGACCGCTCACCTCGGTCACATGCACGTCTTCGATCGGGTAGATCTTCGAGAACATGCCGTTTTCGGTGGTCACCCGCGCATGGATTGAGTACCCGTCATACACGCCATCGATTTTCTTTACCGACAGGTGGAGCTCGCCGAGCTTCAGGCCGCCGGTATAGGAAATATCGTAGCGGAATGACTCGGTGCCTGCATAGGTAATGGGAATCAGCGATGCATCGATGACTCCGTACGGGATTGCCTCCCTGAGTTCCGGCTGCTGGTCGCTTCCTTGAGCAACTGCCTCGCAAACGCTCAGACACATGACCAGTGCAACAACGAAACCAACGATCCGGCCGCAACTCATCATATCCCTGCTAGGCGGTTGCAAGCGCCAGCCAAGTGGCGCAAAAAATGGTGAGGCTGATCAGCCCGTTCATCGAAAAAAACGAGGCCTTGATTCTCGACAAATCCGTCGGACTGACGATGATATGCTGGTAGCACAACGCTCCCGCCGTCACTGCCAGGCCGATGAAATAGACAAAGTTGAGCTGCATCTGCATGCCGGTTATCGCGAACAGCGCAAAGGCCAGAACATGGAACAGACCGGCCAGACGAAAGGCGTTTCTCCTGCCCAGCCGTGAAGGCAGCGAATGGAGTCCGGCGGTGCGATCGAAATCGGCATCGAGGCACCCGTAGATGGTATCGAATCCGGCCACCCAGAACAGCACGCCCAGCGACAGTGCAAAGGGATAGTCGAGCAGCGTTCCGGTCACCGCGACCCAGCCGCCGAGCGGCGCCAGCGCGAGGGCAACGCCAAGCACCAGGTGACAGAGCGAGGTGAACCGCTTGGTAAATGAATAGAAAAAGGTGAGAGCGAGCGCCAGCGGCGACAGCAGCAGCGTCAGCCGGTTGAGCTGCCAACAGGAAACAAAGAACAGCAGGGCCGCCAGGATCACCATGCCCCAGGCCTCCTTGAGCCTCACCTCCCCGGCCGGAATCGCCCGCTTGTCGGTACGCGGGTTGGCGGCATCGAATTTCCAGTCGACGATCCGATTGAATCCCATCGCGCTGGTGCGGGCCCCGACCATCGCGCAAATCACCCAGATGATCACCGACCACTCGGGTAATCCGCGGGCGGCGAGAAAGGCTCCGGTGAACGCGAACGGCATCGCGAACACGGTCAGCTTGAACTTGATCATCTCGAGCAGGATCGGGATCTTCCGGACGATGCTCACCGCCACCTCCTCCTGCCGGCCACGTCGATACCGATCTGATCCATGAGCCGCCAGCCGAACGAAAGTGCCGCCTCCTCAAGACTCGCCGGCTTGAAGTAGAAGCTCGGCAGCGGCGGACAGACCACCGCCCCGGCGTCATGGACCGTGAGCATATTTTTCAGATGCGTTCGGTTCAGCGGCGTCTCCCGCACGCAGAGAACTAGCCGGCGCCGCTCCTTGAGCATCACGTCGGCGGCCCGATGGATCAGATTCATGGACAGGCCCGAGGCAATGGCACCAAGCGTACCCATAGAGCACGGCAGCACCACCATCGCGTCGTAGTCATTCGACCCCGATGCGGGGGCGGCGGTGAAATCGTCAATGTCGTACCAGTGCGTGACCCCCTCCAGTTCGGCGACGTCGGCACCAAGCTCCATCATCACTACGTCCCGTCCGGAATCCGAGCAGATGCCGTGTACGGTGAGATCCTGCTGTTTCCTGCACAGGGACAGAAACGCCTGGATGAATATCATACCGGAAGCGCCGGTCACCGCGGTCAAAAGTTTCATGCGAATGGTCGAGTCATCTGTCAACTGGTGGTTTACTGCATCACTATTCTTCCGCTTTACGGATTTTCAAGGGCAGACACGGTTTCACCGCTTCATTAAAATCGAACAGATAGGTGTAGAACCGCTCCAGCGCCTCCCGTTTCCTGGGGCCGAGGTTGTATTCGATACCCTTCAGGTAGGTGCGGCAGGTTTCAATTTCCATCGGTATCCGCGGGGCCGCAACCGCACAGATATCGGCAAGCGTGATATTGGCGAGTTCCCGGCAGACGAGCAGCTCGCGGTGGATATCGTCAACCAGCCGTGGGTGGGCTTTTGCGAACCCGCTACGCACCGCGCACACCCCGAACACGAAGGGCAGACCGGTGTAGCGCATCCACACCTCGCCAAGATCCAGGCGGTAGCGATAGGCTTCCCCCCGCTTCAGCCGCAGCGCATCGTCGCCGATGGCCAGAACCGCGTCGACCCCCCGTTGCCGGGCGTTGCCGATCTCATCCTCGACATAGACCGGCGAAACACTGAAGAATCTTTCAAGCACGATCCTGACCAGGCACACCGAGGTCTTCGACTGCACGCTGAGCAATACGGTTCTTCCCGACAGGTGCTGAGGCTCGACCCGCGAAAACAGCAACACCGAGCCTACCGCCCCGGTGGAACTGATCGACAGGTCATCGAGCAGCAGGTAGGCGTCCGGCCTGATCCCGTATTCGTGGGACGACACGAAACCGAGGTCGATCTCTGCACTGGCGAGCATCCGGTTCAGGGCCGCCGGATGCGCCTCGATGAGCTGCCAGTTCCGGTCGTGAACCCGTGCTTTCCAGGTCTCGACAAGCGGCGCCATGTTGATGTAATGGACCATGCCGATCCGCGCGACAGGTTTCGCTACGTCGCTCATCATATCGTCAGGGGGCCGGTCGATAATCCATCAGCCGCTGTTGCGGGACAAATCCGGCATCCCTCACCAGGCGGCGGATTTCCGGCTCGGAGAGCCTGAAACGCACCCCGGCGGCGGCCACCACGTTCTCCTCGATCATCGTCGACCCAAAGTCGTTGGCCCCGAACAAAAGTGCCAGCTGAGCTATTTTGGGTCCCTGGGTGACCCATGACGCCTGAATGTTGTCGAAGTTGTCGAGGTATATCCGGGAAAGCGCAAGCATCCGCAGATATTCCCAGCCGCTGGTCTTCAGCGAGGTTCCCTCACCGTGGAGTCTGGTGTTGTCGGGCTGAAACGGCCACGGGATGAAGGCGGTAAAGCCCGCGGTCCGATCCTGCAGGTCGCGCAGCCGCCGCAGATGCTCGAGCCGTTCCTCGGCGGTCTCGACATGTCCGAACATCATCGTCGCGGTGGTGCGCATCCCCTGGTCATGGGCTTCCTCCATGACCGCCAGCCACTGATCGGCGCTGCATTTCTTCGGGGCGATCAGGTTTCTCACCCGGTCGCTGAGGATTTCCGCCCCGCCGCCCGGCATCGAATCGAGGCCGGCCGTGCGCAGTCGCCGCAGTACCTCGCCGATGGAGAGCCCGGACAGGGCTGAAAAATGTTGGATCTCCGGCGGTGAAAAACCATGGACGCCGATGCCGCAGGATTTGATGAAGGCCACCAGATCCTCGTAATACTCCAGGTTCAGATCGGGATGAAGCCCGCCCTGCAGGAGGATCTGGGTGCCTCCGACGGCCAGGGTTTCGTCGATTTTGCGTTTCAGTTCGTCTTTCTCGATCAGGTAGCCGTCTCCGCTGTCCGGCAGCCGGTAGAATGCACAGAACTTGCACGCCGATATGCAGACGTCGGTGTAGTTGATGTTGCGGTCGATCACGTAGGTAACGATCTTGTCCGGGTGCTTGGCCCTGCGCGCCCCGTCCGCCATCATCCCCAGCCGGTGCAGGTCTGCGTGCCGGTAGAGGGTGGCAAACTGATCATCGGTGAGGCGACTGCCGCTGCGGATATGATCCAGTATCGACTCGATCATCTCTAAACCATTCAAGGGGTGGTATGCACGGAGATCACGTCATAAAGCGTGGTGCGCTCGACGGGGACCCTGCCGGCTTCGCTGATCAGCCTGACCAGCGTGTCCGAACCGATCGCCGAGCCGCTTTCGGCTCCGGCCATCTGGGTGATCACCTCCTCCTTGACGGTGCCGTCAAGATCGTCGGCACCGAATGACAGCGCGATCTGCGCCATGTTCGGGCCGATCATTACCCAATAGGCCTTGATGTGGGCGAAGTTGTCCAGATAGAGCCTGGCCACCGCGATGTTTCTCAGGTCGTCGATGCCGGTGGTTGGGGAAATCGAGTCCAGGGCGGTGTTTTTCGGATGGAAGGCGAGCGGGATAAAGGCCAGAAAGCCTCCGGTTTCATCCTGGGCGGCCCGCAGCGCCTCGAGATGCTCGACCCGTTCCTCGATGGTTTCGATATGGCCGTAGAGCATCGTCGCGTTGGTCCTGAATCCGAGCCGATGAGCGGTCTGGGCGACCCTGATCCATTCCCTTCCGGGCAGTTTGTCAGCACAGGTCCGCTCCCGGATGCGGGTGGCGAACACCTCGGCGCCGCCGCCCGGCATCGAATCGAGCCCCGCATCCCGCAGGATCTCCAGCGTCCGCTCCAGCGATTCGCCGGCAAGTCCTGCCAGATGCGCGATCTCAACGCAGGTGAAGGCCTGGATGTGGACATCGGGCCTCACCTCCTTGATCCCTTTGAGCAAACCGGTGTAGTAGGAAAACGGCAGGTCGGGATGAATGCCCCCGACCATGTGGATCTCGACGATCGGCTCATCGAGCCGCTGGCGAACCTTCTCCTTAACTTCCTCGACCGACATCTCGTAGGCCAGATCATCGCCCTTGCTGCGCCCGAACGCGCAGAATTTGCAGAGGTTGGTGCAGATATTGGAATAGTTGATGTGCTGGTTGTAGATGAAATAGGCGTTGTTACCGTTGATCCGTTCCCGCACCAGGTTGGCCAGATAACCGACCGCCAGGA
>JAJDNR010000160.1 GCA_022340565.1 Desulfofustis sp.
TCGAGGGCGATGAGCCGGTCGTCGCCGGTAATAATCAGGGGGTTGATCTCCACCAGCGAACAATCGGTCGAGGTGAACAGCCGGTAGAGGTTTCTGAGCATCGCCCCGCATTGTTTTGCAACCGCCGGCTCCAGGGCCAGCCCGGTGCACACCTGCCTGACATGGTATCCTTGGATGCCGAGCAGCGGATTGATCCCGACCTTGATGATCCTCTCCGGCGAGGCGGCGGCCACCTCCTCGATATCCATGCCGCCGTCCTGGCTGGCCATGATCGTTACGGTTGCATCGTCGCGATTGACGATGAGTGACAGGTACAGCTCTTTTTTGATCGAAACGCCCTGTTCAGCCAGTGCCTTATGAACCATTTTCCCTTCGGCCCCGGTTTGTTTGGTGACAAGGTTCATACCGATGATCGCTGTCGCCGCCGCTTTGGCTTCCTCCATGGTTTTGGCGAGCCGGACGCCGCCGCCCTTGCCGCGGCCTCCGGCGTGCACCTGGGCCTTGACCACCACCGGCAGACCCAGCTTCTCGACCGCCTCGAGGATGGCATCTGGCGATTCGATGAGCATCGAGTCGAGCACCGGTATCTGGTGGGATCTGAACAGTTCTTTGGCTTGGTATTCGTGGATTTTCATGATCGCAATAAAACTCCTTGGTGCGGGTTGGGTTCCGGGAGCCGTCCGCCCACCGGTCGGGGCTGAGCGGGCCGGAGGACGGTCCCTGAAGGCCATCCTCCGGAGGTGCGGTCTGCTTATTTCGGCGGGTATCCCATGCTCTTGAGGGTTTCGGTTATCTCCTCGAGGATTACCGGATCGTCGATCGTCGACGGCATCCGATACTCCTTGCCGGCGGCGATTGATCGCATGGTGCCTCTGAGAATTTTGCCCGATCTGGTTTTGGGCAGCCGGGCGACAACGTTGGATTCCCGGAAGCAGGCAATCGCGCCGATCTTGTCCCTGACCATCTTGACCAACTCTGTCTTGATTTCCTCGACATCCCTGTCGACCCCGGATTTCAGCACGAACAGGCCGACCGGCAGCTGCCCCTTGAGCTGATCTTCGGTTCCGATCACGGCACATTCGGCGATATCTGGATGGGTCGCAATAACCTCCTCCATCGCCCCGGTGGAGAGACGGTGGCCGGCGATGTTGATCACATCATCCATGCGTCCCATAACGTAGACATAGCCGTCCTCGTCGATATAGCCGCCGTCGCTGGTCTCGTAATACCCCGGAAACGCCGACATGTAGGACTCGACGAAACGTGTGTCGTTTTTCCACAGGGTCGGCAGGGTGCCAGGAGGCAGCGGCAGTTTCACGACGATATTGCCTTCAACGTTGGGGCCGACTGGTGTGCCTTCGTTGTCCAGCACCATCACGTTGTAGCCTGGCACCGGCTTGGTCGGCGAGCCCGGCTTGACCGGCAGCTCCTCGATGCCCCGGCAGTTGGCAACGATCGCCCAGCCGGTTTCGGTCTGCCACCAATGATCGATGACCGGCACTTTCAGCAAATTCGAAGCCCAGAAGTAGGTGTCGGGATCGAGCCGCTCGCCGGCGAGATAGAGGCACTGGAAGCAGGAAATGTCGTACTTTTTGATGAACACGCCGTCAGGGTCTTCTTTCTTGATGGCCCTGAACGCGGTAGGTGCGGTGAACAGCGATTTTACCTGGTGCTGAGAAATCAGCCGCCAGAAGGCTCCGGCGTCGGGCGTGCCGATCGGCTTGCCCTCATAGAGAATGGTGGTCGCCCCCTTGAGCAGCGGTCCGTAAACGATATACGAATGACCGACCACCCACCCGACGTCCGAGGCGGACCAGAACACGTCGCCGGCGTCAATGTCGTAAATTGATTTCATGCTCCAGTGAAGGGCCACCGCATGGCCGCCGTTGTCGCGGATAACTCCCTTGGGCATGCCGGTCGTTCCGGAGGTGTAGAGGATGTACAGCGGATCGGTTGCGGCGACGGGTACGCAGTCGGTAGGTTTGGCGCCGGCTACCAGGGCATTCCATTCGACGTCCCGGCCGTCCTGCAGGTCGGCGGTCACGAACGGGCGTTGTAGAACGATGCATGTGGGGACTTTGTGTGTGGCGATGTCGATCGCCTCGTCGACAATCGGTTTGTAGGCCAGGGTCTTCTTCCCTTCGATCGCGCCCGAGGCGGTGATGATCAGTTTCGGTTCGGCATGATTGATGCGGATGGCCAGCTCGTTGGCAGCGAATCCTCCGAAAACCACCGAATGGATCGCGCCGATCCTGGCGCAGGCGAGCATCGCGTAGGCTGCCTCCAGAATCATCGGCATATAGATGATGACCGTGTCGCCTTTCTTTATGCCCAGCGAGCTGAGCGCTCCGGCAAAGGTCGAGACCGTGTCCTTGAGTTCTGCATAGGTGATCTTGGTGATGGAGTTGGTGACCGGGCTGTCGTGGATGATGGCTAACTGGTCACCTCGACCGTTCTCCACGTGACGATCGACGGCGTTGTAACAGGTGTTCATGGTGCCGCCGGAAAACCAGCGGTAGAATGGGGGGTTGGTCGCATCAAGCACCCGGTCCCATTTCTTGTACCAGTCGATTCCTTCAGCGGCTTCTGCCCAGAATGCTTCCGGATTTTCAACACTTTTTACAAAAACGTCGTCATAATTCGCCATGTGCCACCTCTTTTGGGGTTTGTGGTTAATGATAAATTCTACGCTTGTTACATACGTTATGGGCCTCCCGCGATCTGTAATGGTACAATATATCCGTTCACATATAATAAATATTTACAATAACTTCAAGATGAGACGTGCAAAAAAAATACCAACGGATAAATATCTGATATATGTCGTGATACGAATACCATACAAGAAAAAAAGAACATTGTTCTGATTATCGTGCCGGTCAGGTGCCGGAGCCGCTGCGCCGCCGCGCTCGACCGGGTTCAGCGGTGAATTCCGTGAAGCGGCGCTGTGGGAACGCTCACATCAATTCGCTGAAGGTCGCGATGGAGGGAAAACCGTCGCTCTGGTTCCGCGGCTCTTTCGAACTGGGTCTGGCCATGTGGACCAGATGCCTGATGCCGTGTCCCCGGGCTGCGTTCAGCACCTCGAGATTGTCGTCTGCAAACAGGGTCCGCTCACAGTCGAAGCCGATCAGGTCTTGGAGCTCCCTCCAGAAACCCTGGTCTTCTTTCGGTCTTCCCAACTCGTCGGCGCAGATGAGGCGGTCGAAGAAATGGCGCAGATCAACTCTGTCCATCTTGATTTGCAACGATTTGCGGTGAGCGGCGGTTACCAGGTAGACCGATTTATGCTGATTTTTCAGAAACGTCAGGAATTCAGGAACATGGGGAAGCGGTGTGATGAGATGGGAAACCTCTTTTTTGAGACTGATGATATCGAGTCCGAGGGTTTCCGACCAGTAGTCGAGATCGGTCCACATCAGCGTGCGCTTCACCGACCGGTAATGATCGAACAGGTGCCGTCTGGCCCGGTCGAAATCGAGTCCGTTTCTGGCGCCATATACCTCGGGCAGAAAACGCTCCCAGAAATAATCGTCGTAGTATTTATCGAGCAGCGTCCCGTCCATGTCGAGCAGTACTGTCGAAATATTCCTCCAGTCGATTGCTTCGCCTGGGCGGCCGGTGTCATGCGGAGCCGGCGTCGGTGAGTTGTTTGAGATCTTCGATGATGGCTGAAACGGTTTCATAAAGTGATGCGGATGCAGGTTCGGTAGATACGATCAGCCGGCCGTCGGGGGTCAGTCGGCGGCCGTTGCTGGCGGTATTGAGCCGGCCCATCAGCAGGTCCGGCTGCACCGGTGTGTCGCTCATAAATGAAAAGACCAGGTTGTCGGGGCCGCGCTCGAGCTTGCTGATACGCAGTGGAATCAGTGCTTTCTTGATGGCGACCACGTCGAACAGATTGTGCACCTCAGCGGGCATCGAACCGTAGCGGTCTTCCAGTTCTTCTTTGAGATCTGCGGAACTCCCGTCGTCACAGGCGGTCAGGCCGGCAAGGCGTCGATACATAATATAGCGCTGACCGATATCTGCAATATAAGATTCCGGGATATAGGCGGACAGGTTGAGGTTGATTTCCGGGTCGAGATCGGATCCCCTGCTCCGGGCGGTCGGATCATTCTGTGTCTTGAGGTCGGCAACCGTTTTCTGGAGCAGATCCAGGTAGAGATCGTAGCCGATCGCGGCGATGTGCCCGCTTTGCGAAACGCCGAGCAGGTTTCCGCCGCCGCGGATCTGCAGGTCGGACATCGCCAGTTTGAAGCCGCCGCCGAGTTCGTTGTACTCCATGAGCGCTTTGAGCCTCTCCCGCGAATCCTTGGAGAGGTGGTCGATCGACGGGACCAGCAGGTAGGCGAACGACTGGGTCGATGAGCGCCCGACCCGGCCCCGCAGCTGATAGATCTCGGCGAGGCCGAGTCGGTCAGCCCGGTTGATGATGATGGTGTTGGCGCTGGGGATATCGAGTCCCGATTCGATGATGGTGGTGCTGACCAGCACATCGATCCGGTTGTTGACGAAGGCGACCATGATGTCTTCGAGTTCCTTGCCGCCCATCTGCCCGTGGGCCACGGCAACCCGGGCCTGGGGAGCGAGCCGTTGGATTTCGGCGGCCATGCGGTGGATCGATCTGACCCGGTTGTGCACGACGAAAACCTGCCCGCCCCTGATCAGCTCCCGGTTCACCGCCTCTTTGATGACCAGGTCGTCATAGCGGGCAACAAAGGTTTTCACCGGACGCCGGTGTTCCGGCGGAGTCGAGATCACCGACAGGTCTCTGATGCCCAGCAGGGACAGCTGCAGGGTGCGTGGAATCGGCGTGGCGGTCAGCGTCAGCACGTCCACCTCGGCCTTGATGCGCTTGATCTTCTCCTTGTGGGCGACACCGAAACGGTGCTCCTCGTCAATGATCAGCAGGCCGAGATTATGGTAGGCGATATCTCTGGAGAGCAGCCGGTGGGTACCGATGACGATGTCAATCGAGCCGTCGGCCAGACCGGCCACGATCTGGCGCTGTTCCTTGGGGGTTCTGAACCGGTTGATACAGGCGATGGTGACCGGAAAATCCTTGAGCCGTTCCCTGAATGTCTTGACATGCTGCTCGGCGAGCACCGTGGTTGGCACCAGTATCGCCACCTGGCAGGAGTCTTCAACGACTTTGAAGGCAGCCCTGATTGCCACTTCGGTTTTTCCGTACCCGACATCGCCGCAGATCAGGCGATCCATCGGGCGTTCACGGATCAGGTCGTCGATGGTCTCGTTGATGGCCTGGTACTGGCCCGGCGTTTCGTCGTAGGGAAAGGACTCCTCGAGTTCCCGGTAGAACTCCCCCGGGGCGGAAAAGGATCTACCGCTTCTGATCTCCCGCCGAGCGTAGATGTCGAGGAGTTCCTGGGCGACTTTCCAGACTTCGTCGGAGACCTTCTGCTTGGTGGCGGCAAACGACTGGCTGCCGAGCTTATCGATTTTCGGCTGCTTATCCGACAGCCCTTCATAACGGCTCACCTGGTTGAGCCGGTCAACCGGGATGTAGAGCTTGTCCCCGTCGCGATACTCGATGAGCAGGTAGTCATTGGTGATCTGCTGCAGCGAAATGGTTTCCAGTCCCTGGTACATGCCCAGGCCGTGTTCCCGGTGCACCACCACGTCTCCCCGCCTCAGTTCGGTATAATTGAGCGGTTCCCCGAGCGCTTTCCCGGACCGTTTCTTGTACCCGATGCGCCGTTCACCGAACAATTCGCTCTCGGAAATCAGGTGAACCCGCTCGTTTTCCAGGCTGAAGCCGGCATCGAGAGGGAGCTCGCAGAGGAAGATGTGGTCCTGGTCCCCGCGGTCGGGCAGATTGTCAAGATCAATGGGGCTGTCCAGCAGCGCGAATCTGAAACCGAAACGTCCCAGAAGCTCGGCCAGGTTTTTGCGGCGCTGGGCGGAACGGCAGCAGATCAGAATGCGGTGGCCGTGTTCCAGCCACGAATTCATCTGGGTTGCGAGGATCTTGAGCAGGCCGTGCTGTTTTCTGCTGAAGGAGATCTCCTGCTTGAGTAGCTGATGATTGCTCGAACGAATCGTCACCGCCGTCTCTGAATCACTCAAAAACTCGGTGATCGCATACTGGTCGAAAGGGTCCAGCGACGCTTTGAGCTGGTCGGGTGATACGAACAGTTCTTCGGGAGTGAGGCAGGGTGTGCGCGCCTCGACGGAGTCCCGGTAGTTGGCTTCGATGCGTTCGTGCACCAGTCTCATCTGCGAGGAGATTGCGTCAGCCTCGACGAAGTAGAGACAGCTTCGCTCCGGTAGATAGTCGATCAGGGTCGAGCTTTTATCGGCTCCCCCGAACAGCGGCAGAAAGAACTCGATACCGGCGAACCGCTGCCCGTTTCTGACCCTATCGGCAAGCTCATTGCTCTTGTCTGCCGACCAGTTGCGCTCCTCGGCATAGCTCAGCAGGGTTCTGCTCAACCCTGTGCAGGTTGGCCGATCGCCTGCCGGCAGCAGGATATCGCTGACCGGTAGAATGACCGCTTCCTCGCATCTGCCGGATGAGCGCTGGCTGAATGGATCGAACGGTTTTATCGTTTCGATGAAGTCAGCGAAAAAATCGAGCCTGATCGGGCCGTCATGCAGGGTGTTGTCCGGCAGACGGAACGGCGGCGGATAGATGTCCACGACTCCGCCTCGAACCGAAAAGTCGCCGAAACTCTTGACCAGCGAGACATGCTCGTAGCCCATGGCTACCAGCGATGTCTGCAGGGCGCGGAGATCGCACTCCTCGCCTTCCATCAGCAGCTGGGCGTGCTGCTGCAAAGCCGAAACTGCCATCACCCGCCTCAGCAGCGCCTCGATCGAAACTACCAGGATGAACGGTTCAGCCTGTGCGGTCAGATGATAGAGCGTTGACAGCCGTGCGGCTGTCGTCCGCTGGTCCGGTGACAGGGGGGTGTAAGGGGGGATCTCGTAACCGGGAAAGGCGAGAATTTCGCGGGTAGAGAACAGCTGCAGGTCCTGTTCGAAACTGGCGGCCTGCTGCTCGTCTGGCAAGATACAGCAGGCCGGCCGGTCTCTGCGGTGGGTCGCGCAGAACCAGGAGACCGAGGAGCCACGCAGTCCACCGACCGGGGTCGCCGACTCTTTCAGGTATGACAGTGATGAACGGTCCATAAACAAAAGCGCCGGCTGCAAATGCGGCAGCCGGCGTGAATATCAGCAGGGCGACCGAAGCTGGATCAGAACTGGCCTCCGATGCTGAAGTCCCACACACTTTCCGGCTCGTCTTCGAGCGGATCGGGGTTGTACCCCCAGACCAGGCGCAGCGGTCCCATCGGGGAAAGCCAGCGGAACTCGAATCCGGTGCCGACCGCGGTGTCTCTGTTGTAGTTGTCGTCCTCGGTGGCGATGGCGTTACCGACATCGACGAAAACCACGCCGTAAATCCCCTGTTGCTTGAACAGCGGAACGATAAGCTCGTTTTGGACGAACCAGTTCTGATCACCGCCGACGCGGTCGCCGGTTTTCGGATCGATCGGACTGACCTGTCCGTATTCATGGCCCCTGATTGAATTCATGCCGCCGAGGTAATAACGCTCGTAGACCGGCAGCTTGCCCGTTTCATTCTCCCAGGCCTGCCCGACTTCACCGGCGATACGGTAGACTGTCTTGAAGGGCATGGGAAAGTACCAGCCTGAAGCTGCCTCAGCCTTGGTGAACTGAGAGTCGCCACCCAGGGGGCCACCGGCGTATTTGACCGAGAAGGCGTTTCTCGAACCTTCAGAGGCCCCATAGAGTCTATCCCTGGTGTCTCTCACGAAGGAGACCTTAACCGCCGAGGTCACCGGGATGTTTTGTGATTCCCGGATGATAAAGGAGGCGTCTTCGGCCACGTCGGTGAGCGTGGTGTCGGTGTAGCTGTAGCTTTCATACATCCGCCAGTGTCCCCACAACGGATGCCCGAACCTGACAGCCCCGCCCTTCGAATCCTTGGTATAGTCATCGTACTCACGTTCCCAGTTGAAAAGATCGATCCCGGCCGATAGATTTGAGTCGAACACCCGTGGATCGGTCCAGGCCAGGTTGAATCTGCTGCTGCGGCCGCCGATGTTGGCGCTGAGGGCAAGCCGATGGCCCAGTCCCAGGAAGTTGTTCTCCGAGATCTCGCCCATCAGGATCAGATTGTCTACCGACGAATAGCCGGCGCCGATGCTGAACTGCCCGGTGCTCTTTTCCTTCACCTTGACGTCGATGTTCATCTTCGAGGGATCGAGCGCCGGTTCGGGGGTGATCGTCACCTCCTCGAAAAAGTCCAGCCGCTGCAGTGCCCTGGAACTGTCCCTGAGGCCCGAAGCATTGAAGACCCCGCCTTCTTCTACTTCCAGGTCGCGCCTGATCACGTTGTCCCGGGTTCTGGTGTTGCCGCTTATCGAAATACGGTTGACATACACCAGGTCTCCGCGGGTTATGTCGAGAACGATATCGACCCGGGACCCCGTTTCCGACTTGTCCAATTTCGGCCGGACCTCGGCAAAGGCGTAGCCCTGTTCGGAGTAGTAGTCGGTGATCTTGATGATATCGTCGCGCAGGGTCTTACGGCTCAGGTACTCTTCCTTTCTCACCTCGAGCATGTCGAGAAAAACCTCCTGGTCGGCGATCAGCTCGCCCTCGACCGCCACCGTTCCAACCTTGAAGCGCGGACCCTCCTCGACGATGAATTTGATATAGAGCCACTCTTCATCCTGGGTCACGATGGGTTCACCGACTCTTGCCTCGAGAAAACCATTGTTGTTGTAGAAGGCCACTATTCTGGTCGAATCCTGGGCAAGTTTGTCACGGTTGAGAAGGCCTGAAGAGGTCAGCCAGGAGAAAAACCCCTTGGTGTTGGTCTCGATGACGTCCTCGAGATCATCGTCGTCGAAGGTCAGATTTCCCTCGAAATCGATGGCCTTGATATAAATTTTCTTTCCTTCCTCGATGGTGAATTTGACGGCGGCGGTTTCTGCAGTCGGGTAGCTGATTTCCGGAGTGACTTTGGTGTTGTAGTAACCTTTTGATTTATAGAGCTCCTGGATGGCCAGTGCCGAATCGTTGACCCGAGCCGGGTTGAGAATCGAATTTGCTTTGATGGTCACGACTTCGGTGACATCGTCATCGTCAAGTTCCTTGATGCCTGAGTAGCTGATGGAGCTTATGGCGGGTTTCTCGACAACCCGGAAGGTAACAGCCTTCCCGGCCCGGCTGTCCTTAACGTCGATCTGGACATCGTCGAAGTAACCCATTGAGTAGATGGCCTTCAGATCCTCCCGCAGGATATCCTGATCATAGGCGCCTCCCACCTTGGACTGGATCTTTCTCAGAATCGCTCCCGAATCGATACGGGTGTTGCCTTCCGGTGTGATCGAACCGATAAGCTGCTGGCGCTCACTGAAGCTGACGACTTCGCTTATGACCTGACCGATGACCAGATTCAGATCCTCCACTGAGTCGGCTTCGCGGAAGAAATATCTCGGGTTGTCGGGATCGAACAGGTCGAAAACCTTCACATCGATACTTGCCTGGCTACCGATGAAGGTTACCGTTCCGGCGGCAACGTTGTCATACCCGGTTTCCTGGGCGATTTTTTCGAGTGCGTTCCGGCTGGGAGGCCAGATCGAATAATCGACGATTCGCTCTGCGGTCGCCCGGTCCACCATTTGAAAATCGTTGGCCAACAGTGCTGTTGTCAGGCTGTCGTCAATTGTTGCGGTTAACCTGTCGTCTACCTGAGGCGCGACGATCTGAAAGGGCAGATAGGCAGTGGTCTGCTCAACAGCAGCGGCCGACGGGGCGAGGGTGGCGACCAGGGCACAGCAGGCGCAAACGCTGATGAAACAGAGTCGAAACAACGTAGTGAAGCGCTTTGGGAAATTGTTTTCAGTGAGCATGAACGGTTCCTTCTGATAAGGGTTCATTAACGGTAACCAACCGGTATTGTTCCGTATATAGTCCTGATGATCGTTCGGGAATTGTTACAGGCAACAGGATACAGCATTATGCCATGTTTGAGGAAAAATGCAACGAAAGGGGGTGATTCTCAGAGTCCGATCGGCGATCACCTCCATCTGCGCCTGCTCGCCCCAATGAGGGGGCCGGGCGCAGCATGCCCTTGACCAGGTGAGAAGGTCTCCGATCCAGGGGGATATGGGGCAAGCTGGATAGCAGATGCACCTCCCCGAGAAGCCAGGCGGGATCGCCCCCTGTAACGACTCGTCCGGAGGGTGGAACGTGTTTGTTCCCAGGTTTAGCCTGAACCGTACAAACCGCGTGATTGGCCTGCGCAGAATAACACGAGCCCGAATAATGATGTATTAAACTTTTGACGTTTATTTTGTTGTTCCATGAATATCAGGTCACGCTGCATCGGGCGGTTCCGGGTACAGCAGACATCGCGACACAGAGCCGAGCGCCGGTGACAAGGATGGTGCTGACATCCCTTTGGAACATCGGTTTTCCAGCTGTCTGCAGCGGCTGCCGACGGCCCCTTCCGCAGAGTGAGGGATCCGCCTTTTGCGCTGCCTGCTTGGCGGAGGTTGCATATATCTGCTCGCCACTCTGTGTGAGGTGCGGTGCCGAACTCAGCCGGGACGGGGGGGGCGGCGACCGGTGGTGCGGTTCATGTCTGAAGAACCATCCTGCTTTTGATTTCGCCCGTTCGCTGGTTTGGTATCGGGAGCCGGCCAGTTCCTTGCTGCTAAAGCTCAAATTTCATGCCGATACCCGGACTGTGGGGGGCCTTCTGCAGCTGATCAGAGCGGCTCCCGGGCGGATTGAGGGTGGGCCATACGATCTGATTGTGCCGGTGCCGCTTCACCCTTCCCGACTGCGGTCACGGGGGTTGAATCAGGCGTTGATTCTGGCCGGACTGCTGTTCGGGGACTGGAGAGGAAAGATTGAACCGGCAGTGCTCATCAGAGTGGAAAACAGCGTTCCGCAGACCCGTTTAAGCGGTGCCAGTCGGAGAACAAACCTGAAGAAGGCGTTTGCGGTGAATGCGCGGTTCGATGTCGTAAACAGATCCATCTGCATCGTTGACGATGTATATACCACCGGAACGACCGTATCGGAATGCGCCAAAACCCTGAAACGGGGGGGAGCCCGCAGAATTGATGTATGGACATTCGCGAGAGCGTGATACTGGCCGTGAAAATCGTGTCGGCAAAATGTATAAAAAAATTTGTACTATTGAACGGCCACGATCACCCGCAGCCACTAGGGAACATCGTGATGTGTTTTAAAAAATAAAGATATTTATAGATTTTTGCAGTTATTACTTGTTAAATGAAATTTAATTTTTTTGTTAATTTGTTGAAAATTTTCCCATCCCGGTTCTAAAATGTTAGGATAACGTTAAAAAAGGCCGATGCCTCCAAATCCTTCTTCTCCAAGAGATTCAGCCCTGCTTCCACCGATAACCCAGTCCTTGCTGGTGTCACGAGCCAGTGGCGCTACCAGCCCTATACCGATAAAAAATCTCGATAAATCGTCTTTGACCAAATTCCGCAAATAAGGTTTATCAGCAGGCATATTCTATTTCCCTGGTTGTCTTCTTGGGGAGAGAGCACCTGAAGTTGTTTACCAGTTCGGTTGTTATTAGTTTAGAGTTGCAACAGACTCTGCTGTGGTCATGTGCGAGTCTGTAGTGGGTCAAATTGCCTGAAATGGCGTTTAATCAACCTCATTCCGATCCGGCTTGTCATCGATGGTGTGGGAGAAAACAAAAACAGCATTGCAGGGCGTCCTGTCGGAGTCCGTTTTCAGTTTGTGGATCGAACCGATAACCTTCTCCAGAAAGCGTGAATCGACCTTGGTGCTATCATGTCCTGACCGTTATTTCAGCGCTTATGTCAACCAGAACTATCTGGACGTGATCTCTCGCAAGGCTTCGGAAATAGATGGGACCATCGAATCGGTCGTGATCGGCGGCGGCGAGGAAGTGACACCGCAGCAGCCTGTGCAGATGCGTTTGCCATCGCTGCCGGAAGGTAAATCCTCGGTTCGGGCCTTGCATCCCCGCTATACCTTTGCGGATTTCATGGTAGGGTCCTCCAATATTCTGGCCCAGTCCGCCTGTCGCTCGATGTCGCTGCTCGACGACTCCATCGGTCCGTGTCTCTACATCAATAGTTCCACGGGACTCGGTAAAACCCATCTGACCCATGCCATCGCTCATCAGATCCTCGACAGTGAGCCGATGATGCGCCTGCACTACCTGACGGCCCAGCAGTTTGCCTCAGAGATGGTGCAAAACATCAGGAACAATGCGATGGAGCGGTTCAAGCGTAAATACCAGGAGCAGTGCGACATTCTGCTCGTCGAGGACATGCAGAGTCTGACCGGCAAAAAGAAAACCCAGGAAGAGCTCAACGAAGTGCTCGACTGTCTGATCAAATCCGGGAAGCGGGTTGTTATGACCGGTAACCAGATGCCCCGCGAGCTTGTCGGCATCGATGAGGAATTTCGGTCACGGATGTCATCGGGGCTCGTCACCTCGATTCAGAAACCGGATTTTATGACCCGATGCCGCATTGTCACCAAAAAAGCGGAGCAGCAGAATATCGCCTTGCCCCGCGAATATGTCGATTACCTGGCAAATCACGTCAAAGGCGACGTGCGAAAAATCGAATCGACGGTGATAGCCATCGGCGCACGGGCAGCGCTCAACAACAATCTTATCGACGACAAACTCGTCGAGGAAGTCGTCCGCTTCCTGACCGGATCAGCCGTCCGTCTCTCCCCCCGATCGATCGGTGAGCTGGTCTGCGCTCAGTTCAGGGTGAGCCTCGATGAGATGCGTTCGAAGTCCCGGAAACGGGCTGTCTCCTTTCCCCGCCAGGTGGCGATGTACCTGTGTCGGAAGCATACCGAAGAGACTCTGGCCGATATCGGCAAGGTCTTCAGGCGCGATCATTCAACCGTGATGCACGCCATCAAGGTGATGTCTGATCTCAGTAGGCGCGACGTCTCGGTCGCCGAACAACTCAAGCTGCTCAGCGACAAGGTGCGGAACCTCTGATAACAGCACGCTGCGTCAGAAATAGACCTTCCTGACCTCGGCCCGTTGCTGGGTCTGCCGACTCCTGGCGACGATCCGCTCGCTCACCGAACCGGCGGTCTTGATCATGTCATTGAGCCCGATTCCCTCCCAGCCGAAACCGCAGATGTAGAGCCCGCTGTGGCGTGTTACCAGCTCGTTGCGCCAGCTGAGCAATCCGCTGTAACCGTGCTCGAGCTGGGGAATTCCGCCTTTGGGGCGCAGAACCTTGGTATAGTCGGGTTTCGGCGGCAGATCGAGGAGCCCTTTTACGTCGGCCAGCGCACCTGCTAGCAGGGTTTCATCGTCCAGATCGAGCCGTTCCGGATGCCTCCTGCCGCCGACCAGGGTCTCGAAGACGATGTGGCCGTGCGGAGCGCGGTTGGGAAACATGTTGGATGAAAAGAGCGTACCGAGCGTGAAACGGCGCTCCCGTTCGGGGCTCAGAAAACCAAAGCCCGGGGGCAGTGAGCCCTGCTTGAAGCCGAATACGGCGGTGGCGATCCACGCCTCGGGAATCTGCTTCAAGGGTGGCGGCTGAAGCGGCTCGAGCAGCCGCAGGCTCTGATTCACCGGCAGCGCAACGACCAGGTTGGCGGCCTGGAACCGCTGGTCGGCAGTCTCGACCTGCCAGCCTGATGCGGTCTGTTTCACCGCCGTCACGGCCGTATTGAAGACAATGTTTTCGGCCCCGATCAGCTCGCTGAGGCGGTCCGGCAGCCGCTGCATGCCGTCTGGAAAACTGGTCATCGACGGCATCTGCAGGGGGGCTCCTTGTCCTCTCTGGGCGCGAGATTTGCGGGCTTTTGCCAGGGCGCCTCTGATGATCGAGCCGTGGGTGAACTCGAGCTGCCTGACCCCGGGCATCACCGCGTCGATTTTCAGTTCGTTGTAATCACCGGCATAGGTCCCGGTGAACACCGCATCGACATAGGGGAGCAGCGCCGTGCCGAACCGATAGGCAGCCCATTTGGCGACCGTCGGTTCCCCGCCCAGCGGCTTTTTGAAGAGATCGCCGAGAACCCTGAACTTATCGGGCCAGGGGATCAGCGGGGCGGTGGCGATCTTCAGCGGGGACTGGGGGATCATCATCAGCTTGGAGTCGATGCACACGTAGCGGACGAACTCTTTCAAGGAGGCGCGCACGCATGCTTGTTCGAGTCCCGTCTCAGTGAGCAGCGCTCTGCTTTCGGCACAGTTGTCGAGAAAACCATGCGGTCCGTACTCGGCGAGATAGCCGCTGTCGCGAAACGATTTGATGACGCCGCCGGAGGTGCAGTTTTTCTCGAGTAGCAGCAGCCGGTGATCGGGGTGGCTGCGTTTGATCTTGTGGGCTATGACCAGCCCGGTCAGCCCGGCGCCGACGATGATGGTGTCTCTATCGTGAGTCATGAAGGGTCGCTGTGTTCTCCTGATGCATCGGTTCCCGCTCCAGTCTGCCTCCGTTCCCGGGCATTGCCGGGGTGCAGATCACCATCACGCCGACATGCCCGGCCGTTCAGCCGGTCGACCACGGTCCGTTACGGAGGTACCTGGTTGACCAAAATAAGCGGTATTTCGTTTATTTCAAGCGCCTGCTCCCCTGATCTGCAGGGTTGAGCGATCGATGTTTAGGCCTGGTCGATCAACCGCCGAGCTTCCGTATGTCCTCGGAAGCCGCTGACATAGCTGCTGATTATCAGCGGATCCGTCCTGTGGATCTGGTTGAATCCACAGAATTATCAACCATCCAGGTTGATCGCGCAGACCGCTGTGATCCGCACCGGGACCCCCCTCAGTGCATGAGGTCAAATCCAGTGGTGGCAAGGGTTGACTCGCTGGTAAGCGTGGTTACCATTTTGGCCGACTTACCGGAAAAAAGCAAGCGGCCGGCCCTGCCGGCCGTGGTTGAAAACCACTTCGAAGAGGTACCGATGAGTAGCACAACAACCCACGAATTTCAGGCGGAAACCAAGAAACTGCTCGATATCGTCATCAATTCGCTCTATACGGAACGCGACGTGTTTATCCGCGAGCTGATTTCCAACGGTGCCGACGCGCTGGAGAAATACCGCCATCAGAGTCTGACCCGTGACCAGGAGACCTTGTTTGATGCCCATGTGCCCCTGGAGATCCGCATCGATCTCGATGAAAAGAAAAAAGAGCTGACCATCGCCGATACCGGCATCGGCATGACCAGAGACGAACTGGTTGCCGATCTCGGCACCATTGCCCACTCCGGGTCGAATCATTTCCTTGCCGAACTGGCCGAAGCCGTTCGCAAGGACGTGAGCCTGATCGGCCAGTTCGGTGTCGGTTTTTATTCGGCATTCATGGCCGGTTCGAAAGTCCGGGTCCAGAGCCGCTCCTGGGATGGCTCGGAAGGGCACGAATGGGTCTCGGACGGTCTGGGTTCTTTTGAGATCAGCGAGTGCCCGGGACTTCATCGCGGCACCAGGATCATCGTATCGCTGAAGGACGGATGCGAGGATTACGCGAAAAAATGGAAGGTGGAATCGATCATTAAACAATACTCCGCCTTCGTCCCGTTTCCGATCAAGCTGGACGGCGACACCGTCAACACGGTCCAGGCCCTGTGGGCGCGGAACCGATCCGAAATCACGGATCCGGAGTATCTCGAATTCTATAAATTCATTGCCAATGCCGGCGACGAACCGACCTACCGGCTGCATTTCTCCACCGATGCCCCGCTGGCGATCAACTGCCTGCTCTTCGTACCGAAGGAGAACCTGGAGATCATGGGCTTCGGCCGGGTAAGCCCGGGCGTGAACCTCTACTGCCAGCGTATCCTGATCGATCAGAATTCCGAGACGATTCTTCCCGAGTGGCTCAGGTTTTTAAAAGGCGTCGTTGACAGTGAGGATCTGCCGTTGAACATCTCGCGTCAGGCACTCCAGGACAACGCGCTGGTCGCCAAGATCCGGCGGGTGATAACCAAGCGGTTCCTGAAATTCCTCGACGAGGAGGCGGGCAAGGACCAAGAGCGCTATCTGAAGTTCTGGGAATCGTTCGGTATTTTTTTGAAAGAGGGGGTCGCGTCCGATTTTCAATACCGTAGCGAGCTCGGCAAACTGATGCGCTTTGAATCTTCCAAATCCCAGGACGGAACGGCAATCAGCCTGTCCGAGTATGTCGGGCGGATGTCACCGGATCAGGAGGAAATCTATTACATCAACGGTCCCAGCCGGGCGGCGATCGAGGCTGGCCCGTATGTCGAAATGTTCAGGAAAAAGGATATAGAGATCATTTACACGCTGGAGCCGATCGATGATTTCGTGCTGAGCCATCTGGCCGAGTTCGAGTCGAAAAAATTCGTATCCGCGGACCGGGCCGATCTGTCGCTCGCCGGCAAGGATGCTCAGGACGAGGGTAAAACGGGGCAGGGCGATAAGGGACTGGCGGATGCGCAGAGCAAGGAACTGGTGGCGTGGCTCAAAGATACTCTGAAGGGCAAGGTTGCCGATGTCTCCAAATCTTCCCGTCTGGTCGATTCTCCGGCAATGATTGTGAATCCGGACGGGTACATGACCTCGTCCATGGAGCGGGTCATGGCGGCAGGCCGTCTGGAAAAGGGGTTCATCGGTGAGATCTCGAAAAAGAATCTGGAGATCAACGCCGAAAACGAGCTGATCTGCAGGCTGTCCGATTTGGTCAAGACGGACGAGACGTTTGCCCGGGAGGTTGCCTTTCAGATCTACGACAACGCCATGATACAGGCCGGACTGACCGTCGACCCCTTGGAGATGGTCAAACGCAATTATCGCATCTTAAGCAAAGCCGTTTCATAGCCCTACCTCCTGTCTGGTGTTCAAGGCGCCGCCGGAACCGCCTGTTGCAGCAGACTGGCGGCGCTTTTCCCGCAGCTTTTGCTGAGCACATTAAAGTTGAAAAATGACGTGCTACAGGCTATAGAGCCCTATGTAGAAAGTCCCCGCAGAACCGCACTATTCACCATGACCACCACCAGTTCGACGGTCTCAGTCGGAGCTGAAACGGTTGTGATGCAATCCATTTTCGGAGATTGTGTATGAGGGTTTTTACAAGACTCGTGGTATCCTGTCTGGCGCTCGTCATGCTGTTCGGCTGTGCCGGTGAGCCGGTCCGGCACCTGGCCTCCGATGCAAGTCTGATAACTCCCGGAGTTTCGACCAGAGACGATGTGCTGACCTATCTGGGGGATCCCGACGACCGGCAGGAGGGCGGTCCGGGACCCGTGCGCTGGCTTTATTACCAGGAGTATCGTTCCGCCATGCAGCGAACCTTTGACTTCTGGAATTTGTTCGGACCGGATAGCGTCAGTCGCATCATCGTCACGTTCGACGGTGACCTGGTCACCGATATCCGCTACGAGGCTTCGGAATCCGGGGAGTTCGAAGAACCCGACAAACGGCAAGAGAACCGTCAGTGAAAGACAGATTTGCTACGGTTCGCGAGCGGATGGTGCAGGAACAGCTCCTTCCCCGGGGGATTGTCGATGCGTCCGTACTCGATGTGATGCGCACTGTCCCTCGGCATCTCTTCGTTGACGATGCGCTGCAGTCCCGGGCCTATGGCGATTTTCCCCTGCCCATCGCAGCCGGGCAGACCATCTCGCAGCCCTATATCGTCGCACTGATGACCCAGGCGCTGGGTCTGACCGGGAACGAACGGGTGCTTGAGATCGGTACGGGGTCCGGCTACCAGGCGGCCATCCTGTCCCGCCTCTGTTCCCAGGTGTACACCGTAGAGCGGATCAACGTGCTGCTGGCGGGAGCACGAAGGGTGTTCGACAAACTCAGGTATTTCAATATCGTTGCAAAACTCGACGACGGTACCCTCGGCTGGCCGGAGCACGGCCCCTACGATGCGATCATGGTCACCGCCGGCGGCCCCAAACTTCCCCAGCCACTGGTCAATCAGCTCGCCGATGGCGGCAGGCTGGTGATTCCGGTCGGTGATCCGCGGCTGCAGGTGTTGCAGCTGGTTCAGAGATCGGGTGACGAAATCGTCGTGCAGGAACTCGAAAAAGTCCGTTTTGTCGATCTGGTCGGTGAGTATGGCTGGCGATAGAACGGCAGTCGTATCCGCAGGCCTGCTGAAACGGATCTACGACCGCTGCATGGAGTGGATTGCCGGCCCCTACGGCTCGTTGGCGCTGTTCGTCATCGCTTTCGTCGAGTCGTCGTTTTTCCCGATCCCTCCCGACGTATTCCTGATTGCCATGTGCATCTCCGCACCCACCCGGGCCTTCAGGTATGCGACCATCTGCGCGGCGGGATCGGTGCTCGGAGGAGCCTTCGGCTACGGGCTCGGGTTCTGGTTCATGGACTCCGTTGGCCAGCAGATCATTGCCTGGTATGGACTCGAAGAGAAATATCACCGCGTACAGCACCTGTATCAGACCTACGACGTGTGGGCCGTGGGAATCGCCGGCTTCACGCCGCTGCCATACAAGTTGTTCACGATTACAGCCGGCGCCTTTCATCTCGATTTCACCCCCTTTGTGCTGGCCTCGCTGGCTTCGAGATCGGCGAGATTTTTCCTGGTGGCGGCGTTTATCTGGAAATTCGGCGCTCCGGTAAAGCGCATTATCGACAAGTATTTCAATATCATCACCATCGTTTTCACCATACTTCTGATTGGCGGGTTTGTGCTCATCAAGTACCTGCTGTGATTGACCGGAAGCGCGGCTGCGCTCCCGGTGCAGGCGGGATGCCAGCAGTGGTGTGGACAAGGGCGTATCAAAGGGCGTATCATTTCACCAGGACCGGATGAAGCGATTACGATTGTGGCAGATCATCACGGTGATGTTGCTGGCATCCCTGCCGGCCTCAGGCCATGAACTCCACCTCAAGAATGGAACGGTGATCCGCACCGATTCCATCATCAGGGAAGGTTCCCGGGTGAGCTACCAGCAGTTCGGGGGCATGATCACCATCGACCTCTCCGAGGTCGAAAAGATTCAGTACGACCGCACTCCTGCTTCGCTAACCGCGCCCGGTGGTGTGAACCGGGAGGCTGCCGACAGTCGAATACCCGACGACCAGGATTTGGGTGCATCCCTGTCTTCCCGACTGGCGCCCTCGTCTCCGGTGGAAGAGGCCAATCTGTCGGTGGTTACAATCATCACCGAGGCCGGGTCCGGGTCGGGTTTCTTCATTAGCGATGACGGCCTGATCGTCACCAACCGCCACGTTATCAGGGGCAGCGGGGAGGCCGACGAGAAGGTCAACAGGTATCTGCAGGAGGCCGGAGAACGGCTGGCAAAGATGCAGGGCGATCTCGAACGCGAGAAAGAGCGGATCGACAGCTATGACCGGAAGCTGGAAACGTATCGCAAAACCAGCGTGGGTCAGGGCCGACGCATGGATCCTCAGGAGAAGCAGGCGTTCGAAACGGCGCTTGCTGAACGGGAAGAGTATCTGAGGCAGTGGCGGGCCGATTACCGCGAGCGCAGGCAGTCCCTCGCCGCGGCACAGACCGAACTTGCCGCAAAACAAAGAGACTATGTGCAAACCAGCAGACGGCTCTCCGGCCAGACGCGGTTCGAGGTGATTCTTGCTGACGGTACTGAAAAATCGGCTATATTCTACCGGGTCAGCGACACCTACGATCTCGCGCTGCTGAAAATCGACGGTTACCGGACCCCGCACTTGAGCGGCGGCGATTCCGTCGGTGTGCTGCTCGGGCAGCGCGTCTATGCAATCGGCTCCCCGCTGAATCTGCATAACACGGTGACCTCAGGGGTCGTCTCCAACAGCCGGGGCGACTATATCCAGACCAACGCCGAGATTTACCCGGGCAACTCGGGCGGACCGCTGGTGACCGAGGACGGCCGCGTCATCGGCGTCAACACCATGAAGCGGATAACCGAGCAGTTTGAAGGACTCGGCTTTGCGATCAAATTCAGCCGGGTGCAGGAGGAATTCAGCGAATACCTGCAGTGACCGGGACCAGCCTGAGGTTGATGGAACATAAAACAAAGACAGAAAATATATAAACATATCACGGCATGGTATCGTCTTAGCCCCCCCCCGCGTCTGCCTGGCCCAGAGGCCGTCTCAACTCGTCAACGTCAGACTAGAGATCAACGATAAATACCAGTTCGGAGGGGCCGGACAGCATCTCGTCGAACCGGTATCCTCCCCGGTCGAAATCTTTGAGCTGTTCGACCCGGTCGATCCTGTTTTTGACGAACCAATCGACAAACATGCCGCGGGCCCGCTTGGTGTAGATGGCGATGGTCTTGACCATCCCCTGTCTGCGCTGCTTGAAAGTCAGGGTCACCAGGGTTCCCGCCAGTTTTTCGGTGAGCACCGCTCGTGAATATTCTTGAGACGCGCAGTTCAGCACCACGGAAGCGCCCAACCGCCTGAGGTCGTTGTTGAGCTGCCCGGTCACCGGCTCACTCCAGTACTCGTAGAGCGAAGGCGCCGCGTCTATCGCAATTTTGTATCCCATCTCGAGCCGGTAAGGCATCATCAGATCGAGCGGCCGCAGGATACCATAGAGCCCGGACAGAATGCGCAGGTGCTGGTTGGCGAACAGGAAATCCTGGGTGGTGAAGCGGCGGTGATCGATTTCTGCGAACACATCGCCGGCAAAAGTGGTCAGCGCCGGACTGGCAGTCTGCGGTTCATGCGGAATGCGAAAGTCTCGAAATCGCTGCATGGTGGAATCGGTAAGTTTGTCGCTGATCTTCATGATCGATTGAATCTCCAGTCTGCTGAGGCTTCGGCAGTGGGCCGCAAGCTTTGCGGCCTGTTCGATCAGCGGCGGCTGAGTTGGTTCCAATTCAGAGAGCGGCGCGTGCCTCTGGGTTTTGGCGGAGGCGATGATGACAAGCATGGCGATGGTCCGGTTTGGTTTATCTGTGCTTGGATTTTTGACATATTTCGGCCTTGTATGCAATAATGTCAGAAAGTTTTGCAGGCATCCGACAATCAGTGGATGAAATCGGCACGAGCACAACTCCGGGGTGACGGCTATGACTGAAGAACTTCGCAGTTCCGCGAATCCGGCAGGGACAGATGAAAAGAAAAACAGCCAGGAACTGGCGGACAGCATCAGGCAGGCAGCGTTGAGGGGAGATTTCGGGCTGGCGGATTCGCTTCGGGATGAGCTGATGCGCGTTGATCCTATGAACCTGGCGCTCATCGTGTCGACCGGTGAGATCATCGAGGAGCAGAAAACCAGCCGGCTCGATAAAGATCACCTGGCCATCTGGCGGGATCTCTATGACGGGTGCACCACCGAGGAGACCAACGGCCTGTTCTACAGTCTGCAGCCTGCGGTCATTGAAGCCAACAAGCTGCTGCAGGTTCAGGGCAAGATCAGCAGCCGGCTGTTTTTCATCGACAGCGGCAAAGTTGCCCTTTTTTACCGCCAGGACGGCAAGAACAAAGTAGCCGTTCAACTGGGACGCGGCGATATCGTCGGGGAGGAGAGTTTTTTCGAGATATCGCTCTGCTCGATGTCGGCGGCGACGCAGTCGGAGGTCAGGCTGTACAGCCTGATTCGGGATTCAGCCCTGAAATGGCCGGAACTCTACCCCGGCCTGTATGAAAAGCTCGGAGAATTCTGCCGCGCGACGGGTAAGTCCAAACTGGCCGTGCAGCAGAAGGAGCTCGACCGCCGCTCATCGACACGCTATCTGGTGGCCGGAAAGGCCAGCGCGGTTATACTCGACAAGGGCGGGCAGCCCACCGATACCTATGTCAAGGGCGGCCTGTCAGATATCTCCCCGGCCGGACTCTGTTTCGACATCAAATGCTCGAACCAGGAAGCGGCGCGCGCGCTGCTTGCCCAAAACGTCGCATTGTCGCTGGAGTTCGACGGGCAGCCGGGAGAGCCGCTTAAGCTGCGGGGGCTGGTTACCAAAGTCAGCTTTCATATGCACAACGATTACAGCGTGCACGTGAAGCTCAACCGGCCGATGGGCCAAGAAACGTTCAGCCGCATTCCGGTGAAAGGGTTGGCGGATGGCGAGTAGGGTACGCCTCGACGCTCGGCCGGGCGATGGTCGCGGCCCTCTGCTCAGCCAATCCAGTCGTCGTCTTCACCGACCGGGGCAAATCCGCGGCGCATCGTGTTCTCCGACACCACTTTCGGGTCCATGAACTGGAGCAGGTAGTCCGGGCCGCCCGCCTTCGAGCCGACACCGGACATCTTGAATCCGCCGAACGGGTGCCGTTCCACCAGGGCGCCGGTTGATCCCCGGTTCAGGTAGAGGTTGCCGACATTGAAGGATGACCGTGCTTTTTCCAGGTGGGCAGGACTCCGCGAAAAGACGGCGCCGGTAAGCGCGAAGCGGGTGTCGTTCGCCCACCCCAGGGCCTGGTCGAAATCCTTCACCTTCATCACCGCCAGCACCGGACCGAACACTTCCTCCTGGGCGATCCGGTGCTGCGGCGTGATCCCGTCGACGATGGTGAGCGGCACATAGTAGCCGGTGTCGGGGACATCGCGGCTGATCAGCAGGTTCCCTTCCTGTTTGGCGACATCTATGTACCTGACGATCTGTTTGTAAGCCTGGGCATCGACCACCGGCCCCATGAAATAGGCCGGGTTCTCAGCCGGTCCGATGGCGATGGAGCGGGCCGCTTCGATCAGCCGCTCGACAAATCGCTCGTAGACGGGCTCGAGCACGATGACCCGTGAACAGGCTGAGCATTTCTGACCCTGGAAGCCGAAGGCGGAGTAAATCACCTGGCCGACCGCCTCGTCGAGGTCGGCATCGTCGTCGATGATGATCGCGTTCTTGCCTCCCATTTCGGCGATGACCCGCTTGATCTGCGACTGTCCGCTCTGGACGATGGAGGCCTTGGCCATGATCCGCTGGCCGACCTCCATCGATCCGGTAAACGCGATTATCGAAATATCCGGGTGTTCGACCAGGTAATCGCCGATAACCGACCCGCGGCCGGGAAGGTAGTTGAAGACGCCGTCCGGCAGCCCGGCCTCCTGGAACAGCTCTTTGAGGGTAGTGCCGATCACCGCTGCGGGGCCGGCCGGTTTGAACAGCACCGGGTTGCCGGCGGCAATGGCGGCTGCCGACATGCCGCAGCTGATGGCCAGCGGAAAGTTCCATGGAGCTATCACCGCCGCAATACCCTTGGGCTGATAACTCAGGCGGTTGTCCTCGCCCGGCGCCCGTCCCATGCGGCGCGGTGAATCGAGCCGAATCATCTCCCGGCCGTAATATTCGAGAAAGTCGATCGCCTCGGCGACATCGGCGTAGGCCTGGTCCCACTGCTTGCCGACCTCGAAGATCTGCCAGGCCGACAGTTCGTAGATGCGTTTTCTGGCGATGTCGGCAGCCTTGAACAGGAATGCCGACCGCTCGGGTCCCGGCAGCGCGCCCCAGGACTCGGCCGCCTCACCGGCCGCTT
>JAJDNR010000003.1 GCA_022340565.1 Desulfofustis sp.
GGGCTTTTCGTCGGTGAGCGGGCCCGGATCACCTCCGCAGACGTTGACCAGATGGTCGGCAGGACCAGGGAAGACGCGGTATTCGAATTGACCGAAGCACTCGGCAGTGGCGACCTCGCAGCCGCCCTGGTCATTCTCGATCACCTGCTCAGCGACGGCGTACACGGGCTGGCGATCATCGCTTCGCTGCGCAACTATCTGCGCCGGATGCTGATTTTCAACGCGTTGCTGACACGGGAACAGCCGGCCTGGCGGGGGACCATGACCAGCGGCGAATTCCAGAATTCATACCTGCCGGCGCTCGCCGACACGGGGCTGTGGCCGGAGCTGCTCAAGGGCCACCCCTATGCGCTGTACATGGGATTTAAGCGGGCCGCGCATTTTCGTCAGTCGCATTTGAAACAATCGCTGTCGATGCTGCTCGAAGCCGAGTTTAAACTCAAGGGAAGCCCGGTGCCGCTGCGCATCGTGCTGGAGGAGCTGCTTATTTCGCTGGCCGGAAAAAACCGCCCGGTGGCGATTCGAGCTTCGAACTAAGTGCCACCTCATTTGAAAACCGAATAATCAGGCTTATTGTTATCACCATACAAAGCAATGTCGCCGACACCTTGAAACAGCAGGAACCGTAATACGAGATGGGAGAAAAAAAAGGAGATCTTCAGGGGTCGCTCCTGACCGAAGATGTGGTGGAAACCAAGGAGCCGCCCCGATACAAGGTATTGCTCCATAACGACGACTACACGACCATGGAATTTGTCGTGTCGATACTTGAAAACGTCTTTCACAAATCCCGGCATGACGCGACCAGGATCATGCTCAACGTGCACAACGACGGGGTCGGGGTGGCCGGTATCTATACCCGGGAAATTTGCGAGACGAAGATCGCCATCGTGCACCAGCTGGCGAAGAGAAATGATTACCCGCTGCGCTGCAGCATGGAAAAAGAATAGCATCAATACGAGAGCACCATGTTAAGCAAAACACTTGAAGCATCGCTTATCAGAGCAATAAAGGAAGCCAAGAACCACAACCACGAGTTCGTCACCGTCGAGCACATGCTCTACGGGCTGCTGCACGACGATCTGACCGCCTATATCATCACCGAATGCGGAGGCTCGGTGGAAACGCTCAAGGAACGGCTGGAGTCGTTTCTGAATAAGGAAGTACCGACGGTTTCCGAATCCGCCGGTACCGACCCGACCCAGACCATCGCCTTCAACCGGGTTCTGCAGCGGGCCGTAGCCCACGTTCAGAGCTGCGGTAAGAAGGAGGTGGACTCCGGTGATGTACTGGTGGCCATCTTCTCGGAAACCGAGTCGCATGCCGTCTATTTTCTGAGCGCGATCGGCGTCGGCCGCATGGCGGTGGTCAATTTTGTTTCCCACGAGCTGCCGGAAGGGCTGCAGCAGGAACCGCTTCCGCATCCGCCGGGACCGGGTCCGCAGTCGGGCAAAGAGGCCAGCGAAGACAAAGCGCTCAAGGACTACACGGTAAACTACGCGAGACTGGCCGAGGAGGGCAAGATCGATCCCCTCATCGGGCGTAATGAAGAGCTGAGCCGGATGATGCAGGTGCTCTGCCGGCGCAAGAAGAACAACCCGCTGCTGGTCGGCGAGCCGGGCGTCGGCAAGACCGCCATGGCGGAAGGGCTGGCCCTGCGTATTCATGAAGACAAGGTCTCACGGCAGGCCGGCGGCAGGCCGGTCGTGCCGGTACTGCTGCAGGATGTGGAAATCTATCAGCTGGAGATGGGAACCCTGGTCGCCGGCACCAAATACCGCGGCGATTTCGAGAAGCGGATCAAGAGCGTGGTTGCCGCGATCGAGAAGAAAGACAACGCGATCCTGTTCATAGACGAGATGCACACGATCGTCGGGGCCGGCGCCACCAGCGGCGGCTCAATGGATGCCTCCAACCTGCTGAAACCGGCGCTGCAGGCGGGAATTCTGCGCTGCATCGGTTCCACGACATACGAGGAATACAAGAATCAGATCGAAAAGGACCGGGCGCTGTCACGGAGATTTCAGAAAATCGATATCGAAGAACCGTCGGTCAAAGACACCTGTCAGATCCTCAAAGGGCTGCAGCCGCGCTACGAAAAACATCACCAGGTTCGCTATTCAAGGCCGGCAGTACAGGCCATGGCAGAGCTTTCCGACCGCTATATCAACGAGCGGTTCCTGCCGGACAAGGCAATCGACGTGATGGACGAGGTCGGCTCGCTGTTTCGCCTCGAGGGCAGACGCGACGGAGTGGTGAAGATCAACGACGTAGAGCGGGTGGTCTCGTCGATTGCCCGCATCCCGGCACGGACCAGGAAGGGCTCCGACCTTGAGTCGCTCAAGGGGCTGGAAGCCAACCTGAAATCGGTGATCTTCGGCCAGGATGAGGCGCTGGCCACGCTTGTGAAGGCGGTGAAGCGCTCCCGCGCCGGGCTCGGCAACCCGGATTCGCCGATGGGCAGCTTTCTCTTCGCCGGCCCGACCGGCGTCGGCAAGACCGAGGTCGCCCGGCAACTGGCAAGATGCCTCGAGGTCCATTTCGAACGCTTTGACATGAGCGAATACATGGAAAAACATGCCGTCGCCCGGCTCATCGGCGCCCCTCCGGGCTATGTCGGGTTTGACCAGGGCGGCCTGCTCACCGAAGCCATTCGCAAGCATCCCTACTCGGTGCTGCTGCTCGACGAGATCGAGAAGGCCCACATGGACATCTACTCGATCCTGTTGCAGGTCATGGACCACTCGACCCTGACAGACAACAGCGGCCGCAAGGCGGACTTCAGAAACGTCATAATCATCATGACTACCAACGCCGGAGCCCGGGAACTGGCGGCCAACACCATCGGCTTCGTGGGCGACAAGAAGGGCAAGAGCAACAAGGCGGTGGAGAAGCTCTTCTCGCCCGAGTTCAGGAACCGGCTGGACGGCACCGTTACCTTCGGCCCGCTCGACTCAGGATCGATGCAACTCGTCGTCGACAAGCTGATCCGTGAACTGGAAGGCCAGCTGTCTGAGAAAAAAGTGAAGATCAAGCTGACCGAAGCCGCCCGGCTGTGGCTTGCGGACAAGGGCTACGACCCCGACTTCGGCGCCCGCCCGCTGCGCCGCCTGATCATGAGAGAGATCGGCGACGTGCTGTCCGAGGAGATCCTTTTCGGCAACCTGGTCAGCGGCGGCCTCGCGCAGATCGGTATCAGGAAGGATACGCTGAGCTTCACCTATCCGGATTGATTGGCACCTGACAGGGGGACAGAATGAATTGTCCCCTTCTCCCGGCTTCAGCAAGAGGTGCAGATTCCGGCAAAAAACGGCGCGTGGCTCGATCCGAAGGTACCTGGATTGCGCAATTCGATGGGCCTGATCAGCGAGTCCCTGCGGAATCGTTTGTGCAGGAAATCACGCACCCGTCTGCGGTCCCAGCCGCAGGGATGGCTGAAATCACAGTATAGCGACAGGTCCCCGTCGGAAAACCGGTTTTCGACCGATTCGGCGTCCTTTCCACAGACCGGCATATTGAAAATCGCCAGGTTGAAAAAGGTGATCGACTGGTGGTGCCGGCGAACGAAATCGAGCGTCATCAGCGCATCCACTTCAGTCTCGGCAGGGGTTCCGAACAACAAATATACATAGGCGGCAATCCCGCAGCGGCGCAGGTTTTTAAGCACCGTCGACGCCCGCTCCAGCCGTATCCCCTTATCGAGTTCATCCAGCACCCGCTGCGACCCTGACTCGAGCCCCAGCTTCAGCATCGCACAGCCCGAGCGTTTCAGTGCCATGCAGAAGTCGATGTCTTCGAGGTCTTTTTCGAATCTGACGAAACCGTACCAGGGGGCGGAGATGCCATCTGCAGCCAGCCTTCTGAGCAGGGCCGGACTTACCGCGTTGTCGAGCAGGTGAACGAGGACCGGGCGATAGTTCTCAACCAGCGCGTTCAGTTCACCAACCGCTTGATCGGCGGACCGTGTCAGGTAGCACTCATTTTCGGCGAAGTCGGGGCAGAACCTGCACTTTTTATAGTAACATCCATACGACGCCGCATAGGGGAGAATCCTGCCGGGAGCCAGGTAAGCATCGAACGGCAGGTCACGGTAGTCGTAGCTGCCCAGCCGAATGTCGCGGGCCCTGCCGAGAATCTGCAGCAGTTCCGCCTCCCCCGCTCCTTTGACGCAGTGATTGATTACCCCGGAAAATGGATCGTTCCAGCCCGGATTGTTCATCCATGACGTCATCAACCCGCCGCCGGCGAGAATTCGCATCGATGGATAGTGACGACGGATAAAACCGGCTACGGCAAATCCGCTCAAAGCCTGACTGAGATAGGAAAATGAGATGCCGACATAGTCAGGTCGACAGCGCTCGAGCCGTTCTCGCAGGTTCGTGCTGAACTGGGGAAAGAAGTGATTCGACGCAAATTGCTCGGCGCTTTGAAGCAAATCGACGCTGGACAGGGGGGATCTTTCGGGGTCCTTGAAGTCGCTCAGAGTGACCTCGCAGCCCGATTTTCGCCCTGCCAGCGCCACGACCTTGCCAAGATCGCGGATCACACGCCGA
>JAJDNR010000006.1 GCA_022340565.1 Desulfofustis sp.
CCGTTGTCCGAGAAAGATCAGATTGTCGTTAATCATCTGCTTATTTCTTCGGCGGTCCAGAAAGCCGCTGATGATCTTTGAGGAGGGCTGCAGCCGTCTGAATTGTATGTCTCGCCATGGCGCGTGCTGTCAGTTCTCCACCGGCGTGCGGCATGGATATAAAGGGTCTGAGAGGTTTTCAATTGACAACCACGTATACGCTTGCTAAAAAAATTGCATAAATGTAAAACATGAAAAAAATATTACAAAGCGGCCCGGTACCCACGCCGGCAAGGCCAGCTTGGTCTTTATAAGCTATCATGAGCGGATGGCCCAACCCCAACACCAGCGGCGAAATACCTTTTCACAGGGGCCGGCCAGAGCGCTCCCGGATCACTCAAAATCTGGAATCAACCGAAACGGCAAAGAGACCGGGAGACCGGCGCATAACACGGATCAGCGAGCATGAACCACCCAGCAATCAACAGCGACAGACTCTGGTCTGAGATCATGGAATCAAGTCAGTTCGGCCAGGCGGCTGGCGGCGGAATCACCCGCCGAGCACTCACCGAACCGGACGTTCAGGCGCGGAACTGGCTGATCGAGAAAATGCGCCAGGCCGGCCTGGAGGTGCGTATCGATGACGCCATGAATGTAATCGGGACACTGAAAGCGAAGTCTCCTCGATCGAAGAAAGCAGGCGCCATGGGGTCCCACTTTGACACCGTGCCCAACGGCGGACGTTTCGACGGTATCCTCGGGGTACTGGCAGCCCTGGAGTGCGCAAGAACCTTCAATGAACACGGAATCGATCTTCCCTGGGACCTGGAGGTGATCAGTTTCTGTGACGAGGAAGCCGGCTACAATGCCGGCACCATCGGCAGCCGGGCGATGATGGGGCTGCTTCAGGACGGTGAGATTTACCTCTCCAAGGGGAAAGAGGGGCCGACTTTTGCCGACAACCTGAAACGTCTCGGCAAGGATCCGGAAAACATATACCGCGCAAAACGCGACCCCAGCGATCTGGTGTTTTTTCTGGAACTTCATATCGAGCAGGGAAGGGTGCTTGAAAACGCTGAAAAACAGATTGGCGTTGTTACCGCAATTGTCGGGATTTACCGGTATGTGGTGACCGTCCGGGGTGAAGCCGCCCACGCCGGCACGACCCCGATGCATCTGCGCCAGGATGCCCTGGTTGAAGCGGCGCCGATGTTCACCATGCTCCCGGCATGGGTAGTGGAGCGAAACCCGGACATGGTCGGCACCATCGGTCAGGTGAAAGTCGAACCGGGGGCAACCAATGTGGTTCCCGGGGAATGCACCTTCATTGTCGAGCTGAGGTCGCAGCTCCCAGAGGACATGCAGGCCGTACGTGACAGGCTTTTCGAATACTGCTCGAAAAGATCGGGCTGGGACGTCAAGAAGATATACGAAAAGGACAGCGTTCAGCTCTCCGCACCGATGATCGATATCATCTCCGCAGCGGCCGGAGAGGGCAAACTCAACTGGATGGCGATGCCCAGCGGTGCAGGCCACGATGCCCAGACGCTGGCCCCCTCCGTGCCTACCGGAATGATATTCGTACCCTGCAGAGGGGGGATCAGCCACAGTCCCCGGGAATGGATCGAACCGCAGAATGCGGCCGACGGCTGCCAGGTGCTGTTCAACACGGTACAAGCGATCGCTGAGAAGAAATCGATAACCATGTGGTAAAGAGCAGCGGGTTCCCCACAATCGACCGCAGCACTATCAAAGAGGCCCGATCTGATTTCCGGCAGGATATTCAGCTCAGATCAACAGGTCATGCCCGATCGATTCCTGGATCTCAATCTGATACCCTTCCGGGTCCTCAAATACAAACGCTCTTATTTTCAGCGCTTCATTGGTGAAGAGTTGCGAAAGTTTGGGCAGGGACATGCCCTGACAAAATTCGTACCACGGTAACACCTCAGGAACCCGGAGACAGATCTGCACGGTCTTCTCCGCGTGCCAGTTCTGCATCCCTCTTTTTTCATCGACGATGCCAAGATATCCGGATTTTGATACCTGGTAGATTTTGCACCAGCCCTGATCGATCGCCAGGGTAAGGCCAAGGGTGTTTTGATAGAAGTCGATTCCCTTCTGCAGGTCCCTGTAATAAATGAAGGTGATCATCAGATCGGACTGATTGTTCTTCAATGGTGGTCGTTTGATCATTGTCTGGCCCCCCGCTTGATCACGTCTTACGATACCCAACGCCAACCTTATAGGCCTTGGCGACAAAATCACCGACCGACCAGTAATTGCGGTCGGTGGCGGTGTAGAGCAATGGATTCATGGCTTTTACATCGGGGTGACCGTCCTTGACAAAACGTTCTTCCGTATAACTGCCCACAACCTCCCCGACGAACAGCGTGTTGCTCGGCATCACCAGCGTATCGACAAGCCGGCACTCGAAACACATCGGACACTCGGCGATCATCGGGGCGACGTCCCCCAGTTCACCGTAGAATAATTCGAACAGTTCCGATTTGTCATGCTTCCTGCCGCTGACAATGCCGCAATAATCAGTCACATCCGCCATTCCGCAGTGAGGAATATTGACGCTGAATGCCTTATGCTCCTCGATTCCTCCGGCGCTGTAATGGGTGGGATGGATCGAGGTACCGATATAGGCGGGCGACATGTTCAACCGATAGACCTGGCCAACGGTGATGAAGTTAGCCTTTCCATCGACCCGGCAGCCGATCAGGCCGATCACCATCGGATTGATCCTCACATCGGTGCCGAGATTGATCTTTTCCTGCATTGTGCCTCCAGAGCGACTACAGGCCCTTGAAATAATCAGCCATCCGGGTCATGGCAATTTCCAGGTTTTCATACGAATTGGCATAGGATAATCGAATAAAGTCGCCGCCGTGGCTGCCAAGCGTGGTCCCTGGCACGACTGCCACTCCGGCATCCAGCAGTTCATCAGCTACCGTTTGCGTCTCTTTGCCGGTGCCGGACACGTTGACCATCACATAAAAAGCGCCTTTTGGTTCACTGAAACTGATGTGTTTCATCGAGCCCAGGCGTGTGGACACCAGATCCCGTCTCCTGGAAAATTCAGCCACCATGGCTCTCATCTCATGCTGCGGACCGTTCAGCGCTTCCACAGCCCCGTATTGGGAAAAGGTGGACACGCAGTTGGTCGCATATTGATGAGAACGGATCAGGGCCGGCATCAGGCTCTTGTCGACGCCGACATAGCCGAGCCGCCACCCGGTCATCGAGTAGCTTTTCGAAAAACCGTTCACGGTTACCGTGCGCTCTCTCATGCCTGGAAAGGCTGCGAGACTGTAATGAACCCCGTCTCCGTAAATAAGATACTCGTAGATTTCATCGGCCAGCACCAGCAGATTTTTTTCAACGGCAACGGCGGCGATAGCTTCGAGGGTCTGCCTGGTGTAAATCGCCCCCGTCGGGTTGTTGGGAGAATTAACCACGATGAGTTTGGTCTGCTCGCTGCACCTCTCGATTATATCGCGCTTCACAGGGTTGAAATCATTCTCTTCGTATACCGGCAATGCGATCGGCACCCCGCCCACCAGATGCACGCACGGAGCATAGTGCGGCCAGCAGGGATCGGGGATCAGCACTTCGTCTCCGGGATTGATAAACGACATCATCGTGATGAAAACTGCCTCATTGGCCCCGACCGTCACCATGATCTCGGCCGCCGGGTCAAATATCAGCTTGTTGTCGCGCGCAAATTTATCCGCGATCGCTCGCCTCAACTCCTCAATGCCGTAGTTCGAGGCATAGTGTACCTGACCGTCATCGAGCGCCTTTTTCGCCGCCTCTTTTATGTTTGCGGGCGTATCGAAATCAGGCCGGCCGATACCGAGGTTGATGATATGCTGCCCCTGGGCAACCCGTCGATTCACTTCCTCGAAAACTTTTCTGATTCCTGAAAACGGGATCAGGCTCATGCGTTCGGCATCAAACATAGGGTACCTTCTTATTTTTTTTGAAGTGATGATTCGTATAGTTCAAGCGCCACTCTGGCGACCAGGGTTTTCGGCAACACTACCGGACAGCCGCACAACGTTTTGAGGCGTACCCGGTGTGTTTCCTCGAAGCCCATGCAGTCGATCGCGACCAGGTCGGCGCCGATCCGGCGAAAGCGTTCTCCAGCCTCTTCAAACCCCGTTCCCTCATAGGGCGAAACGACCGCGGAAACCGCCTCGACTCCCTGACGTTTCCAATGAGCCAGCGCCGCTGACTCCTGCGCCCGGTTCGGCACGATGATGCCGATGGTCCTGCCGGGGAACAGCCCGGCAACTATCGCAGGTACCACCATGCCCGGCAAGACCACGGGTATGGAACAGTCGAATCGCGGGAATCCTCCGCTGCACAGCACCACCGCCAGAGACGCCCCCGCTTTGGCCAGACTTTCCACCTGTTCTCTGAGATACGGAAAAAGTACCGGAAGCGGTATCTCCACCGTGGTCCTGTCTGAGAGCACGCAGACCAGCGGCGATACACCGGTCGTATCCTCCAGGTTCCGAGCCTGGCTGGGGCTGATCGAATCCAGTCCGCCCACCAGTTTTCTGCTCACCCCGGGAGCGATGAGATCATAAACCGCTTCATGATCTTCGCGGGGCGAATGGCCCAGCACCACCAGGCCGATCATCGCGGAGTCACCAGCCGGCCGTGTCCGGGGTCGGCGGCGGTCCTCCCGTCTTCATGCACTCGAGTGCCCCTGACCCAGGTCGATTTGATTCTGCCCGAGAGTTTCATGCCGTCGAACGCCTTCATGGTCTCTCCCGCTTTCGAATAGCTTTTCGATTTATCGAACACGAAGGTTCCGCTCATATCGACCAGCACGAAATCGGCATCATATCCAGGCTGCAGATGTCCTTTTTGAGCGAGTTTAAATACTTCGGCTGGCTTCTCGCTGAGCATCGAAGCAACCTTTTCGGCGCCGATGAGGCCACGGTTGACAGCATCGATCAGCAGCGGCAGGATCATGTCGAAGCTGGCGATCCCCGAATTGGCGACAAAGATGCCGCCGTCCTTGGACTCGGGCCTCCAGGGCGAATGATCGGTGGCGATGTAGTCGATGGTGCCGTCATGGAGATAATCCCAGAGACGCTGCCGATTCTCCTCCGAACGCAGGGGGGGATTATTTTTCGCGTATGCCCCGAACGTCTCCAGGTAGTCGTCGCTCATGAACAGATAGGACGGGCACGTTTCCGCCACCACGTCCACTCCGCGGGATTTGGCCTCCTTCACCAGCTGCAGCGCTCCCGCCGACGACATGTGACAGATCACCAGAGAGGCGCCCAGGCTTGCCCCCATCGCCAGCGACAACGCCACCGAGGCGTCTTCGCAGACCGCCGGCCGGGATTCCGAGTGCACGCGCCCGTCGGTTCTCCCCGTCTTCTTCATTCGGGAGGTAAACAGCCCGACCAGTTCATTGGTCTCACAATGGAGGCAATGACGGCGACCGGTTCGGGCAACCGCCTCCATGGCCTCGTATTGACTTGCGGAATCGGGGCAGATGAGGCCGGTGAACTCTTTTTCGCGGCCCGGTTCCGCCGGATGCAGATAGGTCTTGAAAGCCACCGCGCCGGCATCGGCCAGCCCCTGGATGTGATCGAGGTTCTCGTAACCGGCAGTACCATACAGGGCAAAATCGATCAATGCCCGCGGCTGTACCGTTTCGGCGCGCTGCCTGAAGATCTCCGCGGTATACACCGGGGGAATCGAAATGGGCATTTCGCATGCGGTGGTGATCCCCCCGGCCGCCGCAGCCTGGGTCCCGGTCCAGAAATCCTCCCGTTCCATTCGTCCCGGATCCCGCATGTGGCAGTGTCCATCGACGACCCCCGGGAAGACATGCATACCGGCCGCATCGACCGTCTGCGAACCTTCAATGCCCGTTCCCGGAGACAACCGGCCAACGATTTTTCCATCTGAAATCGCCAGATCGACCGCCTCTGTCCGGGCACCGGATACCACCAGACCATTTTTTATCACCAGATCATACATAGCTGATTTCCTTTGTTGAGAGTTTAGGTTATGAGGGATGCGGGCAAGCCGTCTAGACGGTGATCTGCCGCTGGGTTTTTTTCATTCTTTTCTCGATATATCCGCACAGCCGAGTCAGCGGAACAAACAGGATCAAGTACAATACCGTGACGAATATCAATGGCGATGGGTTGGCGTTGAGAGACTGCTGGGCGGTACCAGCCTTGAGAAGCTCGATAATCGATATGGACGAACACAGCGCCGTGTCCTTGGCGCTGGCCACATAGTTCCCGACCAGCGGCGGTATCACCGCTTTGAAAGCCTGAGGCAGTGCTACCTTCTGCATGGTCTGCCACGGAGTCATGCCCAGGGCACGGCTGGCCTCGAGCTGCCCCTTGCTCACCGACAGGAATCCGGCCCTGAATATTTCGCTCACGTAGGCACCGCTGTTCAGCCCGAGCCCCAGCACACCGGAGGCAAAGGCGCTCAGGCGGATGTTCAGAAAGGGCAGACCGTAATAGATCAGCATCAGCAGAACGATGATCGGAATAGCCCTGAAAAAATCAACGTAGGCAATAATGAAGAAGTTAAGCACCTTGTTGTCGAATGAACGAAAAATTGCCAGCGTCAAACCGATGACCGTACTGACGAGAGCCGCCATGAAAGCAAGAGAAATGGTCGTTTTAAAGCCGAGAACAAGGTATGGCCAGGCCTTTTTTATCACGGTGATATTGAAAAAGAGTTCAATGATCTCCTCGGAATTGGTGACGTGGAATTCCAGAAACAGAAGCACCAGCACTGCCAGTACCAAAAACACCATCGAGGTTTTCAGCCGCTCCCCTCGCCGCTCATCGGTGATGATGATCCCCGTCCAGGTTACCAGCAGAGCGACAAACACGGACAACGCGATCCGGATAACAAGCCCTTCCCCCGAAGCCCAGAAAAGCATGGAGCCGTAGAGGACCAGAGCAACACACGAAGCGATCAGGAAAACCGGCTGCCGAATCAGGGGTACCCGACCGGAGGTGTCACGCAGTTTTTTGAAGGTGTTCGATTCAGTGTAGTCTTTGAGCATCGCTTGCTCCGCCTAAAGAACCTTTCCAAGAAAATCCCTGGTAACCGGAAACTGAGGGCGATTGAAGATATCATCGGGGGTGCCCTCCTCCAATATTTTGCCTTCATCGAGGAAAAGGACCCTGTCGGCGGCCTCCCTGATGAATCCCATTTCATGGCTGACGATGAGCATGGTCATGCCTTCGGACGCCATCTGGGCCATGACATCGAGGACCTCGCCTACCATTTCGGGGTCAAGGGCCGATGTCGGCTCATCGAAAAACATGATGCGGGGCTGCATTGCCAGTGCCCGGGCAATCGCCACGCGCTGCCGCTGTCCTCCTGAAAGTTTCTCGGGGTACTCGTTGGCCTTTTCCGCCAGCCCGACTTTCTCCAGCAGACTCAAGCCCCGTTCCTTTGCCTCCTGTCGGGAAATTTTCCTGACACAGACGGGGGCCAGCATAATGTTATCGATAGCCGTCATGTGAGGAAACAGGTTGAAGCTCTGGAACACCATGCCGATCTCTGCACGCACCTTGTTGATGTCGATATAGGGTTCGTGAATATTGACGCCATCGATCCAGATCTCACCGCTGGTCGGCTCTTCCAACCGGTTGATACAGCGCAGCAGGGTGCTCTTCCCGCTGCCCGACCGGCCGATGAACGAAACCACTTCGGAGCGGTTCACCTCAATGGAAACGCCCCGCAGCACATGCAGGTCCCGGAAACTTTTATGCAACGACTCGACTCTAATAATGGGGTCCACTTTTATTTACCCTTCTTTCCATGTGATTGACCAGTCTGACCAGGGGCAGGAGCACTGCCAGAAATATAATGGCGGCACAGATCAGGGGTGTCGGGCTGGTTTTGGCCGTGTACAGTTCCCGGGCACTCTTCAACAGTTCGGGAGTCGCGACGATGGATGCGATCGCGGTATCCTTCATCATCGCAATCATATTGCCCGTTAGAACCGGAATGACAATGGGCACCGCCTGGGGAATGGTGATCTTCCGTAGGGTCTGCCAGCGGGAGAGGCCCAGCGATCGGGCAGCCTCTACCTGGCCTGAAGAAACGGTCTCCAGGCCGGCCCTGAACGTCTCGGCGGTATACGCTCCGTAGCTCAGCGTGAGTGCGGTAAACGTCGTCAGATACGAATTGAGGTACATGCCCAGGAAGGGAAAGACGAAGAACAGCACCACCATCAGAACGATTACCGGGATGGATCGGAAGATATCCACATACATGGTGATGAGGAGGTTCACCGAATGATACTTAAAACTTCTCACAATGGCGATCAACAACCCTACGAAAACACAGCTGAAAAAAGAGCAGATCGAAAGAATTACGGTGGTCGAGAGCCCTCTGAAAAGGACATGCCAGCTCCCCTTCATGATCGGAAAATTGAAAAAGAAGTGTATCAGCCGCGCCCAGTCGGCGCCGGAGAACCGGTAAAAGAGCAGCGCCAGCATCGATAACAGGAAGAACGCGACCAGCATCTTCACATACTCAGGTTTCTCCCAATCGGCCAGAATGATGACACACCAGCATACCAGCACGGCGATCAAGACAGAAAGATTGAGGTAGAAAAAAAAGGCGGATGTTTCCTGCGGATTCGGCAGAAAACATGCATAGACGATAATCAATGCAAGGGAGATAAGAAGGAAGATCGGCTTCCGGATATAATACAGCAGCGGTATATGTTTCCGGGAAAATCGCTGCAGTGCGTCTGAAGAGTATGATGTGGCCATAAACCGAGACCGCACTCCCGCCGGAGGTTTTACTTCAGACAGGAGTGCGGCTGCACGCCGTTTAGGGTTTCTGATTGGGGAAGTACGGGGCAACTATTTCAATGGTAGAGCTTCCCGGCAGGGGATCGCTGCCGAACCACTTCTTGTGTATGGCCAGCATGGTCCCGTCTTTCTTCATCTCATTCTGGATCTTGTTGAACTCGTCTTTGAGGGGCGACCCCTTTTTAAAGGCAAAGGCCTGACCGGCGCTGAATCCTGGAATATGCAGATTCATTTCCAGTGCAGACTGGGGATGCTGCACGATGTAATAGAGGGCGATCGGGCCATCGACGACAACTCCGTCGATCCGTCCTGCTTCCAGGTCCAGAATGGCATCAGCCCAGTAGTCATAGCTCTTTATCTCGTACGGTCCGTACTTGGCATTGGCCTCGATCAGCCATGCCTCGTTCAAAGAACCGGTATCGGATCCGAACACTTTGCCCTTCATGTCCTCGAACTTCGTTACGCCGCCACCGGTCCGGGTAACCAGTCCGATGCCCGAATCGTAATAGGGATCGGCGAAGTCCATCATCTTGGCCCGCTCCTCTTTGATCCAAATGGATGACATGCCGATATCCCACTGCCCTGACTGGACCCCGGTCAGAACACTGGAGAACGGTGCCGTCTTGAACTCGATGGTATAGCCCGCCCGTTTGGCGAATTCATTGGCAATGTCCACCTCGAAGCCGGTCATTTTGCCGTTGTCCATGTACACCCACGGGGGATTCTCGCTGTTGCACCCAATGGTGATGGTCTTGTCTGCCGCCACCGCGTTACTCAGCAGTACCCCTCCGACGCTCAGGGCCAAAACGGCTGATACGAATAATCCTGTCAGTTTCTTCATGATTGCCTCCTTGTTGAATAATTGCGCAGAGATACCGACTATCCCTGCTTGGTGTTCCGGTACCAGTTTTCCGGGTACGTGTACGCCTCTCCATATTCATCGACCGGCGCCAGGACATCGACGTCCAGGATCTCGGTGATAAATACCTGCATGCAGCCGACTATCGTGGTTCCCTCAACGATATGACCGCCGAAAACACCGGTATCCCAGGCACCACCCGAAACGAAATGCATCGCCACGAATGGTTCCTCTCCACCGCCCTGTTTCGGACGCACGCCAATCATCCCGCCGACCGCCAGCAGCATGCTGAGATTGTGGTTGACCGCAACCTCTTCATGATGCCAGTTCCCCGGATTGGCGGTGTCTGGCGCCCAAACGTAATATTTCGCCGGTTTAAAAGCGCCCATGAAGGTTGCATGGACTTTGCCGAAACGAATGTTGTGGTCCGCCGCGAATTTCTCGATTGCACGCACGGGATCGGCCCCGCTCATCATTCGGATGAGAAATTCGCGTCCTCTGGTCATCTCGCAGATGTGATATTCGTCTGGAGTCTTGGCAGGTAATTGCCAGTCTGGTTTTTCTGTCATGCTTCTCTCCCGTTTTGTGCTCCGTGGATCGAGTCCGCCTTTCTTACGCGTGAATCATGCCACCAGAGTTTTTGTGTCATAAGCTTAGTAGCCCCTGTTAAAGTCGATCAGATAGCGAAGCGGCCGTTCCTCGATAAACAGCCGGTAATTTTCGGCGAAGATTCCGGCCACCTGGGCGGGAAACGAATAGGCCGAGTTGTGGGGCGTTACGATTACGTTGTCCATGCCCCAGAGCGGGCTCTCCTCGGGCAGCGGTTCATTCTCGAAAACGTCCAGGATTGCCCCGCCGATGTCGTTGTTTTGCAGCGCCTCAACCAGGTCATCCTGTTTGACCGTCACCCCTCTGCCAACATTGATCAGCACCGCGCTCGACTTCATCATCTGCAGCTCCTTTCTGGTGATGAAGTGCCTGCTGCCGGGCGTGTCGGGGAGTATCGTCACCAGGTAATCGAGCTGTGGCAAGAAGGCTTCTACCTGTTCCGGCAGATAGAGATGATCAACGCCCTCGACCTCCTCCGCCGTCCGCTTCATGCCGAGAACGGTCATGCCGAACCCCCTCGCCGCCCGGGCAATGCTCCTGCCGATCGAACCAAGCCCTATGACGCCGATGGTCACCTCGGCGAGCCCCCGATAGGCGATGCGCTGCCAGGTCCGGTTCTGCTGGTTCCGGTGCATCTGCAGAAAGGACCGTTCTCTGAGAATAATATAGCCGATTACGTATTCGCGCATCAGTGCGCCGAAAATATCCTTGACCCCGGTTAGCCGATAATCGGTGCGTAAGGTCGGCCGGCACAGTGGCTCGATGCCGGCAAAGGTCGACTGTACCCAGCGCAGGCGCCTTGCTTCAGGGAGGATTTCAGCCACCAGGGCGGGCTGCCCGAAGATAATCTCAACCTCGGGGGCACAGCTCCGTGCCTCGTCGAGATCGGTGGTCGAGGCGATTGACAGCCCCGGCAGATTCCTGTTCTCCAGCTCGGTGCGGTACGCCGGCGCATCATTATCGAAAATAAGCAGGTGGTTCATGGTCTCCTCCCTAATAACTTCCCGCCTCTCACCAGGTCCTTCGGGCCGATTCGCCTGGTCCCTGACAGCAGGAGGTGCTGTATGTTCGAATACGCTCCCATGCGGTTACAGGTAACGCGGATCGATAATGTTGTGAAGCGGCGGTTTCCATCCAGACAGGCCCGGAGACGTGCAGATGATATGTTTGTAGTTGTAGAGATACAACCAGGGAGGATCCTCGTTCAAAAGCCCAAAGCACCGCCGGTACAGCGCTTCACGGCGCCGATCGTCGACGCTGGACTGGGCCGTGTCCAGCAGCTCTTCCACCTCCGTGTTCGAGTACCCCTGCCACCACGACCCCTCGAACCTCGAATCCACCTTCTCCTTGAGCACCCGAAAGGTGCTCAGCGGGGAGGAATCGAACACGCACAGGTCGTGGATATCTTTGCGCCTGACTTTGTTCGCGTAGTGTTCCCGGTCTTCGGTATGGATAACGTCGATTGCGACGCCTATGCGCGACAGCTGTTCGGAGAGCGCTCCGGACAACCGAACGGCCTCGTCGGGCAGCGAGGTGGGGCTGTCAAGCGTCAGAGACAGGCCGCCGGGGAACCCGGCCTCGCGCAGCAGCATCCGGGCCCGGTCCGGATCATAGGGAAACCCTTTGCTTTGATGATCATATCCATAATGAGCCGGGCTGATAAATCCGTTGAGCGGATATCCTGCCCCATTGAGCACCGCATCGATCAGCGCCGGGCGATCCACGCCCAGATTGATCGCGACCCTGACGCGGGGATCTTGCAGTAACGGGCTCTTGAGGTTGAAAATGATAATATAGGCGGTAGTCCCGCGAGAGCATACATAATTGATCGAAGGATCCAGACTGGCTGTAAAAGGCGGGCCTGCAGCAAGCTGCGCCTGCCCGTTTTCGATCATCCTGAGACGCTGTCCGGGATCGGGGATCATGTTCCATTCGATTGTCTCGAAGCGCGGTGACGCGCCAAAATAATCAGGATTTTTTTGCGCACGAATACAAACGCCCGCTTCGTAATCGACAAAGCGGTATGGACCGGTTCCAACCGGCTCGTATCTGAAGTCAGCCCCTAGCCGCTCCACCAGCCCGGGCGGCAAAATGTAGCCGGTTACCAGTACATCGAGCAGATCTGCCAGCGGTTCTGCCAGGGTGATCTGCAGGCGGTGAGGACCCGTTATTTCCAGCCGCATCCCGTCCAGATATTGATGGTAGACGCCGGGGGCGCCCAGGGTAACGCCCATGTCAGAGCGGGCCATTCGCTGAAGAGAATAGACGACCGCTTCGGCGTCAAGCGGCTGCCCGTCATGGAACTGGACGCCGGGGCGTAGGCTGAACGTCCAGGTCCGGGCATCGTCTGAAACCTGCCAGGACGTGGCCAGCGCGGGAACATAGTTCATCTGCGCATCATAGGCGACGAGCGGGTCAAAGAAGGCGTTCAGCACATTCAGCACATCCTTCGCGTCGGTGCAGTTGTGAGGCTCCTCCATCAAGGTTTTCGACTGGGCAATGGTCAGGGTCTCACTCATCTTAGATGTCCTCTCTGGTGTCATTGTTCAAGAAGATGGCACGATTCCATTCGGCCCGGTTGCCGGGAGATCAGCCGGGGCCGCTCCCGGAGACAGCGCTCGAAGACGAACGGGCAGCGTGACTGGAAACAGCAGCCTCGCGGAAGCTCGAGGGCCGTCGGCACCTCGCCGGAGATGCTGACGGGATCAATGTGGAGCTTTTCGTGCACACTCGGGGCCGCCGACAGCAGTGCACGGGTGTACGGATGTCTGGGATTTTTGAACACCTCTTCGGTGCATCCCGTTTCGACGATAAATCCCAGATACATTATTCCTATCCTATCACTGATATGGCGCACCACCGACAGGTCATGGGTGATGAAGAGATAGGAAAAACCGAGTTCTTCTTTCAGGTCCATCATCAGATTCAGGATCTGCGCCTGAATCGACACATCGAGCGCCGAAACCGGTTCATCGGCGATAATCAAGTCCGGGTCGACGGACAATGCCCGGGCGATGCCGATGCGCTGACGCTGTCCGCCGCTGAACTGATGCGGATAGCGGTTCGCATGCTCGGGGCCGAGTCCGACTCGCTGCAGCAGTTCAATTCCCTTTTCCTTTAGATCAGCCTTGGTGATTTGCTGTCCGCTGAAGACCATCGGTTCGGTGATGATATCGAGGACTTTGAGCCGCGGATTCAACGACGCGTAAGGATCCTGAAAGATCACCTGCACCGTTTTCCGTATCGGCATCATCTGCTTGTAGTCATAGAACGTGATATCCTCTCCCTTAACCCTGATCTTCCCCCCGCTCGGATCGTACAGCTTGATGATCGTCTTGGCGATGGTCGATTTCCCGCAGCCGCTCTCACCAACCAGACCGAACACCTCGCCCCGGTCGATATGAAAGCTGACCCCGTTTACCGCATGAACGATATGCCTCTTGAAACTCAGACGCCCATTTGTGACTTTCATGCGGTCGAAAAATCCCGGACTGACATCGAAGCGCTGTTCCAGGTTGCAGACTTGCAGCAGGTGACTCATGCCTTACCTCATTACCGGGAAGTGACAGGCCGCATGATGCCCGGATTCGAGCTTGGCAAGCTCAGGCCGCTCATCACGGCATCTGTCCTGCGCGTAAGTGCAGCGCGGAGCGAATGCGCATCCTTTCGGAAGATCCAGAATGTTTGGCACCATCCCGGGTATCTGGGTAAGCCGGGCCTGCCGTGCAGCAAGGCGGGGAATCGATCCCAGCAGTCCCAGCGTATAGGGGTGCCGGCAGTTGTGGATAATATGATCGCGGCTGCCCTTCTCAACAATGCGACCGCAGTACATGACAACGATCTTATCGGTCATTTCCGCCACCACCGCCAGATCGTGGGTAATCAGTAT
>JAJDNR010000035.1 GCA_022340565.1 Desulfofustis sp.
GGTCGCTACCGGGCGGTGATGCCGCTCGGAAACGACCGCGGCGGATGCAGGTGTTTCTGCCAGAAGTGTGTTATACGGGGTCTTTGAGAAAAAGTCCAGAACCTTGGCAAGGCTTGCAGGATCGATGCGGCATCGACCGCTTAGGTGCATGCAAGAACGGCTATCAGCCGTGTCGAAGCGGCGATGCAGGCAACTTCCGGAGGCGTCCTGAAAGGCTCCGAACAGCTCCGGGATATTCTGCTTTCGGCCACCCTCAAACAGCCGATTCCGCCTTGACCTTTGGAGATCCGGAACCATTGTGTTGTCACCATTGGAGAGGCGCAGTTTGAAGCCTTGAAATAGCAACCTACGAGGATGTTTCGATGATCGATCTGATGTCCATCGCAAGAACCGAACATGACGGCGGTGATCTGCTCGGCCTGCTGTCCGGCCTTTTTCAGCCCACCGAAGTGAAGCCGACCGGGTATCCGGATGCGGTGACCTGGCAGGGGGGCCGCCATGACGGCACCGTCATCCCGGTTGCCCACGCCTTGACCGACGCCTATGCGCTGCTCGGCACCATCGCCGCGATCGATGTGCTCGGCCTGCCGTTTTACGCGGTGCCGATGTGGGCCCAATACCGGCACGACTCCAGGCTGGCGTCGCTGGCCTGGTTCGGCAACATGCCGTGTACCTCGATCAAGTGGTCCACCGCCGGCGATGCCTATGTCAATGACGGAAAAGGCGGCAGGGTGGTGGTCATGGGCAAATCAGGAAACGCGGCTCTACGCACCCAGGCAGGCGTCTACTGCAATGTCCGCCCCTACGGACCCATCACGGTGGTCCGCTCGATGCCGTGCCTGCCGTACTCGCAGAACCGGGCGGTATTCAATGTCGATGCATCAAGCGGTATCGTCCACTCGGAGATGAATACGCCTGGCCTGCAGATGGCCTATGCGAACCGGTTGTTCCTGAAGATGGTCAACGACACCGGCAAACTCGGCAGGGTTGCGATGAAACCGACCCAGGCGATGGAGGACGGCATCAATGCAGGGCTCCATTCCTGGCTGCTGCAGGGAACCAGGTTCACGGTCGGCCGAAAATACGCAGTTGACGGCTATGTTGAGCACCGCACATCGGTGGATAAAATCATCGCCCTGCTGCCCGCTGATTTCAAGGCCGGCATGGAGAACTGGGAGGGCCGGATCGAGCAGCACATCTCCGACACCAATTACGGCCTGCTGCTGTGGGATCTGATCGAAAACCGGGAATGCATCATCCTCGCCACCGATCTCGACGGTGACCGGCTGACCGACCTGCTTGCCGATGTATCAGACCCCTTGCGGGCGTTCGGCGGCATGGTTGCAGAACAACTCGGCCACCAGGTGGACACCGCTCAGTTGTGGCGGGAAATGGGGTATACGACCGGCAACGGCCGCGACATGACCTCGGTGATGTACCGCATGTCGGGTCCGCCGATCTACGAGCAGACTCTCGGATCGGCCGATGCGATGCTGCTCAGGCTGCTGGAGGGCGACGAACGCGTGGGCGGCACCAAACAGCCGTACGACCCGCGCATTCATTACGTGCTGATCCGTCAGGCCTACCTCGACGCCAATCCAGGCAATGACAAGCTGCGCCGCTGGCTGGACGATGCCATCGACACCTTCGACCGGGTTTACGGCGGCGACCGCCCCGGTTTCATTGAAGGCTACCGGCAGCTGAAAACGGCCATCAGGCCGTGGGGTGTCTGATTTCCGGCAGTCCAACCCGCCCTCCTGACAAGGACCCGGCAGAAGACAACGACCGGCTAATCCGCGTCGCTGGCTGTTGTCTTTTGCCCGGGGCCGCGCACTAGGATTTTTCAACGCTCCGCTCGCTAATTTGCTCGCATTTCTCTTCGTTGTGGTTTTAATTCCTCGGCATGGCAGAGTTCGGTGTAATACAGGTCTATCCTCTGAAACCAGAACCGTTGCAGGCGCTCCGTGGCTGAGAAAAAGCGCCCCAACCGTCCAGCACCGGGCAAACGTACCCGGCCGCTGAACGAAAAGCACGTCATCGGTTTCATGTTCGGAGTCTGCGTGGTGCTCACGGTTTTTCTCGGCAGCCTGCTGCTCGCACTCGACCGCCTGGCCATCCCCTCCATCAGAAATGTCTCCCAGTACCATCCGCCGCAGGCGACCATGATCTACGACCGTCATGGTGCCGTGGTCGACCGGGTATTCACCGAGAATCGTATCGTCATCGGCCTGGACAAGATGCCGCCGCTGCTGCCCAAGGCCTTCGTCGCCGCCGAAGACGGCAGATTCTATGAGCATCCCGGCCTCGATCTCTTCTCGGTGACCCGGGCGCTCATCAACAACCTCAGACAGGGCGGCAAGAGTCAGGGAGGCTCCACCATTACCCAGCAGGTCGCCAAGGGACTGCTGCTGAGCCCGGAAAAGACCTATCTGCGCAAGTTCAAGGAAGCCATCCTTGCCTGGCGCATCGACCGAATGCTCAGCAAGGACGAGATCATCTACATCTACCTAAACCATATTTACCTCGGCGAAGGGGCCTACGGAGTTGAAGCGGCGGCGCTGACCTATTTCAACAAACATGCATCGGAACTCAACATAGGCGAGATAGCCCTGCTCGCCGGCCTGCCCCAGGCGCCGAGCCGCTATTCCCCGGTCGACAACTGGGAGAAGGCGCACAGCCGGCAGCGTTATGTACTGAACCGGATGGCGGCCGACGGGTACATTTCCGATTCCGAGGCCCAGGCCGCCTACCACATCGTCCCCAAGCTTAACCGTGCATCGGGGGCGGGTGAGGCCAACGGCTATTATCTGCAGGCGGTTCGCAAACGGGCGGAGCAGATGATCGGCGGGCCGCTGGCCGACGCCGGTCTGAGGATATACACAAACCTGGACCAGAATCAGCAGCAGGCGGCCCAGCAGGCGGTCAACGCCGGAATTCGGGCGGTAGCGGAGCGGAACCGGAACCAGGAGGGTCCCGAAGCGGCCCTGGTTTCGTTCGACGACTGCAGCGGCAGAATCAGGGCGCTGGTGGGAGGCTCCAGTTACAGCAGGACTCCATTCAACCGGGCGGTGCAGGCCAGGCGGCCGGCCGGATCGGTCTTCAAGCCGCTGATCTACGGCGTTGCCCTTGAAAAAGGCTGGAGACCCGAAACCATCATCGTGGATGAACCCATCTCGATTCCGGGGGGCGACGGCAAGCCGTGGCAGCCGAGGAATTTCACCGACTCCTATCACGGGCCGGTAACCATGAGCCAGGCACTGGTGCACTCGTATAACATTCCTGCCGTGAAAACCATGCAGCACACCGGCGTCAAACCCGTTCACCAGTTTGCCCGCAAAGCCGGCATAACCGCCGAGCTGACTCCCGACCTGTCGCTGGCCCTGGGGGCCGTCGACGTGTCGCTTCTGGAAATGAGTGGGGCCTATGAACCGTTCGTGTGCAGCGGCTCCTATACGTTGCCGACCCTGATCGATACGATCAGCACCCCTGGCGGGACGGTGATATACCGCCATGAAAAGAAGTCGACCATGGTGATGGGAGCGGACAATGCGGGTCGTATGAAGGCCATGCTGATGGAGGTAATCCGCTCCGGTACCGGTGCGCGGGCCGCCGGC
>JAJDNR010000041.1 GCA_022340565.1 Desulfofustis sp.
CGCCAGCTCCGGGAAAATCGCCAGTTGGCAGCCGCGGGCGGCGGCTCGCTCCGCCCAGGCGGTTATCTTCCGGCAGTTATTGTCGAAATCGCCAATTACCGGATTCAACTGGATCAATGCTATCTTCACAATTTCGCTCCGCATGCATGGGGGTCGGCATAGATGGGGTCAGATCTTGAATTATCACATTTTCTTTAAAAATGTGATAATTCAAGATCTGACCCCAGGTAAGACCCCTGGTTGACTGCTTTTCAATGTATCAGAATAACGGAAAAATTCCACCAATCCATTGGGGGACCTGAAGATTCCCGTCGCGTTATCGCTGGTAGGTGCGCACGGCCCGGTTGTGCTCGCGCAGACTCTTGGAAAACTGATGGCTCCCGTCGTTTTTCGACACGAAGTAGAGATAGTCCGACTCGGCGGGCTCCAGCACCGCAACAAGCGCGTCCCTGCCGGGGCTGCAGATGGGGCCGGGGGGAAGTCCGTCGATCTGGTAGGTGTTGTAGGGGGTCGCCGTGTTCAGATCCCTTTTGGTCAGGGGACCGGTGAAATTCTCGATTCCGTAGATTACGGTCGGATCAGACTGCAGCTTCATCTTCCGCTGCAGGCGATTGAGGAAGACCGAGGCGATCAGCGGACGCTCTTCGGCCCTGCCGGTCTCCTTTTCGACGATGGAGGCGAGGGTGAAGACCTGGTGGCGATCGAGCTGCTGCTCCCCGGTCTGCAGCTCGTTCCAGACCGCCAGAGCCCGGCCGGCCAGCTTCCTGATCAATGCCTCTTCTCCCGGAGAGGGTTTGATCAGCTGATAGGTATCGGGAAAAAGATAGCCCTCCAGACTGGCGATTCCGTCAAGCCCCAGTTCACCGATAAGCGAGGGGTCCGATGCACGCTCGATGAAACGATTCCGGTCGACCCAGCCGTCCGCTGCGAAAATATCTGCAATCTGTCCGACGGTCAGCCCTTCGGGAATGGTAATCCGATGCTGGAGCGGTTGCGCATGCACCAGTTCGTCGATCAGATCCAACGGCCTGCGGGCCGTGGCAAGCCGGAACTCTCCGGCCGGCAGCTGAGCGGAGACCCGCATGATCCTGGCCAGCAGACCGAAGCGGATATCGCCGTGGATCAGACCGCCGTCGGCGAGCAGACCGGTGATCTCCTCCACCGAGGCCCCGCGCGGAATAAACACCACAGCCGTTTTTTCAGTAGTATCCGGCCCCGGCGTGAATGCGTACCAGGCGAGCCAGCCGCACAACGCCGACAGTGCCAGTAAAACACAAAGGGACGCCCGAAGCACGCCCCTTACCGCTGTCGGCCGCCCCTTGTTCCCGGCGGCAGCCGGTTCCTGGCTATCGGATTGCTGCACTGCCTATTTTTTGTTGCGGCGTTTCGGTTTGGCTCTGTCATCGAAGGCCAGATCGATCACCTCTTCCATATCCTTGACCGGATGGAATTTCATTTTGGTCCTGATGTCTTCCGGAATCTCCACCAGCTCTTTCTGGTTCTGCTCGGGGATGATCACCTTGGTTATTCCGACCCGCAGTGCGGCGAGCGATTTCTCCTTCAGGCCGCCGATGGGCAACACCCGGCCCCGCAGCGTCACCTCGCCGGTCATGGCCACATCCCTCCTCACCTTCCTGCCGGTAATGGCGGAATAGAGGGCTGTGGCGATGGTGATGCCGGCTGACGGGCCGTCCTTCGGAATGGCGCCCGCCGGGACATGGATATGGATATCGGTCTTATCGAAAAACCCGTCCTCCACCTCGAAGTCCTTCGATCGGCTGCGGCAATACGTCAGAGCCGCCTGGGCCGATTCCTTCATCACGTCGCCCAGCTGACCGGTCAGGATCAGCTTGCCCTTGCCCGGCATCAGATTGACCTCGATATGGAGAATCTCGCCCCCGATCTCGGTCCATGCCAGGCCGGTAACAAGGCCGGGCTGATCGAGGGTCTCGATCTCCGACTCGGGGATCGTCTTCGGCGGTCCGAGATATTTGTCGAGGTTTCTGGTCGTCACCGAATACGGCCCTTTGCCGCCTTCTGCTATCTTCCGTGCCACCTTCCTGCAGATCTTGGATATTTCCCGCTCCAGGTTTCTCAGTCCGGCTTCCTGGGTGTAATGGGTGATGATTCGGGTGATTGTCGGGTCGGTTAATTTCAGCTGACTCTTTTTCAGGCCGTTCTCTCTGATCTGCCGCGGCAGCAGATAACGGTTGGCGATCACCAGCTTTTCCTCGAGCGTGTAGCCGGAAAGCCTGATCACCTCCATCCGGTCCATCAGCGGGCCCGGAATCGTATCGGTCATATTGGCGGTGGTGATAAACATCACGTTGGACAGGTCGAAGGGCAGGTTCAGGTAATGATCGGAAAACTCCGAGTTCTGCTCCGGATCCAGCACCTCCAGCAGCGCCGATGAAGGGTCTCCGCGATAATCGGCACCGACCTTGTCGATCTCGTCCATCATGAAGACCGGGTTGTTGGATTTCACCGTTTTCAGCCCCTGGATGATGCGGCCCGGCATCGCCCCGATATAGGTGCGCCGGTGGCCGCGGATCTCTGCTTCATCCTTCATACCGCCCAGTGAAATACGGTGGAACCTGCGCCCCATGGCCCGCGCGATGGACTGGCCCAGCGAGGTCTTGCCGACGCCGGGAGGACCGACGAAGCAGAGAATCGGCCCCTTGGTCGACTGATTCAGTTTGCGCACCGCAAGGAATTCGAGGATGCGCTCCTTGACCCGTTCCAGCCCGAAATGATCCTCATCGAGCACCTGTTTGGCCTGCTTCAGGTCGAGCAGGTCCGCGGTTCCCTTCTTCCACGGTACGTCGAGGATCCAGTCGATGTAGGTACGGATGATCGTCGCCTCGGAGGAGTCGGGGTGCATCATCTCCATACGGCGAAGCTGCTTCTGGGCTTCCTTGCGGATCGGCTTCGGCATCTTGGTTTTTTTCAGCTTGCGCTCGAGATCGTCAAGCTCCTGGGAGCGGTCGTCGGCGTCGCCAAGCTCCTTCTGCAGCGCGTGCAGCTGCTCGCGGAGGATATATTCGCGCTGGGAGCGGCCCATCTCCTCTTTGGCTTCGTTCTGGATCTTCGCCTGAACCGTCGAAACCTCGAGCTCCTTGCTGAGCAGCTTGTTGACCAGGCGCAGACGGCTGATCGGGTTGACCTCCTCGAGGATCGCCTGGGACTCGGGGATCTTGAGTCGCAGGTTGGAGCCGATCAGATCGGCCAGGCGCCCCGGGTCCTCGATATTGTTGATGATCATCATCAGGTCGGCGGACAGGATGCCGCGCAACGACATGATTTTCTCGGTCTGCTCACGGACCGTGCGCATCAGGGCTTCGACCTCCACATCGATCTCGCCGGTTTCCTCGTCCTCGACCACCGCTATGGAGACCCGGTAGCTCGGATCCAGGCGCAGGTACTCCTTGACCGCCGCTTTCGACACCGCCTGGACCAGTACCTTGAGCCGGCCGTCCGGCAGCTTGAGGGTACGCATGATCATGCAGACCATGCCGATCTCGTAGAGATCTTCCGGCCCCGGGTCGTCTTTGGTGGCATCTCTCTGGGTAACGAGCATCAGCAGCTTGTCGCCGCTCAGCGCTTCATTGACGGCCTCAACCGAACCCGGCCGGCCGACGAAAAGCGGGATGATCATGTAGTTGAAGATAACGACATCCCTGACCGCCATCATCGGCAGAACTTCAGGAATCTCGATATCATCGGTCTTGGACAGATCGTCCATGCCGATACTGAGAGAATCGTTGAATTCCACACAAACCTCCGGGATCGCACCAGGCGACCGTTATCGTTGTTCCACCGATGCCTGCGATCGGCAGTTCATACCCTTAAACGGGCGGCTTACCCTACCTTAAAAAACCGAGCAAAAGCTAAACACGACGGGAATTGAAGTCAAGCAGGTTGGGGCACGGTGGCTGCCGTTGAGCATGCTCTGCAAGGCCATCGCAAGAACCGAAAAAAAATTCACCACTAGTTGCGCGTTTAACGGTATAGTTGGTTCCCAAAATTTTCATACCATCAATCGAGGAGTATCGTATGTTGACACCGGATGTGCTGTTCGACCTGACGGGGTTTTTGCACAAGGACCTGTTCGACGATAACGAGCCGGTCTGGACAGCCTTGCAAAACCTCTCAAATTATCTTGATAATCTTCCATGTAATTTTGAAATTCCGTTTGAAATAAGCAACGGAACCATGACCAAGGAACACCTAATCTGGCACCATAACAGGCTGTTTTCCGCTCAAGGCTGTGCCATTGAGTTCGGCGATACCCTCAAGGGCGGATTGAAAATCCAGAAGGATGGAACCATTCTTGACGGTGCGTCGCTGATCATGGCCGGCACGGTGCTGATCGGAAACCGGATCGGCATCGGTAACGGGGTACTGATCGAAGCAGGCGCCACGATCAAATCACCGACCGTAATCGGCGACCTCACCGAGGTAAGGCAGGGCGCCTATATGAGAGGCAACTGTCTGATCGGCAGACGCTGCGTGGTGGGACATGCCACCGAAGTGAAGCACTCGATTTTTCTCGATGACGCCAAGGCCGGCCATTTCGCCTACCTCGGCGACTCGATCATCGGCAACAACGTGAACCTCGGCGCCGGGACCAAATGCGCAAATCTCAGATTCATCCCCGGCACGGTGCAGATCATTTACGAGAGGACCATCTACGATACCGGCCTGCGGAAACTGGGAGCAATCCTCGGCGACAATGTCCAGACCGGCTGTAACTCGGTGACCAGCCCGGGCACGATGATGGCAAAGCGAACACTGCTGATGCCCAACGCCACCATAGGCTCAGGCTATCACCAACAAGGCAAAATCCGCTGAAACCCAGACAACTGCAAAATCCATTCAGCACCTCCAACAGAACCAGAGAAGACCAAGGGAGCCAAGACAATGATCAAAACCGAAGATTTCATCACCTCGATCGCTGACAGCCTGCAGTATATCAGCTACTACCACTCGGTCGATTTCATCCAGGCGATGCATCGTGCCTATCTGAACGAGAAAAGCAGTGCCGCCAAAGACGCCATCGGCCAGATTCTGATCAATTCACGCATGTGTGCGCTGGGCAAACGGCCGATCTGCCAGGATACCGGCATCGTAGTAGCCTTCGTGAAGCTCGGTGTAAACTGCCGGTTCGATTCCCAGAAAACCATCCAGGAGATGATTGACGAGGGAGTCGAAAGAGCCTACAGCCACCCCGACAACCCGCTGAGGAAATCCATCGTCGGTCCGCCGGCGGGCGAACGCAGGAACACCGGTACCAACGGCCCGGCCGTCGTCCATATGGAACTCGTCCCCGGCAACGATGTGGAGGTCAAGATCGCCGCCAAGGGCGGCGGCTCTGAGAACAAGAGCAAGCTGGCGATGCTCACCCCGGCCGACTCGATCGTCGAGTGGGTGAAAGACACGGTCCCGTCCATGGGCGCCGGCTGGTGTCCGCCGGGGATCCTCGGCATCGGTATCGGCGGCACCAGCGACAAGGCCATGTGCCTCGCCAAGGAGTCGCTGATGGACCCGGTTGACATCCATGAACTGCAGGAACGGGGCCCGGCCGACTACTTCGAGAAACTGCGGCTGGAGATCTTCGAGGCGGTCAACAGCCTCGGCATCGGCGCCCAGGGGCTTGGCGGGCTGACCACCGTGCTTGACGTTAAAATAATGCATTACCCGACCCACGCAGCATCCATGCCGGTGGCGATGATTCCGAACTGCGCCGCCAACCGGCACATCCATTTCACCCTTAACGGCAGCGGTCCGGCCCGCTTTGAGCCGCCAGACCTCGGCAACTGGCCGGAATTGACCATGGACACCGGCAGTTCCGTGAAAAAAGTCAATTTGGACGGGATCACCAAAGAGGAGATCGCCTCTTGGAAGGCCGGCGATACCCTGCTCCTCAACGGCAAGATCCTTACCGGCCGCGATGCCGCCCACAAACGCATCAAGCAGTTGCTCGAGGCAGGAAAACCGCTGCCTGACGGGGTCGATTTCAACGGCAGGTTCATCTATTACGTTGGCCCCGTCGACCCGGTACGCGACGAGGTGGTGGGTCCGGCCGGTCCGACCACTTCATCGAGAATGGACAAGTACTCGAACATGATGCTCGAAAGGATGGGACTCTATGGTATGATCGGTAAAGCCGAACGAGGCGATTCGACCATCGCCGAAATCAAGAAACACCAGGCGGTCTACCTGATGGCCGTCGGCGGCGCTGCTTACCTCGTTTCCAAGGCGATCAAGGGATCGCGCACCGTCGCCTTCGAGGACCTGGGCATGGAAGCCATCTACGAATTCGAAGTCAAAGACATGCCGGTGACGGTCGCCGTGGACAGCAACGGCGAAGCGGTCCACAAAACCGGTCCGACCTTCTGGCAGAAAGAAATCAAGGCCCTCAAAGGCTGATCCCGCTCTCTCAGCAAACCCGACTTACCAAGCCAGCAGGCGGCGGCAGCGACCGCCGCCTGCTCGATCGTTTAGGGGATGCGCTACACCCTGCTTTCTATCAAGAAGCAAATCCTTGGTGATAGAGGTTCGGGGAAGGAAGAGGAGAATTAAGGGGACAGGATACTTAATTGTAGTTCAAATTAAGTATCCTGTCCCCTTAATTCGGCCCACCGTTTCGGCGAACAGGCCGGAGAGCCGCAGGTGAAATACGGCACCGCTGCGTTTCCCGAATCTGAATCAGATACCTGCTTTTTAACGGGGATCAAGTACCCCAGCGTGCCAGGTCATGACTCCGCCAGATTAATCAAAAAAACGTGCGAAACTTCAATAATTTCCGCACGTTTTACAAGACATTTTCTGAGCAGGACAAGGTACTTCTTGCCGGCAGCGCGGGTTGATCAATCGACGGTGCAGGTCATGT
>JAJDNR010000068.1 GCA_022340565.1 Desulfofustis sp.
CTCCTCAGGACGGAACGCCTGCGGCTTTGTGCGGTCATGAGTTTGAAGATAGCGAGCAGGGGGTCAGAAACGGCTCGTTTCCAGACCGATGCTCAGCCCTTGCGGCTGATGTGCTCCTCCCACTCCACCGGAAGCAGGGTCTTTTTCTTGGTGTTGCACTCCTTGCAGCACGGTACGAGATTGTCCCTGGTGCTCCTGCCGCCCCGGGCAAGCGGGACCAGATGATCCATAGTCAGGGCCTTGATACCCACCCGTCTGCCGCAGTAATAGCACTCTCCGGATGCGGTTTTCTGCTGCCACCACCGGGTCTTCCTCAGGTCCCGGGCCCGGGCCTTCTCGCGCCTGATCGTCTCCTCGCTGACGCCGTCCAGCCACACCAGATCATCCATCACCAGTCACCTTTCCCACCAGCAGTTCCCGAAATTCGCCGACCAGATACAGCGAACCGGCAACGACGATCAGATCGCCGGGGCCGGCCTGATGCTCGGCCTCGATCCGGGCCTCAGCCGGAGAGCTGCAGATTCCTATTGATTTTCCTTCGGTATCGCGAAGCTGCCCGTACAGGTCCCTGAGCTGCGCGGCCCGCTCGCTGTGCGGCCTGGTGAGCAGCAGCACATCGGCAACAGCGGCCAGTGCATTGAGCATCCCGCCGTAGCTCTTGTCGCCCATCGACGCCCAGATCACGATGAGTTTATTATACCGGTAATGCGCCAGCGATTGAATCAGATAATCGATCCCGGCGGGGTTGTGGGCGCCGTCGAGCAGGTACCGGTGTCCGGTATCGATCAGTTCCATCCGTCCCGGCCAGCGGGCAGAGCCGACACCCTGGTCGATCGCCGGGTCGTCGATGGGGAATCCCAGCCGGCGCAGGCTGACCGCGGCGGCCACCGCGCAGCTGATATTGTCGACCTGCCAGAGGTTGGGCAGATGATCCGGGAGCGTCGTCAGCACCACGGTATCGGTAGACGATGTCCACCGCCAGCCCGTGCCGCTGTCTCTGCTCAGGCCGAAATCCCTGCCGCGGAGCATGAGCGGGGCCCCCCGTTCGCTGCAGGCACGTTCGATCACCGCCTGTGCCGCCGGGTCGCCGACACCCGACAGCACCGGGACGCCCGGCTTGATGATTCCCGCCTTCTCGAAGGCCACCTGTTCGACGGTGGTGCCCAGGTACTGCTCGTGATCGAGGCTGACCGTGGTGATGATCGACAGCAGCGGTGTCACTACATTGGTCGCGTCGAGGCGGCCGCCCATGCCGGTCTCCAGTACAACCAGGTCGCAGCCGTTTTCGGCGAACCACAGGAAAGCGAGCGCCGTCGCGCACTCGAAATAGGTGATCCGGCGCGAGCCGAGGCTGATGCGGATGGTCTCCATCAGCCGGGTAAATGCTTCCCTGGATATATAATCGCCGTCGATGCGGAACCGCTCCCGCACCGAGTCGAGATGCGGCGAGGTGTAGAGCCCGGTCTTGTAGCCGGCCCGGGTTGCCACGCTTCTGAGCATCGAGCAGACCGATCCCTTGCCGTTGGTGCCGGCCACATGGACGGCCGGGCAGGCTGTTTCCGGGGAACCGAGCGGTGCCAGGGTCGACTGCATGGCGTCGAGACCGAGTTTGATCTTGTGCATCTGCAGGTCGTCGAGATAGGTGCAGGCGTCCCGATAAGTGGCGATTGGTGTATTCACGCGCAATGATACCAGGTAAAGTGATTGCTGAGCAGGCGCTAACCGTCGAGGATGGTCAGCTTGGCGTAGTCGAGGTGGAGGGTCTTCATGCCGTGGCGGTCAAACGCCACATCAAGCGAACGGGGGGGCGTGGTCTTGTGCACGGTGCCGGTTCCGAAAAACGGATGATCCACCCGGCAGCCCCTGGTGAAATCCTCCAGCACCGCCTTTTTCTTCCTCTTTTTTTTCGGGAGCGGTGCTCCCGCGGCGATCCCCGGGGAGCGAACGCCGAAGCCGGTAAAACCATCTTCCGGAGCAGCTTTCGCGACCTCGTATTCAGCCGTTCTCAACTCGCTGAGAAACGGCGACATGCCGACCCGCTTGAATCTTCGGTCCGGTGACATCAGCTCGCGCGGGTAGGTCAGATACAGGTATCTCCTGGCCCGGGTCGCGGCGACGTAGAGCAGCCTCCGCTCCTCCTCCCACTGCTCGCCCGAAAAAGCGGCCGCGTGCGGGAACCTGCCGTCGGCCAGTCCGATCACGAACACCGCCTCCCACTCGAGCCCCTTGGCCGAGTGGATGGTCGACAGGACCAGCGTATCGAAGTCGTTGGTGTAGGCGTTCAGATCCGACTCCGGGGGATCGAGCGTGGTATCGTCGATGAAGTTCTGCAGATCGTCGTACGGAGCAATGATGGTCCGCAGCTGCTCCAGGTCTTTCTGCCGTTTCGGGTAGTCGTCGGCATAGAGGCGTTCGAACACGGGCTGGTACCAATCAAGCGCGATATCGCACAACTGCGACGGCTTCTGCTCCGCTCGCCGGAGATCACGGAATAATTTGACCAGGCCGTCGAAGCCCCGTTTCCATGCCGGGCCTGCCGGATACGAAACGAGCGCCTGGAGGGGATCGTCCGCCGCCGATATCGCCGCGGTGATCTTCTGGGCGGTCTTCGGGCCGACCTTGTCGATACTCAGCAGCAGTCGGTTCCAGGACAGGTTGTCGTGGGGATTGACAAGCAGCCGCAGCACCGCCAGCACATCTTTCATATGAGCGGATTCGGTGAGTTTCAGGCCGCCTCGCTTTTCGAAGGTGATCGACCGGCTGGTCAATTCCAGTTCCAGCTTGAAGGAGTGAAAACCGGAACGGAACAGCACCGCGATTTCGTTGAGCGGGACGCCCCTGGCCTGCAGATCCTGAATCTGTGCCAGCACGAAGGCAGCCTCCTCCCGTTCGTCCCGGGCGCCATGCAGAATGGGCTTTTGTCCTCCTTCGATCCTGGTATAGAGTTTCTTGGTGTATTTTTCCGCCGCGTTGCTGATGATGTCGTTGGAGAGACTCAGAATCGGCTGGGTGGACCGGTAGTTTTCCTCGAGCTTTATGATCTGCGTTCCCGGAAAGGCGTCCGGAAAGCGCATGATGTTGTAGAAATCGGCACCCCTGAAGGAATAGATCGACTGCGAGTCGTCGCCCACCACCATCACATTGTCATGGCGATAGGCGGCGAGCCTGACGATTTCGGCCTGGATCAGGTTGGTGTCCTGATACTCGTCGACCATCAGGTAGCGGTAGCGTGCGGAAATCTGCTCTCGCGCCTCGATCACTTCCTCCATCAATCGTTTCCAATTGACCAGCAGATCGTCGTAATCCATGAGGCCGTGGTTGACCTTGAAACGCTGGTAATGCTTCTGCAGCAGCAGGATGTCCTCGACGAACTCGGCCAGGTGGCTGTACTCGTCGAAAATCAGGTCTTCGAGGCCGCGGGCCTTGTTTACCGCCCCGCTGATCATATTGACGATGATCCGTTTGGATGGGAACTGCTTCTTCGGGCCGCTCAACTCGAGTGACGATTTAAGCAGGTTGATGATGCCTTCGGCGTCGCCGCGGTCGATGATCGTGAAACCGGCAGCAAACCCCAGATGACCGCCATAGCGTCTGAGCAGCATGTTGGCGACGGAGTGGAAGGTTCCGCCGGTCACCCGGCTGCAGCTGTCGCTGAGGATGCGACTGGCGCGCCACAGCATCTCCTGGGCCGATTTACGGGTAAAGGTGAGAAGCAGGATCGATTCAGGATCGACGCCCTTGCCGATCAGGTGGGCGACCCGGTAGACGAGGGTGCGGGTCTTGCCGCTGCCGGCACCGGCGATGACCAGTACCGGACCCTCGGTGGCGGTGACCGCCGCGTACTGGGGGGCGTTCAGTTCGGATTCGAAGGAGGGGCTCAGCATAGGTCGCCACTGTACCACAGCCCCCTTCCCCCTGCAATGATGGTTGACAAAGACTCGGGTCTATGTTTATTATTTTCCCGCTCTGGTTACAGACTCATTAATTATTATAATTTCAAGAAGTTGAACACAGATGTCCAGCGATATTTTGAGCAGCGTTTTTTCCCCTGAGGCCTGCCGCGACCTGCTGCCGCCGAACACCGCCGACGAGTTTTTTGACGCCCTCTTCGGAGATGCCGGCGAGGGGTCCTACGACATCTCGCTGAACTTCCGGGAAAGCGACGAAACAGTGCTGCGTTTCGATCTCGAACTTCGCGAGCGGCCTGGACACTGCCTCGCCTGCAACCTCACCTATGGGCTGCCCGAAGTTTTCTCCCGGCACCCGATCATCAATATCAAGGGACTCGTGGAAAAGATCGATGCACGGCTGGGTACCCGGGCAGTTGCGGGGGCTTGGCGACTGGGCGCGACAGAGCAACAGAGCCGGTCTCTGCATGTCATCCCGCTGCTTATCGAGCTGAAACGGATCGGAGAGGCCGATCAGGAATAGTCGGCTGCGACCTTGGAACGGCCGTCCATCTTTGCCCGGTAGAGCAGATCATCGGTGCGGTCGAGCCAGGCCCGCAGGGTCTCCTTGGTCTGCAACTGAGCAAGGCCGATGGACGCGCCGAGCTTGACGGTTTCACTTGCCCATACCTCGAGCTCACCGACTTTTCTCACCAGCCGTTCAGCCAGGATCCGGGCCTGACCCTTATCGGTGTTGCCGAGGACCAGCATGAACTCGTCCCCGCCCATACGGACCAGCAGATCGGTCGAGCGTACTTCCGCCTTGAGAACCTCGGCGACCGCTTTGAGCACCTCGTCCCCCGTCTGGTGGCCGAGATTGTCATTGATTTGCTTGAAATGATCGAGATCGAGCAACAGCATCGTCAACGGCGAGCCATAACGGGTGTGGTTGTCCATCATCGGACGGATGCGGTCTTCGAAGACGCGGCGGTTGCAAAGCCCGGTCAACGCGTCGGTACTGGCCTGTTCGAAGAGGTCCTCGTACTCCAGCCCGCGCTGCAGCGATTCCGAGAACACCACCAGGGAGTCGTTGATGATCTGCATCTCGGCCGGGTTCGTTTTGCTGTGTTTCTTCAGTATCAAGAGGATGGAGGTGTCGTCGGGGGACTTGAATATCCACTTGTGGCCGAGCCGGCCGTCCAGCGACAGCGCTGCGCCGAAATTGGCCGTTCCGTCCCTGATGATCCGCTCGGCGAAGGCGATGGCACGTCTGCGATTGGGTCCGTGGCCGGAACAGAACAGGACTTTCTTTTTTCGTGAATCGTTGTGGTAGCCGATCAGTTCGTGCTCGACGATCGGCATCAACCATATCGAGTACGCCTCGACCATACCCGAGATGCTCAAGATTCCCGCCAGTCTGGCGTGCAGCCTGTTGATCAGATCCAGCCGCTTGGACTGCCGTTTGAGCTGATCGAGCTCGTACATGACCTGGCTCATCCGGTCGAAGCCGCCGTCGAGGCTCGCCGGCAGTCCCCGCTGCCGCTCTGGCAAGCCTCTTATGATCGTCGGTTTCCGGCCGGAGTCGTCCAATCGCATTTTCTGCTTTTTGGAGGGAGGGAATTTTTCCATACGGCTTGGTAAGCAAGTTGTGTGCCAGGCGAAAGCAGATCGCCATGACTCGGTTCCATCTTTGAATTCTATGTATTATCAGCATATTATACTAACAAGACCGATGCCGGGATTTTTCATGATCCATCATTTTGACATGACCGGTCATAATCTTGACAGCCCATCTGACTGTTCCGAACCGTCCCGGGATGTGTCGGAATCTTGCCATTTATGTGTTTCCCGGGTACATAGGCGGTTATGGATTTATATAAACAAATAGGAAGCTTACTGATGGTCGGATTCCCTGGAGCCGAGCTGTCGGAAACTCAGCCGATCAGTCGGGATATCGTCGAATTCGGCCTCGGCGGCGTTATTCTGTTCAACCGCTGCCTGCACGATCCCTCCCGTTCGGCCAACATTTCATCGGCTGTGCAGCTGCGGGAATTATGCCGCTCACTTCAGGAACTGGCCGGGGGGAGACTGCTGATCGGGGTCGATCAGGAGGGAGGCGCGGTCAGGCGACTGCGGCCGGAAGCAGGGTTTGCCGAGGTCTGCTCAGCCAGTTCCATGGGAGCCGCCTCCGATACCGGCAGGACCAGGGAAGCCGCCAGGATCACGGCTCAGATGCTGAGCGAAGCCGGCTGCACCATCAATTTCGCACCGGTCGTCGATATCGATGTCAACGCCGACAATCCGGTGATCGGAGCCCTGGGCCGAAGTTTTTCCGATGATCCCGCGCGGGTTGCGGCGCACGCGGCGACCTGGATCAAAGCACACCGGGAACGCTCCATTCTGAGCTGCGTAAAGCATTTTCCGGGGCACGGCAGTTCCTCCTCCGACTCCCACCTCGGGTTTGTCGATGTCACCGATAGCTGGAGCGAATTGGAACTGATCCCGTACCGGGACCTCTACAGCCGTAACCTGATCGATGCGGTGATGACCGGACACCTCTACAACCGGCGGATCGACCCCGATTTCCCGGCGACCATGTCGACCCGCACCATCAGCGGGCTGCTGCGATCCGAAATCGGTTACGACGGCGTTGTCTTCAGCGACGATCTGCAGATGCGCGCGATCGCCGGACGCTACCCGTTCGAAGAAGCGGTGTGTCGAACGCTGGCCGCGGGAGTTGACATCCTGGTGTTCGGGAACAATCTTGACTATGACCCGGACATCTGCCCGAAAACGATCGAAGCGGTAGTGGCGGGAATCAATGCAGGCCGTGTCAGCGAAGCGATCCTGGAACATGCGCTGCGGCGAGTACGCCGACTGAAGCGAAAGATGACCGTAAGAACTTGAGATGACAAACGAAAAGACCACGCATAGCGTGCTGATGGGCTATTTCCTGTGGATATTCGGCTTCATTGGAGCACACCGGTTCTACTACGGCAGGCAGATCACCGGGACCATCTGGTTCTGCACCCTCGGACTGTTTCTGATCGGCTGGATCGTCGACCTGTTCCTGATACCGTCCATGAACCGCGACGCCGACTTCAGGTTCATCGAAGGACCGGTCGATTATAACGTCGCCTGGCTGCTGCTTACCTTTCTCGGCGTCTTCGGCATTCACCGCATGTACTACGGACGCTGGATAACCGGCCTCGTCTACCTGCTCACTCTCGGCCTCTTCGGGGTCGGCATCATCTATGATTTCTGGACCCTGAACAGCCAGATCAGCCTGATCAACCATGCCGCCGGCAGACAGGCCGGCGTCTATTGATCGCCTGCAGCGGAAATAAGGGTTTAAGACCATGAACGAACAGAACTTCTGCACCCAGCGCAAACCGGACATAGACTACCCCTGCGCCTGGGAATACAAGGTGATCGGCAAAGACGAGGAAAAGCTCAAAGCCGCACTGCTCTCCGCTTGTCTGCCGGCTGTTCCGTCGATCACCCTGTCCAACATATCGTCGAAAGGCACCTATTTCAGCTTTAATGCGTCACTGGTGGTGAAAGACGAGGAGATGCGGCTGCAGATCTTCTATCGCCTCCAGAACAGCCCCGATGTAAAGATCGTGATATAAATGAGCCAACACCCGGAAGAAAAAGCCTCGCGACTCATCGCCGCCCTGCGTGAAGGTGTCAGCCTCGTGCAGATGGTATTTTACAAGGAGGTGAAGAACCTGCTTATCGGAAATCATCCCGATCAGGAGGTCAAGACCCTGATGATGCTGGCCGCGGCGATAACCAACGAGTTGTTCGGAACCCCCAACCCGGATCCCGGATTCACCGCTTTCAGGCAGCAGCATCGAGCCCTGATCGAAGCGGAACTGGGCAGCCTGGCAGCGAACCTGCCGCACCTCTGCCCCTATGTGACCGACGCGCTGCGAGTCCAGACTCTGTGCGACAAACAGCAGGGCATCGAGGACCCGGGTGTGCTGCAGACCGCCGAATCGCTGGGAATCCTGATCAGGGAGCGTCCCCTGCCGCTCCCCTCGGCATTCATAACGCTGGTTCGCGGGCTCGGCGAGCAGCATCAGTTGATCATTGCGCCGGTGCAGATCAGTCCCGAGGACGACCGGAGCCTGACTCACTAACCTGACGTTCACGAGCTATCCTGACGTTCACAAGCTAACCTGACGTTCACGAGATAACCTGACGTTCACGCGTTGAGACGGCCTGCGATCAGGCGTCGCGGCGCAGCTCGACGGGTACGACACCTCGCACCGCGTTGCAGATAAAGAGCGCGCCGGCCCTGCCCAGGTCGTTTCTGGTCAGCACCCGCTCCGCCAGTTTAAAGGGTCCGTCGTTTCTCAGCAGACGGGCGCGCATCACCCCCGGCAGCAGCCCGCAGGAGACCGGCGGCGTGTAGTAGCTTCCATCAAGTTCGGCGATGATGTTGGAAATGGCGCCTTCGGTCACCTCCCCCTTCTCGTTGCAGAACACCATGTCGACCAGCCCGTCCGCAACGCCCTGCCGATGAGCCCGGTTGTACAACTCCCGGCGCGAGGTCTTGTGATACAGCCAGGGCGACGAGCTGTCGGTCGCTTCGGGGGCGAAGTCGACGAGCCCCGGACACCGTACCTGAAGGGTCACGGCCTCTTCCAGACTCAGGGCCCGGGGTGTTTCGCAGGCCTGCTGTTCGACAGTGAGGTCGCCGTCTATAGTGAGCGTCAGGCGGACCCTCCGGCAGGCGTCCGTGCCGAACCCTTCGCTCAGCCCGGCGAGCAGGGTCCGGGCCCTGTCCTCGTCCAGGAACAGGCCAAGGTATTCGGCCGAATCTCTCAATCGAGCCAGATGATCCTCGACAAAGACAAACCCGCGAAGGGGATCGTAGAGCATCGTTTCGATCAGTTCGTAACGCGGCATCAGGTTGGTCAGAAAACGCGCCTTGAGCAGACATTCATGCCATTCGTCCTGCGGCGATGAGTCGGACACGATGCCCGAACCGATACCCATCTCGCCGCGCCCGCCGTCAATCACCACGGTCCTGATCGGCACGTTGAAGACCGCCTCGCCGCTCGGCGAGAAAAATCCGATGGCGCCGGTGTAGACGCCGCGCGGCTCGGTTTCCAGTTCGTCGATGATCTCCATGGTGCGGATTTTCGGGGCGCCGGTCACCGAGCCGCACGGAAAGATCGCGTCGAGGATCCGGCGCGGGCTGACACCTCTGTCGTCGAACCGTCTGGCCACAATCGACGAGGTCATCTGAAAAACGGTACGGTAGCGTTCGATGTCGAACAGCGACACCACCTTGACCGTGCCGCCGCCGCTGTTCTCCACCAGGCGGGACAGGTCGTTGCGCAGCAGATCGACGATCATCACGTTCTCGCTGCGGTTCTTCACATCGTTTTTAAGCGTCCGGGCTATCGCCTCGTCTTCGGTGCCGGTGCGTCCCCGCTTCATCGTGCCCTTCATCGGCCGGGCGTTGATGATGCCCGACTCCATCCTGAAAAACAGCTCAGGAGACAGCGACAGGGTGAAGCGGCTGCCGTTTCTGATGAAGGCGCTGTAGGGAACCGGCTGGTTGTGCCGCAGATCCCGGTAGAAACGGGACACCGAGCCGGCGAATTGGAAATGGAGTTTGAACGTGTAGTTGACCTGATAGGTGTCGCCGGCGGCGATATATCCGAGAATCGCCCTGATCGCATCGCAGTATTGCTGCTCCTCCATCGCCGGACGCAGATCGCTGATCCGGTAATCGTCGGCGACGGGCCCGGCATACGGCGGGAGTGCCAGGCCGGTGTCCGCATCAGGACCGCTGAATTGTCGGGGTTGCCGATACACCCCCAGGTCGGCCAGCAGGCCGCCATCGGCTTTCTCCTGCTTGACCGGGATGCCCATCGCTTCGTGCAGGAACTCGTATCCCAGCCAGCCGGCCAGCCAGCAGCCCTCGTCGAGCCACCGCTCCGCCGCATCAAGAAAGTCGCCGCAATCATTACCGCTGCGAAACGGCAGCCGCGCGACCGGTTCGGTGAAGAGCAGCGACCGCCGATTCTGTGAATCGGTCATGGAGGTGTCGAGAAACACGTAATCCTGGTGAGTCGACAGCGACTCGAGAAGTTCTCCAATCTGACGGTCGGTAAGTATGGAACGGGTCATGGAACGCGATTGCGGTTATGGATCGTTATGGTTCCTCAGATACCGGGCTGAACGGTTTCAATATAATAGAAAGCGCTGCGCAGCCCAAGTTTTACCTGAATAATCCAAAAATAGAACAGAGGGGTCAAACCGCGATTTTGAACTGAAAAAACGTGGCCTGACCCCTCTGCTCCCTGCCCCCTGTTTCCCCGCACATAAAAAAAGGGCCGCACCGTGGCGGAGCGGCCCGTGGATGCATCTTGCAGAATACCCCCGGCTACCCGCGCTCTTTCTTCATCTCCTCATATTCCGCCACCGCACTGGTAACCGCCTCATCCTGACGCTTCTTGAGCTGGGCCACTTTTTCCCGGAGCTTGTCCTCCTTGATCGCCATGCCCTCGATCTTCGCGCCGAACAGGGTATGAGCGAGGTAGTCGAAAGAAAAATGCATCAGTTCGACATCGTCTTTGCGGATCTTGTCGATGAGCGACGGGTCGACTTCATAGGTGTCGAGAAAGGAGCTCTCGAAGATGAAACGGCGAAAATGGGAAAGATCGGTCGAAGCCATGAAAAACATGCGCTTCGCCGGTTCGGAAAGACTTGCCTGATGCCCGTAGGATTTGCGGCGCATGACCAGACGCAGCCACTTCTTGTTCATGTCGTCGCGCACGTCGACGCCCTGATCTGCCCGCCACTCGCCGACCGTCCAGATCTTGTCCTCTTCATGACCCTTGCAGTGGTCTTCTCTTACCAGGAAGAAGAATTTCTCCTCGTCAGGGGTCTGCTCATTGCCGTCGGCATCCTTGCTGCCGCCTTCCCGGAAGTCGGCCATGCCGATCGGATAGTAGCGGCATGCCGTCGGCCGGTCGGTATAGACGGTGCAGCCTTCAGGGGTCACGAACGGGCATTTGTTGTCTTCTTCCCGCAGCTTGAGCGCGACGCCGGGCATATCCGTTTTCTCCAGGTAAGTCGGGGTGGTGTAGGTGTGCAGAAACTCGTGGGCGGGCATATTGAGGCGTCTGATAAGCATCAGGATGTCGTACGGCGTCAGCACGATCTTGATATTGCCGCAGCAGGCGGTGAAGCAGCTTACTCCCGGATGACAGCGGAACTTCAGCCTGCTGTCGAGGGTGAGCTTTACCGGCTCGATATTGGAGGGATTGGTACTTTTTCCGAACAGCGCCTTCTCTTTTGAACTCAATGCTTGTTGACTCATGGTAACAACCTTTTCCTGAATGAAAATCATAACCACACTGTGGTGGTAAACTATCATGGTCGAACGGGCAATATTATACGGTCGGATCAATCATGTCAAATCTTAACGGGTTTCACCTTCCCTTTCCCGGCCCCCGAATCATTTAATGACGTGAAAACAACGAGCTATCGAATCACATTGAAAATAGGTAAAAAGAAGCACAAAAAATCGAGAGTTAAGCCTTGCAGATTTTATTATTTGTTCGTATAAGTTGATTTCCAAAAAGCGGAAGATTTTGGGCTGCTTTTTGGATTTTTTTTTGAACACCCCAAAGGATTGTTGATGAAATTGTTCGTTCGACCGGTGGACCTGACTGGCGTCAGCACCATAGTCTACCATCTCCCTGACGGTCCTTCACTTTCCCTGGAAATTGACGGAATTGAGGAATATGTCGATCTCGAGTTCGAAAATGGTCACTATTGCGACACCTCCGATATCGACGGAACGCTCCATTTTTTCCCCAAGGGAAACGCCTGATTGAACCGGCCCGTCCCGCCAGCTGCGGGATGGATCGCATCTTGTTGCCTTTTCTGAGCCGCTGCTTGCCTGTCACCGATGCCGGGCTCCCCCCCCCCGACTCCTGCGGCCTTTCTATCCCTAATATTTCATGGAAGATAACAGGAAAGTCTAAAAAATAATCAGCAGAATCAAATGGTTTCTGGGATAGCTCAAGCCTTCTCGCCGAACCGAGACCGTTTGTGCCTGATGGAATCAACACTGAAACGGTCAACGTTCCACCCTGCGGGCGAGTCGGTACGGCCTGCGATCCCGTGTCGCTTTCGGGGAAGGCACAGTACCTCTATAGCCTTCCCCAAGGCTCCTCTACTCGCAGGTCGTCTCAACTCGTGAAATATCCGGGCTATGAGTTCGTGAATTGAGGCCGCCTGCGAGTGCGAGGCGCTGCCGGCAGGGCTACGGCAGGAAATCGACATTCATGCGCTTGACCACGTTTATGCCGCCGGCCAGCACCAGCGTATTGGCATAGCCGTGATGATCGAGGACGACCTGGATCTCGTACGATCTCGAGCCGGCGTTGCAGATGATCACCATGGTCTTGTCGGCGGGCAGTTCGCGGAAACGCTCACGAACCTCCTCATAAGGGATCGACAGCCACCAGTCGGCGCCGAACCTGTCGATAAACGGCTGGGCCTGCTTGGGGTGACGGACATCGAGCATGACCAGACCGGGGTCACGACCCGGGTTTTTCATATGGTCGATGAACTCGGCCATGGGGATGGTGCGCATGCGCCGGTCGCACAGATTGTCGGCCACATAGGCTGCCGCGTTGATCGAGTCGATGGCCGCTGAAAACGGCGGTGAGTAGGCCATCTCGATGGTGGCGAAATCCTCGATGGTGGCGCCCGCGCAGAGCAGCGGCGCCGCCCCGTTGATGCGTGCAAGGATCCCGTCCCCCATCGGCCCGATCCCCTGAAAGCCGAGCACCCGCCGGGTTCGACGGTCGAATACCATGATGAAGCAGGCGATCGCCTGGGTCGGATAGAAATGCGCCCGGTCGACCGGCGAGGTCAGCGAGATGTCGGCGTCGAATCCGGCCTCTCTTGCCGCCCGCAGCGTCAGCCCGGCGGAACCGATGCTCATGTCGAAGCCCTTCATGATGAAACTGCCGACCCCGCCTTTGAAAATCGACGGGATGCCAGCGATGTTGTCGCCCGCGACCCGCCCCTGCCTGTTGGCGAGGGAGCCGAGTGGAGCGAAAAACCTGCGCCCGGACACGAGGTTGGTAATCTCGACGCAGTCACCGGCCGCGTAGATGTCGGGATCAGATGTCTGCATCCGTTCGTTGACCACGATCGCACCGCTCATCGACACATGCAGCCCGGCGGCGGCGGCGAGTTCGGAGCGGGGACGCACGCCGACCGCGATGATAACCATATCGCAGTCGATCTCGCGTCGGGATGTCTTCACGGTGCAGGCCCTGCCGTCGCCGTCACCGGTGATCTCCAGGGCAGCTTCGCTGAGCAGGACCTCCAGGCCGCTGTCACGCAGGTGTCTGGCCAGGATATCCGCCAGCTCCCAGTCCACCAGACTGGGCAGCAGCTGATCCTTGAATTCGACGATGGTGGCCTCGACTCCCCACAGATCCTTGAACGCCTCCGCCATCTCGATGCCGATGGCGCCGCCGCCGATGACCACCGCCTTGCCGACCAGCCCTTTGGCGATCCGATCTTTGATCTCGATCGCGGTATGCAGGTTGTTGATGGTAAAGACCCCGTCGAGATCGACCCCGCCGATGGGAGGGATGATCGGTTGACTGCCGGTGGCGAGCATCAGCTTATCGTAAGCGATGTGCTGCACGTCGCCGGTCACCACATGCTCGGTGATGACTGTTTTGCGGTCCCGGTTGATGGCCGTGACCCGGGTGCTGGTCATCATCGTCAGCCCCTTGGCCTTCTCGAAAAACGGCTCGTCCCGAAGCATGTGGAAACTGGTGGAGCGCAGTTCCTTTTCATCCGGGACGTCTCCGGACACGTAATAGGGAATGCCGCACCCCCCATAGGATATCAGATTGTCCTGATCGATCAGCACCACGTCGGCATCCGGATCGAGGCGCTTGATTCTGACCGCGGCCTTCGGACCCGCCGCCACCGCACCGACAACAACGACTTTGTTACCCATCTCTCTTCTCTGATTTCAATACGCGTTCAAGCTCCAGCCAGACCGGCTGAAATCGGTCAACGGTTGATCAGCACAGACTCCTGCCGGTAACGGGTCCGTTTTTCCGGAACCGTGGCGGGATGACCAACCGCAATGCCTGCTACCGGAACGATATGTTCAGGCAGCTTGAAGTAGTCCCGCAAACCTTCGATCCGCTCCCGGCGCGGGTGAACACCGAGCCAGCAGGCGCCGAGTCCCAATGCGCTGGCGGCCAGCAGCATGTTCTCGACACAGGCGGACACATCCTGCAGCATGAATGACTCCAACTTCTCGTGGGCCTGGGTGATGTCACCGCACACCAGGAATGCGGCCGCCGCGTCCTTGAGCATGGCGCCGTAGGGCAGAATTGTGCGCATCGCATCGAGGTCCCGTCGCTGCCGGGTCACCACGAACCGCCACGGATCCCGCGCCCGTGCCGACGGAGCCGACATTCCCGCCTGCAGCATATCGGTTATATGCCCGTCGCTCACCGGTTGATCGGTGAACAGCCGAACGCTTCTTCGTCTGAAGATAAAATCAAGTTGTTTATTCATCGCTTTCCTCATGTTCATGTAGCTCCCGGACGGGTAAGACCCGTCGCAGGCTCCTCTTATCGGCCGTCCCGTACCGATTCGTCACGAGCAGGCCGAGCGCGGCCCCAGCTCGGCCCGACTGCCCCACCGGCGCCTGATTCAGGGGAAGATTATGGTAAATCTGGTTCCCTCGCCGGCGCTGCTTTCGACGAGGATATCGCCGCCGTGCTGTTCGATGATGTTCTTGACGATCGCCAGCCCGAGGCCGGTTCCCTTGCTCTTTTCGGTGTAGAACGGCTCGAAGATCTGGGTGAGTTTCTCTTCGGAAATCCCCGGACCGGTGTCGGTGAAGGAAATTCTCACCTGTCCGTCACTGTCGATCTGGGTGGCGACGGTAAGCGATCCTCCATCCTTCATCGCCTGGATCGCATTGAGCAGGATGTTGAAAAACGCCCGGTAGATCATATCCTCGTCGGCCTGCCTCGAGATCAGCTTCGCCTCGGTGCGAACGTCTATGCTCACCGAGCGTTCTTCGGCCATGGGCCGAATGAAATCGACCGCCCTGGTCACGATCTTCTGCAGGTCGCAGCCTTTCAGCTCCGGCTGCTGCGGCCGCGCAAAATCGAGGAATTCGGTAACGATGGTATTGAGCCGGCTGGTTTCATCGACGATGATCTGGGCAAGGTTTTCGTTTCCCGGAGCCACTTTCTCGATCCGTTTTTTGAGGATTTCGGCAGTACTGCGGACGATCCCCAGCGGGCTTTTGATCTCGTGGGAAACGGTCGCTACCATCGTCCCCAGATGGGCAAGCCGCTCCGTTTTGTGGAGCTGTTCCTCGAGCCTGAGCCACTCCTTGGTGCGCTTCTCGATGATCCCTCCCGCCCTCGACACGATAGTCCGCAGCACCAGGAACAAAACCAGCATGATCACCGAGGAAACCATGATGATCCGGGCCTGCAGTCTGAGAATTGCGGTGTAATCCTTGGAAAGGTCCTTGCCGATCTCGATAACCCCCATGATCGCGTCACCCGCCGCACCGCTCTCCTTTACCTGTCTGAAGGGGATAAAGGTCTTGAGCTGGCAGCTGATCTGGGGGGTCGGGGACAGCAGGGTCCACATCGAGCCGCTGTAGCTGAAGCGTGAGTTGGCGTCGCCCTGCAGAGCGCGCTCATACTCGATGCCGCCGCGGTCGCGTGTGCCGACCAGTTCCGGATCGGTCGAATAGGAAATCACGTTTTCACTGGAATCGTATATGGTCACCTCATCGATCTCCAGTCCCTGCACGAGTCCGGTGATGATCTTGTCGAGATATTCGAACTGGTCGGGATTGCGCAGCGCAATCTGCCCGTACCTGACCACCGCCGGCAAAACGAATCGGCGGAACACCTGCTGATTGAGATTGCCCGCCAGCAGCATCGAGTAATCCTCGCTCTGCTGGAGCATCACGTTCTTGGCATGATTGGAGATAATCCAGGAAAGCAGCAGGGTAAATATGAGAAACACCCCGAGCGCGGTGAACGAAAAGTATTTAACCAGTGCAAAGGACAGCATCCCTGCATCCATTCGCCGTTGCCGGTCCGTACCGGCATCTTTGTTTTCCCCGTCACGCCTGGTCATTGCATACCCCGCACCGCCTGCAGACCCTGGTATCGCAGGGCGGTGTAGATTTTTCCTGGAACGAGCGGCAGTACTCCGTCCACAGATATCCGTCACTGATCGAGTGATCGATTATCGACCACGGCAGCCCGCTCTCCCTGTCGTACTGCCTCGTAGCGTATAGCCGTTCCGAGAGTCCCTGACGTTTCAAGGCCTGCCTGAAGGATATACCCGAGTCGGCCATATTCAGCAAGAGCGGCGCGAGTCGTCGATCACCGCGGGCGAGCACGGCCTGGAACAGCGCCTGATCGGGGCTGTCAAATTTGATCCGCAGATTGGCGACGGATGCAAATTGTTTGCGTAACCGTTTGATTCTGGCTTTCAAGGTCCCCGTGGCCTCGGCACCGGAAATGACCGCTTCCGGTTCGAGCCGCTGCGACGACCCGTAGGGGTGGTACTGAAACGGCGTCCACGGCTTGGGCACGAAACTGTTCACTGAGATGCTCAGGCCGCTCAGCCATCCCCGCTTACGGCCGGTAAGCTTCATCGATTCCTGCATCCGCGCCACCAGCTGCACGAATTCCTCGAGGTCGCCGTCTGTCTCGGTGGGCAGGCCGATCATCAGGTAGAGCTTGATCCGGCGCAGCCCGGCCCGGGTCAGCCTGTCGGCTGCAGCAATCAAATCGGCCTCATTGAGCTGCTTGTTGATCACCCGGCGCAGCCGCTCGGATGCCCCGTCCGGGGCGATTGCCACACTTTTCAGGTTGCTTTCGCTGAGCAGTTCGAGCAGCCGGTCGGAAATGCGGTCGGCACGCAGCGATGAAAAAGACAGCGCGCAGCCCTCGGAGCCGAGCCGGCCGGCAACCAGATCGAGGGTGTCGTGGCCGGTCATCTCCATACCGAGCAGACCGACCCGGGCGACGCCGTCCGGCCGCTCCGCAAGACCCGCCAGGATCGCATCGGTATCCCACAGCCGCGGCGGCCGGTAAACGAAGCCGGCGGTGCAGAACCGGCAGCCCCGGGAGCAGCCTCTGCCCAGCTCGGTAAGGTACAGATCCGCGAATTCCGTTTCACCGGTGAGCAGCTCCGAATGACCGGCCCGACCGGTATCGGTGAGACCGATCCGGCTGATCCGGTGCGGTAGGTCCGGGGGCGACTCGAAGGTTTCGAAACGGTTTTGGTCATCGTAACGGGGCTGATAGAGCGACGGTACGTAAAATCCCCGGATATCCCGGTTCAACTGGTAAAGCAGACCCGTCCGGTCCCCCAAATCAGCAGTCCCAAGCGCGCCGATCAGCTCGGGAAGCAGCGGTTCGGCCTCGCCGACCACGAACAGGTCCATGAACGGAGCCAGCGGTTCCGGGTTCATGAAGGCAGCGACCCCGCCGCACACGACCAGCGGCCGCCCCGGCCGGATCTCCCCATGTCGATCTGCCGCAAACGGTTCGATCCCGGCCAGCCTGAAAAACCGGGCGATGTTGAGATAATCATGCTCGAAACTCACCGAACAGAAGATCAGCGGGAAGTCTGCCGGCGTTCTGCCGGTTTCCATGGACAGGATGGGCTGTCCGGGATCCGGCATGAAGATCCGCTCGCAGGCGATTTCGTCATACTCGTTGAGCAGCCGGTACACGAGTTGAAAACCGAGGCTTGACATGCCGACCCGGTAGGAGTTGGGATACAGCAGGCCGATGGGGAGCCGGCCCGTCCACTTTTTCTGGAAGGCGCCCCGTTCCAGGTCGAGCAGGTCCGTTCTGGTGAGGGCCGGGGTAGGGGAAATCTTACGCGGTTTTAAGGGTTTTTTCCGATCCAAAAAGCTGCAGCGTCCACCGTTCTCTAATTCGCCTTTTTGCGGAGATAGGTCGGTGTTTCCAGGTAGTCTTCGCTCAACCGTTCGTCACGTTTCGGCTCATCTTTATCGTACCCGCGGGATCCGCGGGTCGGTCCGAAATTGTCGAACGCATCGAAATTCGATCCGGGCAGCACCGTGGCCCGGGTGATCTTGTTGGCCGGTGCAGGTTTGAATGGCTGCTGCCGATCAGCCTCCGACTGCACCGGTTGATGGGCACGCACCGGTTCGATCGTACGCGGCTGCGGCAGCGGCTGCGGCTGAGGTTGTCTGGCCGGAACTTCATGGCGCTGTTTATGCGGCAGATCGTCGACCTGGGCAATGGTTCGTTCGCTGGAGCTGACATTGCCGACGCCCGTGGCGATCACCGTCACGTGCAGCGCATCGCCGAGGCTGTCGTCATAAAGCGCGCCGATCACGACCCTGGCATCCTCGTCCACCTTTTCCTGGATCAACGCCGAGGCTTCCATGAACTCGGCCATGGTGAATGAATCCCGGGTTGCGGAAATATTGATCAGCAGACCGCGGGCGCCGTCAATGCCGACATCCTCGAGCAGCTGATTGTCGATGGCCCGCTTGGCCGCCTCGGAGGCGCGATGCTCACCGACCGCCGACGCGGAGCCCATGATCGCCGGTCCGACCTCTTTCATGACCGTGCGCAGATCGGCAAAGTCGGCATTGATCAGTCCCGGCACATTGATCAGATCGGTAATCCCCTTCACCGCCTGCAGCAGCACCGTATCGGCCAAAGAGAGCATGTCGGACAGTTTGGATGTTTTCTGCATGAGCCGGAGTAACCGGTCGTTGGGTACGGTGATGATGGTATCGGCATACTTGTGCAGCTCCTGCCAGCCGTGCTCGGCGTTGCGCTGACGGTTTCGGCCCTCGAAGCTGAACGGTTTGGTAACCACGGCCACGGTCAGGGCTCCGAGTTCCTTGCTGATCTTCGCAACCACCGGCGCCGCGCCGGTGCCGGTGCCGCCGCCCAGCCCCGCGGTGATAAACACCATATCGCTCCCTGCCAGGGACTCTTTCAACTCGTCGATCGACTCGTGCGCGGACTGCGTCCCGATATCGGGATCGGCGCCCGCACCGAGCCCTTTGGTGATGCTCGGTCCGAGCTGCAGGCAGATATCTGCCTTGGACTGATCCAGGGCCTGCTTATCGGTGTTTGCGACGATGAACTGAACCCCCTGCAGCCGGTTGTCGACCATGGTGTTGATGGCGTTGCCGCCACCACCGCCGATACCGATTACCTTCACTACCGCGACACTCTCTGTCTCAGCCATTCTGAACGGCATGCCGATCTCCCTTGATACCTTTTTATTCTAGACAGTTAGGGCGGGAACTGTGGCAAATCCACAAGCTGTAAAACTATAGCATCTCAACCCGCCCGCATAAACAAAAAAGTCCCCGGTTACATGATTTTTTTGAACAACCCTCTCATCTTATGCATCATTCCCCCTTCCTTGTCGAACCTGTTCAACTGATGGTCCCGGCCGTACATCACCAGGCCGACCGCGGTGGTGCATCTGGGGGTGTACACGTCGTCCGCCCTGCCGCCGATTCTGCTCGGATATCCGACCCGTACCGGCAGATCGAAAATCTGCTCGGCCAGGTCCACGAGGTTGACCAGCAGGGCGGTTCCGCCGGTCAGAACGACTCCTGCATTGACCCGGTTCTTCTGTCCCGACACCAGCAGTTCCCGGTTCACCATCTCGAGGATCTCAACCATGCGCGCCTCGATGATGTCGACCAGCACCTTCTGGGTTACCCGCCGGGGCTCTCGGTCGCCGACGGACGGCACGTCGACCACGTGATTCGGCTTGACCACCGACGACAGGGCACTGCCGAAGTCCTCCTTGAGTCGCTCGGCGTCGGCCAGCGGCGTGCGCAGCCCTACGGACAGATCATTTGTCAGGTTGTGGCCGCCGAGCCCCAGTTCGCAGGTGTGTCTGATCGTCCCCTCGTAGAAGACCGCGATGTCGGTGGTGCCGCCGCCGATGTCGACCAGCACCACGCCCAGATCCATCTCGTCCTGGGTCAGTACCGCTTTCGACGAGGCGATCGATTCGAGCACCAGATCTGCCACCTCGAGACCCGCCTTGTTACAGCAGGTGACCAGATTGTGAACCGCTCCGATGTCGGCGGTCACGATATGGACGTTGGTGACCAGCCTGACACCGGTCATGCCGAGCGGGTTCTGGATGCCGGTATGATCATCGACCATGTACTCCTGCGGCAGCACGTGGATGACCCGCTGGTTCTCCGAAATCTTCACCGTCTGCGCCGCGGTGATCACCTCCTGGATATCGGCCTGTTTGATTTCGCGATTGTTGATGGCGAGAATTCCAGGGCTGTTGAACCCCTTGATGTGGTTGCCGGCGATGCCGACGTAGACCGACTCGAGATCGCAGCCCGCGATGTCTTCGGCTATCTTCACCGCCTTGCGGATCGACGCGACGGTGCTCTCGATGTTGACTACCACCCCCTTGCGCATGCCCAGCGACGGTGTGGTGCCGACCCCGATGATGTCGACGGCGTCCTCAAATACCTCGCCGACCACGCAGCAGATCTTGGTGGTACCGATGTCGAGACCGACCACCAGGGTGCCTCTGACGTCTCTTTTATGCTCATCCGCGGGCTCGACATCCACGTCCACATTTACGTCCACGTCCATGTCCTTGTCTTTGTTTTTTCCCTTCGCTAAACTCATCATGATTCGCTGTAACCGACAATCACTTTGTCCTGTAGATAATCCATCTTTATATAGGCGACCCCGCCTATGTCCATTCCCGTTTTCTTCGGTTTGTAGAGCATCTCGAGCACTTTCCTCAGCCGATAGTATTTCTGTCTGATCTCGCCGTCCCCGAAAAAGATCGGAAATGGATGTTCGACCAGATAGAGGATCATGCCATCCTCGTCACCGACGTGCACCTCCGAAATCGACTGGATCGGCAGATTGGGATTGTTGGAACCGACCAGTTTGAGCAGGTCGAGCGGTGCACGCAAATGCTGAACCATTCGCACCGGGTCGGTTTCATGCTCGAGTCCGGTTATCACCGGATAATCGAGGTCCATGCCGTAATCCGTCTTGATGAACCGGTTGCCGTGCCGGTCGAGGTAGTAGAGCGCCGCCGCCGCGCTGTCTCCCACCGCGATCAGCGCATAGGGTTCGTATTCCTCGACCTTGAGCACCACGGTATCGGGCCACCGCCGTGTCACCGAAACCCGGTCTATCCAGAGGCTCTGCATTTTTACCTTCCTGCTGACCAGCTCTTCATCAACCGAAAACATCGATGAGCTGATGGTGATTCCAGACGCCTTTCTAATCTCGTCGGGGGTCGAGTTGCGGCAGCCCTCGATTTCCACGGCGGTCAACCGGAAATAATCGATATCCTGCAGGAGGATGGAGAACAGCCCGATCCCCCCCTTCTGCTGGAACAGCACCAGTGCCGAGAGGAGGCAGCAGACCAGCAGGACTTTTCTGAGGATCGTCGATTTCTTTTCGGCGTGATATGGCTGACTGCGATGACTGCCTCCGGCGGTCCAGTAGTGGTTCAGTTTTTTCAACAGGGTCCGGTGCTGCCGCTTCTCACGCTCGTCGAACCTGAAGGTGACTCGTCCGGTTTCAACGCCGGGAGCGCTGAACCGGTTTTTCTTCTTCGGGGTGAAGATCTGTTTGAGTCGTTCTATCAGCTTCATGGTACGGGCTAAAGGATCTCTATTTCAGGTTCCAGGGCGATGCCGCTGTCGTTCAACACCCGGCGCTGTATTTCTGCGATCAGCGACTGTACGTCGCGGGCCGACGCGGTGCCGCAATTGACGATGAAATTGGCATGCGTCTCCGACACCTGTGCATCCCCCACCCGCATTCCTTTCAGGCCGGCGTCGTCGATCAGCTTGCCGGCGCTGGCCCCGATGGGATTCTTGAAGACCGAGCCGGCGCACGGCAGCCCCTGCGGCTGCCGGTCCCTGCGAAGGGCCTGCAGATCGCGCATCGTCACACCAATTCTCTGGGGGTCTCCGGGGGACAGATTGAGAACAACTTCGATAATCACGGACGCGTTTTTTTCAAGCTCGGAACAATCGCATTTGCGATACCTGAAAGTGAGGTTTTTTGCACGAACAATTTCCCTTTTTAACTCATCGGTAATTTCGATCGCATCAATCACGTCTGCCATCGAACGTCCCCACGCACCGGCGTTCACCACGGTTCCGCCGCCGACGCTGCCCGGAATTCCGGCAGCAAACTCAAACCCGGCCAGCCCCTCAGAGCGGCACCAGTTCGCCAGCCGGGTCATGCCCACCGCGGCTCCGGCATGCACCGCAACCCGGTGGCTGTCAAGTTTCCTGTTGACGCGGATCTTTTTGAAACCATCTCCCAGGATCATCACGACGCCGCGAAATCCTTCATCGGGAGCGAGCACATTCGAGCCCCGCCCCAGGACTTTCCACGCCACGCGCTCGCGGCGGCAGAAGGCCAGGGCCGCCTGCAGATCGACGGCATCAAGCAGTGTGACCAGGGCATCAGCGGGCCCGCCGATCCGGTAGGTGGTCCACGCCGACAGCGGCGCATCCCACTGGATCTTCCCTCTGACCGCCCCGGTCAGCACTGCTTGCTGGGAGGAGCTCATCGATTTATTCATATCTCTTCTTTTCAAGCAGGATCAGCAGATCCTCACCGGCGCCGACGATATTTCCGGCGCCCAGGGTCAACACCAGATCGCCCGGCTGCAGGCTGTCGACCACCGCCGCCGCCAGTTCGCCGACGTCGGACACATAGGAGGCATTGCGCTGACCGTGCTGCCGTATCTTGTCGAGCAGCACCACACTGTCGATTCCGTCGATCGGCTGCTCGCTGGCCGCATAGATGTCAGTGAGCACGAGTTGATCGGCCAGGTGAAAACAGGTCTGAAACTCGTTGAACAGTCCCCGGGTGCGGCTGTAGCGGTGGGGCTGAAAGAGCACCACCAGCCGCTTGTCCGGCCAGGCCTGCTTTGCTGCGGCAAGAGTCGCCCGGATCTCGGTGGGGTGATGCCCGTAGTCGTCGACCACCGTTATTCCTGCAGCCTCCCCTTTGACCTGCAGCCGCCTCTGAACACCGGCAAAGGTGGCCAGCGCATCGGCAATCACCGGGAATTCGATCTCCAACTCCAGCGCCACCGAAATCGAAGCCAGCGCGTTGTATACATTGTGCATTCCCGGCTGGGCGATGCTCACCGCACCAAGCCCGGTGCCGTCGACATACACGTCGAAACGGCTGCGGCCGTCCCCGTAGGAAATATTTTCGGCATAGACATTGGACTGCCGGGTCAGCCCGTAGGTGATGACCCGCCTGCTGATCAACGGCAGCAGTTCGGCAATGCGCTCGTCATCGAGGCAGATGATAACCGCCCCGTAAAACGGGACCTTCTCGATGAAGGCCAGAAAGGTTTCCTTCACGTGCTCGATATCACGGTAGTAGTCGGGATGTTCGAAATCGATATTGGTCACCACCTCGATGACCGGCGACAGTTTCAGAAACGAGCCGTCGCTCTCGTCGGCTTCGGCTACCAGAAACTCACCGTCGCCGAGCTTGGCATTGCCCCCGAGGCAGTCGACCTTGCCGCCGACCACGATGGTAGGGTCGAGCCCTCCCTTTGCCATGATCCAACTCACCATCGAGGTGGTCGATGTCTTGCCGTGGCTGCCGGCGACGGCGATGCCGTATTTCTTCAGCCGCATCAGTTCGGAGAGCATCTCGGCCCGCATTACCACCGGGATGTTCTGCTCCCGGGCTGCCAGGATTTCCGGATTGGTATCGCCGATGGCCGACGAGGCGACAATCACATCGGCCCCTTCTATCCAGCTTCGATCATGACCGTGATGGATGATGCAGCCGAGTTCGCCGAGACGCTCCGTTATTTTCGAGCTGCTCAGATCCGAACCCGACACCTTGTAGCCGAGATTGGCCAGCAGTTCGGCGATGCCGCTCATACCGATACCCCCGATGCCGACAAAATGGATGTGTTTGGTTTTACGATACATGGTGTTTCTGCTCCGACAATTCCCGGCAGATCGCGACAATGCGCCCGGCTGCATCGGTAATTGCCAGTGATTTCATGGCCCGGGCCATCCTATGGTATCTCTGTTCATCGAAGGCGATGGCCAGGATTTCCTCCCCCAGCCGCCGGCCGTCGATGTCGTGCTGTTCGAACATCACCGCGGCGCCGCTGTCCGTATACCAGATGGAGTTTTTGGTCTGGTGGCCGTCGGCGGCATAGGGATACGGAATCAGGATCGCCGGCTTGCCGACCACCGCGATCTCCGCCAGCGTCGTCGCCCCCGCCCGCGATACGAGCATATCCGCCAGCCGGTATATTTCGGCCATGTCGTTAAAAAAGGCGGCAACCCGGTGGTCGATCCCCAGTTCCTCATAGGCCTGCTTGACCATCGCCTCATCGTCAGGTCCGGTCTGGTGGATGATCGCCATCTCTGAAAAACGTTCGACATGCTGTCTGACCGCATCGACCACCAGCTGGTTGACCGCATGGGCCCCCTGACTGCCCCCGAGCACCGCAAGCGTCCTTCTGCCGTGGCTGTGGGGCTCTTGCCCGCCCAGTTCTATGATGCTGTTCCTGACCGGATTACCGGTAAGCACGGCCCTTGCCGATGGGAAATAGGCCTCGCTCTGGGGAAGCGACAGGCACACCCTGTCCACCAGTTTTCCGAGCTTGCGGTTGGCCAGTCCCGGCACCGAATTCTGCTCGTGAACGATGGTCGGCCGGCGCAGCAGCCAGGCGGCGGCGATCACCGGGCCGGTGACGTAGCCGCCGACGCCCATCACCACGTCCGGTTTGAAGGCGAGGATATGAACACATGATTCCAGCAGCGAAACGGGCAGAACCAGCAGTGCCTTGACCAACTCAGCCAGGTTCTTGCCTTTGAATCCGTGTGAGTGGATGGTCTTCACCGTAAAACCATAGCGCTCCAGGGTGTCCCGGTCTAGCCTGCGGGTCGTGCCGATGAACAGGACATGGCTTCCCGGCCCCGACTGCAAAAGGTATTCTGCCGTGGCCACCGCCGGGAACAGGTGGCCGCCGGTCCCGCCGCCGGTGATCAGCAGCCGCAGCCCCTTATGTCCGGCTGCGGCTGCACTCATCTCTTGGTCTCCGCCATCTGCTGGGCATGGTCCGCAGGGCCAAGCCTGAGCACGGCCTCTGCAAAACACCGGCCTCGATGCCGGTAGTCATCGAACATGTCAAAACTCGCACAGGCCGGCGACAGCAGAACCGTATCGCCGGGTTCCGAGACGGCCTGTGCCAGCGCTACTGCCGCTTCCAGGGTCGCCGGAAAATCGACCGGAGCAAGGTCCCCGAGAATCCTGCCGAGTTCGGCTGCGGCTTCGCCGATCAGCACGAGGTGCTTGACATGGGCGGCGACGCTGTCCCTGAGCAGCCGGTAGTCGTCGCCCTTGTCGCGACCGCCGGCGATCAGAATGATCCCGCTGCCGATCTGGCGAATCGCGTTGATCACCGCCCCGGTATTGGTGGCCTTCGAATCGTTGATATAGGTGACGCCGTCGACGCGGGCGATCTTCTGGAGCCGATGCTCGCCCGGTTCGAACTGCTGCAGCACCCGCTGCAGGCAGTCAGGGTCGAGGTTGAACGGAGCGACGGCCAGCAGCGCAGCGCTACTGTTGAGCCGGCCCGAGAGATTGTCGAGCCTGGAACCTGCAAGCTCATAGCTCCTTCCGTTCTTGAGGCGAATCCGGCTGCCATCGATCACCGCGTCGAAATTCCCATCATGACCGAACCGCATCCAGCGCTGGTCTTCGATAGCTCCCGCAAATCTTTCGCAGAGCACGTCGTCGCCGTTGATCACCCCGATGGTCCCGCTTCCGCTGCGAAACATCTTCATCTTGGCGGCACCATAATGCTCGAGTGTGCCGTGCCGGTCCAGATGGTCAGGGGTAATATTCAGCACGATGCCGACATCGGGCGTGAAGGAGCCGCACACGTCGAGCTGGAAGCTCGACACTTCCAGCACCGCCACTTCGAAATCTTCATCAGATATCAAGTACTCGCCGATCGGGGTACCGATATTGCCGCCGACAAAACTCTTTTTGCCCGCGGCTCTGAACATGGAGCCGATCAGCTCGGTGACCGTGGTCTTGCCATTGGTGCCGGTGACCGCGACCACCGGCGAGGTGAAGCTTCCGGCGGCCAGTGCAAGTTCTCCGACGATGGCAATACCCGATTGCCTGAGTTCCTCAAAAACCGGGTGATGATGGTCTACCCCCGGACTGACCACCACGGTCTCGGCCTGTCCCAGGAAACCGCTGCTGTGGCCGCCTCCTTCGAAACCGGCGACGCAGCGATCCAGCAGATGCCTCTCCTCGGCACCAAAATTCGAGCTGGTCCGCATGTCGGACACCAGCACTCGAACTCCATGTCCATGCAGGTAGCGGACCATGGCCTGTCCTGCCCGTCCGAAGCCGACCACCGCCACGGTCTGCACCGAGGTCTTGTCAAGCCTCATGGTCCGGGTATCCCCGCAGCTCTGGCTTGAAACAGATATCATTCAATTATGACGCTGCGCCGCTGCGCCTTGGAATACGACTCGTCGACCGTACCGGCGATGCGTTCATCGAGCTGTTTATTTTTCATGCCCAAACCCGCCCATACGGCACCGAGCACAAAGCCGATACTTGCCGATATCCACGCAAGAATAAGATACGTCATGGTCTCCTCCCTGGTTCACACCTCGTTGACGAGCAACAGACCGCCTCTTCAAGTCGTTTCGGCGCGTAGTCGGAATGGCTTGGCAGAAACCGCCGGTCGTCATATGTCTCACCATCCGCTCGCTGCCGTGCCATCATCTCAATTTCAAGGTTGCAATGGCCAGGAAACCGAGGATGATCGATACGATCCAGAACCGTACGACCACCTTCGATTCATGCCAGCCCTTCTTTTCAAAATGGTGGTGGAATGGCGCCATCAGAAATATCCGCCTGCCGTGGGTCATCTTGAAATAGCCGACCTGCATGATCACCGAAAGCGCTTCCATCACGAAGATTCCGCCGACTATCGCCAGCAGGATCTCCTGTTTGATAATGATCGCGATGGTGCCCAGCGCACCTCCCAGTGACAGCGAACCGACGTCGCCCATGAAGACCTGGGCCGGATAGGCGTTGAACCACAGAAAACCCAGGCACCCCCCGACCATCGCGCCGCAGAACACCGCCAGTTCTCCGCTGCCCGCCACATAGTGGACCTGGAGATATTCGGCTATGACGATATTGCCGGCGATATAGGAGAAGACCAGATATACCGCGGCCGATACCACCGTCGGTCCGGTGGCCAGGCCGTCGAGGCCGTCGGTCAGGTTCACCGCATTGGATGCGCCGACGATCACGAGAACCGCAAAGACCACGTAAAACCATCCCAGGTCGGGTCTGAAATTTTTTAGAAAGGGGAATGCCAGGTGACCGTCGAAGCCGGGAAGATTGAAGATGAACAGTCCTATGGTGAGCGCACCGACCAGCTGCAACACCAGTTTTCCCCTGGCGCTGAGGCCGGCGCTGCTGCTCTTGCTGACCTTGCGGTAATCGTCCAGGGCTCCGATGAAGCCGAAGAACACGGTAATCGCCATGGTCAGCCAGACATATGCATTGTCGAGCCGCGCCCACAGAAAGGAGGACCCGACGATAGCGGAGAGGATCAGCAGCCCGCCCATGGTCGGGACACCCTTTTTGGCCATGTGAGTCTCCGGTCCGTCGTCGCGTATTACCTGGCCGATCTGCCGCCGTTTCATGGTCCTGATGAACCAGTTGCCGAACAGGATCACGATCAGAAAGGCGGTGATTGCCGCGAGAATCGAGCGGAAGGTGATGTATCTGAAAACGTTGAAGCCGATAAAGGTGGTGTGCAGCGGATAGAGCAGATGGTAAAACATGGTCGATGGTCTTAACGTGTCAGCATATATTCATGATCTGAGCGACAACCGTAT
>JAJDNR010000069.1 GCA_022340565.1 Desulfofustis sp.
AGCAAAGTGTTCACCGTTATAGAAACGGTGATCGGCAGTCAGGGCCGCGGGGTGACCTATTCCGAGATAATCCGTGACTCTGAGCTGCCGAGATCGACCGTTCATCGCCTTCTCAAAGGCCTTGTCGAGCTTGGTTACCTGAATTTCGACCCAGCCACCAAGCGATATTGTGGAAGCATGCGCTTCGCCACCCTCGGAGCCGAGGTAACTGCCAATTTCACCCTGCGTGATCACATTCATCCGTATCTGCTGGAACTCCATCAGGACACAGAACATACGGCCAATTTCGGAATACTCGACGATACCCGGGGCATCTTCCTGGATAAAGTCGAGTCGCGCGATTACGGCATCAAACTCTTCTCGGAAATCGGCCGGCCGTTTCCGCTGCACTGCACCGGTCTCGGGAAAATATTGCTGGCCTGCTCGCCGTCCGACACCTTCGAGCGGATGATCAGGCAGCCGCTCAAGGCCGAAACCGAACGAACCATCACCGATCCCGACGACCTCCGCAGGGAACTGGCTCTGTCTGCCGAACGGGGCTATGCGGTGGACAACGAGGAAATCACCAGGGGGATCATCTGCGTGGCGGCTCCTGTTTTCGATTTCGACCGGAAGCTGCGGGGCGCCATCAGCCTCACCTTTCCCGCCTACCTGAACGACGACCGTGGCCTGGAACCGGAAATCGCCGCGATCACCCGGTATGCGGCCTCGATATCCAGATCGTTAGGCGGCAGCAACGCTGCCGTACCATAATCACCTTGAAAGCAAAGGAGGAATCGACATGAAAAACAGAGTAATGGCCGGACTGCTGACAATTATGGGATTGATTGTGCTGCTGCCGGTCGCACAGGCTATGGCTTCAGACTCGTATATTTTCAAATATTCAAACTCTCAATCCGACACCCATCCACGATCGGTGTCCATGTATTTTTTCAAGGACCTGGTGGAAGGAGCCTCGGGCGGCAGGATCAAGGTCGAACTCTACACCTCCGGCGTACTGGGCAAGGAAGCCGAAGTACTGGACATGGTCAAAACCGGTGAATTGCAGGGCTGCCGCGGCGGTCTGTTCGAACGTGCCAACAAGATGTACCTGCTCTACACCCTGCCGTTTTTCTTCGACAATACCGACCAGGTCCTGAAGCTGATGCGCGGCGAGTTCGGAGCCAAGGTAAACGAGGACGCCAAAGCCAACGGGTTCTATATCCCGGCCTGCGGCGTGGCCGGAGGATTTCGCAACATCACCAACAACGTGCGGCCGATAAAGACTCCGGAGGATCTCAAAGGTTTGAAGATGCGGACACCACCCATCGATATGACCATCAAGACCTTCGAGACCCTGGGCGCCAACCCGCAGATGATAGCCTATACAGAAACCTACATGGCGTTGAAATCAAACGTCGTGGACGGCCAGGAAAACCCCTTCTCCAACACCGTGGACATGAAGTTTTACGAAGCTCAGAAATACCTCTCGGTGGTCAACTGGCAGATTCATCCGGATCCCTTTTATGTGAACCCGGACTGGTACCAATCCTTGCCGGACGACCTCAAGCATATTTTCGATGCCTCAGCGAAGGCGGCGATGATCTATAGCGACACCATCTGGCTGAACTCGGAGAACAACTATTTCACCCTGCTCCAATCCAAGCTTGAAACCAACACCCTGACCCCGGAAGTAACCGCCAAATTCGCCGAGGCGGCGAAACCGGTCTGGCAGAAGTATGTGGATGACGGCTATTTTTCCTGGGACGACATCAAGGCCGCCCAGAAGATAGCAAAAGGCATGTAACGGCAAACAGAATATGAACGGTCAATACGGCGCTCGACGCCCACCCTGGCGGACGGCTGCGCAGGGCAGCGGCACGGCGGAGTAACCATGGAGTCGCTGAAACGGCTGGCAGACCTTCTGGCCCTGCTGCTTGACGCGGTCATCACCTCGTTTTTCGCGATAATCCTGGTGATCACCATTCTGCAGGTGGTCCTGCGCTATGGCTTCAACGAATCCATCCTCTTCGGCAACGAACTGATGGAAGGACTGTTCATCTACACCACTTCGATCGGCGCCGCAGTAGCGGTGCGGCGCCGGCAGCATATCAACATCAGCTACCTGGTCGAGAAGCTGCCGGACGCCCTGCGGCGAATCAGCGATGCGCTCGTGCATCTGCTCGTCGCCTTCCTCAACGGGGTGATGATTTTCTATTCGATTCGCTGGATCAGCAAGGTCGGTTCCAACGAGTCTCCGGTGATGAGGGTCCCCGAGTGGATATTCCAGGCCAGCGTGCCGATCGGCTGCAGCCTGGTTATCGCCTACTGCCTGGTGATGGTTTTCATGGGCATCAGAGATGACAAGCCGTCGCAGGGAGACGGGCCATGCTGATTCTGCTGGCCAGTCTGCTCTTGTTCCTCATACTCGGTGTTCCGATCGCTTATTCGCTCGGTCTCTCGGCCCTGGCTTACTTCTGGGCGGTCCATCCGGAACTGCTGTCAATCCTTCCGGCACGGCTGTTTGCCGGGATGAATTCCTATGCGATGATCGCCATGCCGCTTTTCGTATTCATGGGACTGCTGATGAATTCCGGCGGCATTACGGCCCGGCTGATCGATTTCAGCCTGCTGTTCGTGGGCAGGTTGCGGGGCGGCCTGGGGCTGGTCAACGTGATTGCCAGCATGATCTTCGGGGGCATCTCCGGATCCTCGGTCTCAGACACCGCCTCGGTCGGTGCCGTGCTGATTCCGGAAATGCACCGGAAGGGATATACCCTCGAGTTTGCCAGCGGCATCACCGTGGCCTCATCGACCATGGGGATGATCATTCCGCCCAGTGTACCGATGGTGATCTATGCCTATATCTCAGAGGAGAGTGTCGGCCGCCTGTTTCTGGGCGGCCTGATTCCGGGAGTGATGATCGGGCTCCTGATGCTGGTGATTACGATCGGTGTTTCCTATTATAAAAGGTATCCGAAAGAGAACATCGAGCTGACTGCTGGGGAAAAAGTCACCCTCGCTCGAAAGGCGTTCCCGGCACTGATCATGCCGGTGTTCGTGGTCGGCGCCGTGGTGCTCGGCCTGGCCACGGCGACCGAGTCCGCAGGTCTCGGTGTGCTCTACACCTTCTTTGTCGGACTCGTGCTGATCCGGGAACTGGAGCCGAAAGCGATTCCCAAACTGCTGCGGGACGCCATTCAGACCAGCGCCACAGTGATGATCATCATCGCCCTATCCAAGCTCTACGTCTGGATCCTTGCCCTGGAGCGGGTTCCCCAGTCCCTGGCAATGTTCGTCTCCGGGCTCCACCTCCCGGTGTTCCTGATCCTTTTCGTGGTCCTGGTGATCATCCTGCTGGTCGGCACGTTTGTCGATGTGAGTCCGGCCATCCTGCTGCTCACCCCGGTCTTCCTGCCGGCGATGAAACTGCTGGGAATCAACGGTCTCCAATTCGGCGTTATCCTGATTTCCGGGCTGGCCGTGGGTCTGGTGACACCGCCTGTGGGCATGTGCCTCAACGTCTGCTCGGCCATCTCCAAGGTCCGGATCGGCAGGATTTTCAGGGCCGCCCTGCCGTTCCTGCTGGCTAATCTGATCACCCTGATGATGGTCACCTATATCCCGGCCCTCAGCCTCTGGCTGCCGGCGCTTTTGATGGATTAGCCGCGGAGTCGGAACACCATATATCGGGCATCGTTGTCAACAACCTCCGCCCCTTCCGCTAGGATATGCAGCCGGACAAGGCATGTTGTCCCGGATTACCTTCTGCCGCCTCTTCCCCGCATCCCCGCAGGCCTTCCCATGCTTGCCGCACGCGATCGCGCCGCCTGAAAGTTCTGCCGGCGTGCCGGACTGTTCTGTTCCCACTGCTGTCGTCTCTGCTGCACCGCATCTCGATCGACACGAACGTCTCTGTCGTCGTAATAATACGGCCCATATCGATGATAGGGGTAATCATAGCCATGGTACAAACCATATCCAACGGAACCCGATGCCGGACCATACAGCGCGTCGCCGCAACCGGCAAGGAATAGGGCCGCATAGAGGCAAACACAGACAGACGATAATTTCAGAGCTCGTTTCATGATCATCTTCTCCCGCGAACTTATGGTGAAGGCCAGCGTTGAATGAGCAGCATGGTGCCGGTGGGATCGGCGATCAGGGAGACATTGCCGTCCCCGGGAGCCGCTTCAGGTGAAATCAATACCTCCCCTCCCAGGGCCTCGACACGATTGGCGGTCGCTGCAGGATCGACCACCCTGACGACCGGCACCCAGAGAGGATCGTATCTGTCCCGCTGCAGGTGCCGGATGCCCGCCATCCAAGCTCCCTCATGCAGAAATATGCCATACCCCTCATTAACGGGCAAGATGTCGTCATATCCAAGCACGTTCTGGTAGAATGCCCCGGTTTTATCGGGGTCGGCGGTCCACACCTCATCCCACAGCCACGCCCCCACCGCTGCCTCGCTCTTGACGGGGTCTCCTCCCCTGGCCGTCAGCACTACCATGTCAGCACCTTGAAAATCCCTGATCAAGGCCGCTCTGCCGCGGCCTTCCATCTCCACAGGTCCTTTCAGCTGCCTGCCGCCGCTTGCTTCGACCAGGTCGACGGCAGCATCCACATCCCCAACAGAAACCGAGGGGATCCAGATTCCTCTGGCGCCGCGGCCAGTCGGCTGAACCTCCACAATTCCGGCAATTCTTTCGCCATGGTGTCTGACAACCGCAGCATGCTCCAGGTATTCTATCTGCCAGCCAAACAGGTTTTCGTAAAAACCGGCTGCTTTGGCGAGATCGGGCGTCAACAGATCGTGCCAGATAACCATTCCAGGGAATCTCAAGCCGCTTGGATGATCCGTGATCGGGATTCCTGCCAGTTCTTCTGCTCCTTCCGGCAAGCCTCTGACATGACTGCAGCCGCTGATAAACGGCAAAACCGCGACCCCTGCAGCTGCGAAAAACACCAGACCAGATAAAACATTGTTACGCATCGTTTTCACCCTCGAGTAGAGAACGTACCGATTCAGCTGCTTCGACAAGCCAGTGGCAAAAGCCGACCAGCCCCAGGCACCCCCGATGAAGAACGGCACACTCTGTGTATAATAGTCACTGGTGCGGGATAGGCCAGCCGGCCCGGCAGGAAACCGCCGAGCATGCGGTGGAACAGGCGAACATCGACCTGGCTAAAACGGTGATCTATGCACAGGTACCCGGCCGGGGGACGCAGTTGATGCTGCAGCCCGGCGACATTGTCAATCCGATGTTTCGGGCTGCCGGGCTACTCATCCCCGAGGGAAGCGGCTCAGGACTGCAGGCCGTCCAGGCCGGGTTCAACCAGCTCGCCTCGCCGGTGGTGAAGCGGGGGACGGTAGCCGAACTGACCTGCCTTTCCAAGCCGTTCAAGACCATTCCGATGGTGGTGACCGACGTGCAACCCTCGATTGCCGCCGGGCAGCTCCGCCCCTCCGACCAGATGATTGATCTCCAGGATCGTGCCCGGCCCGGCACCTTGACGGTGAGAATGGAGCCCCTGTACGAGAATGGCCTTGAAGGGGTCAATCCAGGCAGCAAGTGCATCGCCAACGCCTATAGCGACAACCATGGACTCATCGCCTCCGGCGAACTCTCTACCCCGGAGTTTCTCTTCTACCACATGGTCGATGCGGTTGGACTTGCCCATGCGCTGATCCTGCGCATTCAGGCCCTCATGATCCCGGTGCAGACCCTGGTCTTTTCGGGCGGGCACTGAGCGAAAACCGGGGAGAAATCCTCCAACAAGCTGTTGACAACATCGCGAATAACATGTTCTATCAAATCTGGCGGCAGTTTTGATGTACGCCACCACCCCGCCGTTCCAGATCAATGGCTAGCAACCATCCCGGAAGCTGCCAGAGTGAACTCGCCAACACACCCACAGAGGAGGAAACCATGCCACGCACATTCGCCCGCCGATTTGCACCCTTTTTGATTTTTGCCCTGGTCTTATTGTTCTCCGCACCCGTCCTGGCGCAGGACAAGGTAAAGCTGCGCATGTCTACGCCGGCTTCTGCAACCGACCAGCGCTCGGTCGCGCTTGAAGAAGTCTTCGGTCCGGCCGTTGCCGAGTTCGCGATCTATGAGCCTCATTACAATTCATCTTTGATTGCCCAAGGGTCTGAACTGGAAGCCATTGCCTCCGGCGATCTGGAGATGTCAATCGCATCGGCGCAGGAACTGGCAAATTTCTTCCCAGAGTTTTCGATTTTTGCCACCGGTTATGTTCATCAGGACGCGGCACACCAGGTGCGGGTGTTTAACGATCCGCTGATGGACCCCTTCAAAAAGAAAGTCGAAGACGAACTGGGTGTAAAGCTCCTGAGCGTCATGTACCTGGGCCGTCGTCATGTCAATCTGCGCCAGTCTAAAGAGGAACTGACGGTCATGAAGCCAGAGGACCTCGCCGGCGTGAACCTGCGCATGCCGGGCACTGACGCATGGCAGTTCCTGGGCAAGGCCCTCGGCGCCAATCCGACCCCCATGGCCTTCACCGAAGTATATACCGCGCTACAAACCGCCTCGGTGGATGGTCAGGACAACCCGCTGCCGACTGTGGTCGACGCCAAATTCTACGAAGTCACGAAACAAATTATCCTGACCTCCCATCTTGTCGACCTGAACTATATCGCTTTCTCGAAGGCGGTATGGGACAAACTGACCCCGGAGCAGCAGGCTGCCGTACAAGCGGCTGCTGATGCCGCCGCGGAGAGCGGACGTCAAAAGCAGCTTCAAAAAGAGGAAGAACTGGTTGCATTCCTCCGCGACAAGGGGCTTGAGATATACGAACCCGACCTGAAAGCATTCCGTGAACACGTGCAGGCTCAATATGCCGGTTCGGAACTGGCCGCATCCTGGCCGGAAGGTTTGCTGGAGAAGATAAACGCACTCGGCAACTGATCGATAACAACTGGCCGTGGGAGACCGCATAAAATCGATCATAAAATGGTTAAGCCGGGGCACCGAATTCATGGCGGCCATGATGATGGCCGCCATGTTCGCCACCTTTATCCTCCAGATCACCATCCGCTACACGGCGCGCGCCGGATGGATCTCGGCGCATTTTCCCTTCCTTGATACCGCTCATTTCGGCTGGACCCTCGAATTCTGCCTCGCCCTCTGGGTCTGGATCATCTGCTTCTGCAACTCCTTTATCGTCCGGGAACGGGACCACGTCACCTTTGACCTGCTATACCTGAACGTCAATCCTTCCCTGCGAAAATGGTTCGCAGTCTTCACGGGCCTGGCGGTGTGCGGGGGGTTTTTGTGGTCCCTGGAACCGACCTGGAGCAAGTTCTATATTCTGCGACTGAAGAAGACGGCGACGCTGTCCGCGCTCCTGGGCGACTGGGTGCGGATGCGCGATATCTATTCGGTGTATGTGCTGTTTCTCGTCGCAGTAGCGTGCCGGTATGCGTGGCGGGTCATCCATGTCCTTCGTTTCGGAGCCGAGAGCGACCTCCACCACTTCGAAGAGATGATCCACAAACCCACGAGAGAAGCGAACCAAACAGACGCGACATGACGCTCGAATTTACGCTTTGCCTGGTTTCGCTTTTCGTTCTGGCCGGAATCGGCATGCCGATTGCCTATGCCATCCTGCTGGCTTCTTTCACCTATCTGGCGGTAGGTGGCCAGGATATCGGCATCATAGGCAAAATCTTCATGGACGGCCTGTATAACAGTTTCGTCCTGCTGGCCGTACCGCTCTTCATCGTCGCCGCCAACATCATGAATGCCGGATCCATCAGCGACCGGCTGCTGAAATTCTGCGTGGCCCTCGTCGGCCGTCTACGCGGCGGCCTGGGGCATGTCAACATCGTCGCCTCCCTGATCTTCTCCGGAATGTCAGGTTCGGCTGTGGCGGACGCCGCCGGTATCGGCAAGATCATCATCGAGATGATGACCCGCGGCGGTCGCTATCCCCCCGGCTATGCCGCCGCCATTACCGCCGCTTCAGCCACGATCGGCCCGATCATTCCGCCGTCGATCCCCATGGTTCTCTATGCCTTGGTCTCCAACGCTTCCATCGGCTACCTGTTCTTGGGCGGAATAATACCCGGCCTGCTCATGGGCGTTGTGCTGATGGGAATGAATGGGTGGATCGCTCATCGGCGCGATTTTCCTCTGGAAGAAGCGGTGCCGCTGCGGGAATTGCCGAAACACACGTTCACGGCCTTCCCCGCCCTGCTAATGCCTGCAATCCTACTCTATGGGATTTACGGGGGTGTGGCAACGCCCACCGAAGCCGCCGCCATAGCCGCCGCCTATGCGCTGGTGCTGGCTGCACTTCTCTATCGCGTATTGAAGATCGGCACCCTCTACCATATCCTGGTCGAGAGCGCCCGATCCTCGGCTGCCGTCGGAATTGTCATTGGCGGCGCCCTCATTCTAAACTATGTGGTCGCCTCCGAGAATATTCCCAACCGGGTCGCGCATACCCTGGTCGGCCTCGAGGTGCATCCCCTGGTTTTTTTGATCGGCGTCAATATCATCATTCTGCTGCTGGGCTGCGTGCTCGATGCCTCGACACTCATCCTCGTCATCATCCCTCTGTTTTTACCCACCTGCAGCGACCTCGGTATCGACCTGGTGCATTTTGGCGTCGTTGCCGTGGTAAATTGCATGATCGGCCTGATCACGCCCCCATACGGCATTTTGCTGTTCGTCCTCAATGCAATTACCCGAATTCCCCTGGCCGCTATCATCCGTGAGGTCTGGGTTTTTCTGGCGGTACTTGTTTTGGCGCTGCTCATCCTCATCCTCTTCCCGGGGGTAACGCTCTGGCTGCCGCGACTTTTCGGTTATGCGGGCTGAGCGGCGCCATATTAGATAGTGATACGGCAGGACAAAGGAGGTTGTCATGGGACGATTTAAAGGAATTATTCCACCGCTTGTCACACCGCTTGCAGGAAGGGATAAACTGGACAGGGACGGGCTCGAGCGGTTGATTGAACGGGTTATTTCCGGGGGAGTTCACGGGCTTTTTGTTTTAGGAACGACCGGTGAGGCCCAGCGCCTGAGTTACGGATTGCGCCGGGAAATGATCCGTCTGGCCTGTAAGCTGACGGCCGGGAGGGTTCCCCAAAATCTGGTTTGAAATCGAAACACTCAAATACCTGGCCGAGTTCGACGGGATTGCCGGGATTAAGGATTCCAGCGGCGACATCACCTATTACAAGGAAATCTGCAAACTCAAGACCTTGCGGCCGGACTGGTCGATATTTATCGGTCCGGAAGCGTTTATGTCACTGTCATTGGATCTTGGCGGCGATGGAGGAGTATCTGGCGGAGCCAACGTCTATCCGAAACTGTTCGTTGGCTGTTATGAGGCAAAGATGGCCGGAGATCTTGCACGTGCGCAGCAACTTTCAAACAAGATTGAAGAATTTCAGGAAATATACACCGTAGGCAAATATGCCTCTAAGTACATAAAAGCAACAAAATGCTGTCTTTCCATCCTTGGAGTCTGTGATGACTACATGGAGCAGCCCTTCCATCGGTTCAGGCCTGAACATCGGGCGATGATTGAAGAAATGCTGGAGAGATTCAATATTGAGGCTGCCGTGAAGGATTAGGGTCGTATTTCGAAATCAAGGCACGCATGAACATTTTACCGCAGGCCTTTCTCTGCTGTGTCGATGTTAAACTGTTCATGCCTGACCCAGCGTTCGGGGTAAAAGACAATTTTTCAAGGCTGGTTTTAATCAGAGCGATCAGTTAATCGCCTTCGAGGCGGTTTGCAAGCCCTTTCGTTTCCAGGAACTATCATATAAATGCCGCTCATTGCACGGAGCAGGATTAGTCTCATCAAGTATTGTCGACAATATAGTGAAATAAATTGTTGACAATATTCCGTGGTGGCGGATATGCTCCTTCCAGACATCACGTCTGGTGGCGCTTGCGTATCGCCAACGTGATTTCCATAAGCCAACAGATCCTCCGTAATTCCAGAGGCAACGGGCAGTCCAGGGCCGGCTGCTCTAAAAGGCTATTATCAAGGCTTTACAACCATGGACCAGAGGAAACGATCGATTTCTAAAGTGCAGGAAATAGTTCAGGCCCTTGAGGTCGATATCGTTATCGGTCGACTCTATCCTCGCGAACATCTCGTCGAGGAGCAGCTGGCCAGACGATTCGACACGACCCGCCATGTCATCCGGCAGGCAATCGTGGAACTGGATGCCGCCGGACTGGTCGTTCGAGAGGCCAATAAAGGCGCCAGCGTCTGCGAATACAGCCCGGATGAAGTGAACCAGCTCTATACCGTCAGGGAGATTCTCGAACGCCAGGCGGCACTGATGATCCAGTTCCCCATCGATCAGCCTGCTTTCAACACCCTTGAGAAAATCCGTGCGGCCCATGCTGCGGCGGTCGAGTCATCTGACATGATGACCATCGTTGCGACCAACAAAACATTTCACCAGCAGCTCTTCAGCTTGTGTGGAAACCAGTTCCTTTCAGAAATAATAAACGATATGGCCAAGCGTTCGAACCTGGTGCGATTCACCACATCCACGAGCAAGGATTACCTGAGGCAAGTGGTTGTCGAGCACTCCCAGATTCTTGATGCGCTAGCTGCAGGAGATCAACAAAGACTGGCTCTGCTGTGCGTCGAACATCTGCAACCGTCTCGCCGCATGTATCTGGAACGGAAAGGGCCATTAACATGATCACCGCGAGAAACCTTTGAACCATGCACCGAGATGGAGGGACCATGGCGCAGGAGAAACGACACTCCGGTGTGCTTTCGCCGGTATTAACCCCTTTCAACGAGGATCTCAGCCCGAACGCCGAGCTGTTGATCAGACAATGCCGCTGGTTGATATCCAATAACGTTGGCCTGGCCTTTTTCGGAACCAACTCTGAAGCCAATTCACTCAGCCTCGACGAGCGGCTGTCGCTGCTGGAAGCACTGGTCGCCGCGGGCCTGCCGACCGAGCGGATGATGCCGGGAACCGGCTGCTGCGCTGTCCCGGACACGATCATCCTGACCAAACGCGCCGTCGAACTGGGTTGCGGCGGCGTGCTGATGCTGCCGCCGTTCTATTACAAGGGGCTCAGCGATGAGGGGCTGTTCCGCGCCTATGCCAAAGTGATCGAACAGGTCGCCGATGACCGGCTGCGCATCTATCTGTACCATATCCCGCCCGTCGCCCAGGTTCCGATCACCCTGACGCTCATTGACATGCTGCTCAGGGAGTTTCCGGGCATCATCGCCGGCATCAAGGACAGCTCAGGTGATTGGAACAACACCAAAGCGATGCTCGAGCGATTTCAGCCGCAGGGATTCGACGTCTTTGCCGGATCTGAGCCCTTCCTGCTCGACACCTTGCGCAGCGGCGGGGCGGGCTGCATCAGCGCTACTGCGAACGTGAACCCGCGCGCCATTGCTGATCTGGCGGCAACCTGGCAGCAAGATGACGCCGACGAGCAGCAGGCAGGCTTGAACCGGGTGAGGATGATCTTCCAGCGGCTGCCGATGATCGCGGCCATGAAAGCGGCGGTGGCGAGGTACAGCGGTATCCCGATCTGGTCGATCCTGCGGCCGCCGCTCGTTGAACTGAGCAATGCGCAACAGCAGGAACTGATGGTGTCGCTGGATGACATCGGCTTTACGATGCCCGGCCTGGAAGACTGAGATCGGCGACGCGCGATTGACGTATTGCAGCCGATCCGCGAAAGAACCCAGCCGGATTTTTGAGAAAACGCTTCCCCTGCCAACGGGGTCACGTTACTGAACCAGCCGCAGCGACCTGAATGGCGCCGGCTTTTTAAACACGGCATTACAGCCGTAAAAACAGATCCTAACACGATGAGGAGGGACTCAATGGGTAACACAAAAAAACTCGCAGCTCTGTTTCTTTCCACTCTTGCCGTCGGCAGCATGTTGCTCGCATCCGCAGGAGCCGCCGACTTCCCGAGCAAATCCATCACGGTCCTGCAAGGCTTCAAGCCGGGTGGCGGGAGCGATGCGCTGGCACAGCTGACCCAGCCGTTTCTTGAAAAAGCCATTGGCCAGACCTTCGTCAACCAGTACATCCCCGGTGCCACCGGCGCCATCGCCTGGACCCAGCTGACCAAACAGAGCAAGCCCGATGGCTACACGATCTCGATCACCAATACGCCGATGTTGATGACCAACTACATCATGAACAAAGAGATCACCTACAACATTGAAGAATTGACCCCGATCGCCAACGTCGTAACCGACCCTGGCATCATCGTCGTAAGCAAGGACAGCCCATTCCAGACCGTCCAGGATTTCATGGCCGCAGCCAAGGAAAAACCGGGCCAGCTGACCGTCGGTAACTCCGGCGTCGGGGGCGACGACTTCTTCACGACCCTGATCGTCGAGAAGGCTACCGGTCTCAAGTTTCAGCTGGTTCCCTTCCAGGGCGACGGTCCTTCCTGGCAGGCAGCTATGGGCGGTAAAATCGATGCCAGCTTCAACAATCTCGGCATCACATTCCCGCAGATCAAAGCTGGCAATCTGCGGGCACTGGCCTTGTTCGCCGACGAGCGCAACCCCAATATCCCCGACGTCCCGACCTTGAAAGAGATCGGCTATGACGTCCAATCCGGTTCTTCCCGCGGCTACAGCGCCCCGAAAGGCATTCCGGCCGAAGCGAGAGACGCGTTGATCAAGGCCTTCCAGGCCATGGGCACCGATCCGGAATTCCCGAAAACCGCTGCCGAGCGGGCGCTGACCCTTGACCTCAAATATGGCGACGACTATGCCGCCTACCTGAAAAAACAGGAAGCGGCTTTCGGGCAGATCTGGGAAGAAGTCAAGGATCAGTATAAAACCAATTAAGCTCCTTCAGTACAGAGAGCCGGCACGGGAAATCGCCTTTCCCGTGCCGATGGGTCAGGAGTGGCCAGTATGAAAAAACTCGTTCCCTATATCCTGTTCGCTGTCGCTGTTGGTGTCCTCGGGATTATTTTCTATGTCGATACCCTGGATATGAGCAAGGCGGCCTATCAGCTGCCGCGACTGCTGATCGGCCTGGTAATGGGACTGTCGGTATTGATGATTATCGAGCGGGTGATTCTGCTGAGAAAACCCGCACCTGCGGCAGCGCAACCCGGAACCGGTGACAGCAACCCCGCTGCACCGCCGGAACAGCGGAGCCTGCTCCGCATCGGCGTCTTTGTCGCCCTGCTGGTGGCCTATGTGATGACGATCAAGCCGCTTGGCTATTTCATATCCACGCCGCTGTTCCTCTGTGCCGCGCTTTATTTTCTGAGGGCCACCAGGCTGTTATGGATCGTGCTGATAGCGGTCAGTTTCACCGTTTTCGTCTACCTGCTGTTCGTGTTGTTTCTCAACCTCCCCGTTCCGATGGGCCTGATGGAATAGGAAAAGGAGAACTGCCGTGATCTTCGATGCAATCATGACTGGGTTCGTCGGCGTCATGACGCCGCTCAATCTCATCCTCGTCGCTGCTGGCACCGCCATCGGCCTGTTTGTCGGGGCCATGCCCGGGCTGTCGGCCACCATGGCTATCGCACTGCTGCTGCCGCTGACCTTCCCGCTGCCGACCGCCTCCGGACTGAGCCTGCTCGCGTCGCTATACATGGGCGCGATGTACGGAGGCTCGATTGCCGCCATCCTGCTGCGCACGCCCGGTACCCCGGCGGCCGCCGCCACCGTGCTCGACGGCTACCCGATGGCCCAGAAAGGACTGGCCGGAAAAGCTCTCGGCGTCTCGTTGGTCGCCTCGTTCATCGGCGGCCTGATCAGCAGTATCGCGCTGCTCACCGTCGCCCCGATTCTCGGTCAGGTGGCGCTCCAGTTCGGGCCGGTCGAATTGTTCGCGGTCGCCGTCCTCGGCCTGACCATCATCGCCTCGCTGTCCCGCGGCTCGACCATCCTCGGCCTGCTCTCCGGGTCCATCGGGGTTTTGCTGGCGATGGTCGGCATGGACAACATCACCGGCACGCCGCGTTTCACCTTCGGCAACATCAACCTGTTCGGCGGCATTTCGTTTATCGTGGCATTGATCGGACTGTTCTCGATCCCGCAGGCGATCCGGCTGATCGAGAACAAGGCGGTCGCCGAACGGAAAACCGTGGTCAACAGCATTACCGACAAAATGCTGCCGACCTGGCTCGAATTCCGCTCTATGTTGACGACCATCATCCGTTCCTCGTTCATCGGCATCTTCACCGGTATCATTCCCGGGACCGGCGGCGATACTGCTTGCTGGTTCGGGTATAATGAAGCCAAACGATTTTCCAAAGAAAAAGACAAGTTCGGTACCGGCCACCCGGAAGGCGTCGCTGCCGCCGAAGCCGCCAACAACGCAGTCGTCGGCGGCTCACTGATCCCGACGATCTCGCTCGGCATCCCTGGCAGCTCATCGACCGCGGTGCTGATGGGCGGCCTGATGGTGCACGGGGTCATGCCCGGACCGACGCTGATGACCGAATACGCGGACATCACCTACACCCTGATCTGGGCAGTCATGCTCGCCAACTTCGCCGTACTCGGAGTCGGGCTGCTGCTGACCAGGATGAGCATTCACGTGACCCGGATCAAAGACACCATCATGGCGCCGCTGATCATCGTATTGTGCGTTATCGGCTCGTTCTCGATAAACAACAACATCTTCGATGTCGTTCTGATGCTTGGCTTCGGCCTGCTCGGCTATGCCATGGACCGGCTGAAGATTCCGACCGCGCCGCTGGTGGTCGGCCTGATCCTCGGCAACCTGTTCAATTCCAGCCTGCACCAGTCGCTGCTGATCAGCCACGGCAGCTGGATGATCTTTCTGACCAGCCCGATCTCCGCGGTCCTGCTGGCTGTCGCACTGCTGTCAATTCTCCAGGACACTCCGGTCTTCCGGTGGCTTATAAGGGCGTTGAAAGCAGCCGTCGGCAAGGGGAACAAGGCTTCGGGGGCAACCGAATAAAAACCGCTGAGCCCCGTCTGATTGACCACCGCGCAACCAATCCGGAGACCGGACTCACCGCACACGCCGATACCAAGGAGACCCCCATGGAACTGCCCCTGATGGCGCTGCTCGAACAGAGATTCGACCGGCAGCGGATTGACGACATCGATCGATCTCTGGCCCTGGAAATCGCCGGAATGCAGCTCGTCGAAAAGATCACGCCCGGAGCTTCGGTGGCGGTCACCGCCGGAAGCCGGGGCATCGCCAACATCGCCCGGATCACAGCCACCATAGTCCGAGAGCTGCAACGGCTCGGCGCCGTGCCCTTCGTTTTTCCGGCGATGGGCAGCCATGGCGGGGCCACGGCGGAAGGCCAGGTCAAGGTGCTGACCAAGCTCGGCATGACCGAAAAGTCCCTGTCCTGCCCGATCCGCAGCGACATGGAGCCGATCCATATCGGCGACGCGGCGCTTGACGTTCCGATCTACGTCGATCGTAATGCGCTGTCCGCCGACCACATCGTCGTGATCAACCGAATCAAGCCGCACACCAAGTTCGAGGGGGCGCTGGAGAGCGGCCTCATGAAAATGATGTCTATCGGCATGGGCAAGCAGAAAGGCGCCACCTATTATCATCAGGCGGCGGTCCGACTGGGCTTTCCGAAAATTATCGAAACGGTGGGCCGCGAGGTCATCAAGCGGTGTCCGATCCTGTTCGGCCTGGGAATCGTTGAAAACGCCTATCACCAGACCTGCCTGGTGAGAGCACTTGCCCCCGGCGACATACCTGAAGCCGAACAGGCACTGCTGAAGGTCGCCAAACAGCGCATGGCCCGGCTGCCGTTCGACGACATCGATCTCCTGATCGTCGACCACATTGGCAAGGATATCTCCGGCATCGGCATGGACAGCAATGTCACCGGACGCAACCGGGACCTGATTGGCGATTTTACCACCCGCCCCCGTACCAAGCGGGTCTACGTTCGCGATCTGACCGAGGCTTCCGAGGGCAACGCCAACGGTATCGGTCTGGCCGACTTCACCTCCGCCCGGCTGGTCGGCAAGATAAACCGCGAGAAAACCTACATGAATGCGATTACCGGGATCAGCCCCGAGAAAGCGGCGATCCCGATATATTTCGACAGTGATAAAGAGGTGCTTGAGGCAGCCTTCCGCACCATCGGCGATATTCCACCGGCACGAGCGCGTATCGTGCACATCAGAAACACCAACGACATTCACCGCATTTCGGTATCGGCGGCCTACCGCGACGAGACCGAAGCCAACCCCGACCTTTCGGTCATTGGCGAATGGCAGCCAATGACCTTCGACAGCCAGGGAAATCTTCATGCCCCATTCTAGAATCAACCAGCAGACCCGATCGTGGCGACCAGGCACTTGACCATACATGTGATCGAAGGCAGAGCATTATGAAGAAAGACCATACCGGCATGCGCCGTAACCTGACAAACTACGGAGATGAGGATTTTTCCCTCTACCTGCGTAAGGCATTTATCAAGGCCATGGGCTACAGTGAGGACGCTCTGAATCGGCCGGTGATCGGCATCACCAACACCTTCAGCGGGTATAATCCCTGCCATGCCAACGTGCCGGAGATTGTCTCGGCAATCTCCCGAGGAGTTCTGCTTGCAGGGGGGTTGCCGATTGAATTCCCGACCATCTCGCTGCACGAGTCATTCGCCTACCCGACCTCGATGTTCCTGCGAAATCTGATGGCTATGGATACTGAAGAAATGCTGCGTGCCCAGCCGATGGATGCGGTAGTTCTGGTCGGCGGCTGCGACAAGACGGTACCGGCACAATTGATGGCTGCGGCGAGTGTCAACCTGCCCGCCATCTGCGTGGTAACCGGCCCGATGCTCTCCGGCAGCCACCGCGGCGTCCGGGTTGGCGCCTGCACCGACTGCCGGCGGTTCTGGGCCGGCTACCGGGCCGGGGAGGTGGACGCCGAAGAGATCGAAGAAGTCACCAGCAACCTGGTGCCCAGCGGCGGAACCTGCGGAGTCATGGGCACGGCGAGCACCATTGCCTGCATGACCGAAGCGATGGGCATGATGCTGCCCGGCGGCGCGACCATCCCGGCGGTGCTCGCCGATCGTCTGCGCCATGCCGAAGCCGCCGGCAGCCGAGCGGTGGCGATGGCCGGAGAACAACTCACCCCGGACAGGATCCTGACCGCCCAATCGCTGGCCAACGCGCTGCGCATGCTGCTGGCCATTGGCGGATCGACCAACGGCATCGTCCACCTGGCTGCTCTGGCCGGTCGGCTCGGTATCGAGATCGACTATCAGGCGTTCGATAAAATGGGCCGCGAGACGCCGGTACTCATTGACCTCAAACCATCCGGCGCCTTCTACATGGACGACTTGTACCGGGCCGGAGGGCTGGCTCCCATTTTCCGTGAACTCAGAGATATGCTGCACCTGGACTGTCTAACCGTCACCGGTCGGACCCTGGGTGAAGAAATCGATCGGCTCCCCCCGCCCTTTTCCCAGGAGGTGGTAAGGCCGATCGCCAACCCGATCCATGAAGGCGGTTCCATCGCCGTTCTCGGTGGCAACCTTGCCGGCGAAGGGGCGATTATCAAACAGTCGGCCAGCAGCGCTCACCTTCTCGTGCATACCGGCAAGGCGGTGGTTTTCGATTCGCTTGAAGACCTCTGCGCCCGTATCGACGATCCGGATCTTCCGGTCGGGCCGGATGACGTCCTGGTCATGCGCAACGCCGGCCCGCGCGGTGCACCCGGTATGCCGGAAGCAGGCTACATCCCGATTCCGCGTAAACTGGCCCGGCAAGGCGTCAAGGATATGGTGCGCATATCCGATGCTCGAATGAGCGGCACCGCCTTTGGCACCATAGTCCTGCATGCCTGCCCGGAGGCTGCGGTTGGCGGCCCGCTGGCGCTGGTCAGAAATGGCGATCTGATCACCCTCGACGTACCGAACCGATTACTGACCCTGGAGGTGGACGAACAGGAACTTGCCCGGCGAAGGGCGCAACGCTCCCCGGTGGAGCCCGAAGGAGATCGGCGGGGCTATCTGCGGCTTTACCTTGACCATGTTACCCAAGCCGGCACGGGATGTGATTTCGATTTTCTGGCGGCACCCCGGATAACCGGAAAAACCCCCTGAAGGTCTTTCTGTCAGCCGGCCCCTGTGATGCGATTTCTGCCACTTCAATAGGCCCCGGTGGTGATTCACCTGCTTTCAAATAAACGACGATCGAAACTCGCCGGCGTCCTGATTGCATCGATGATGCTGGGTACCATCGCCAGTGGGCTGCTCGCCCAAGTTCCGTCCTGGCCGGCCGGGGTATGTGCTTGGATTGCCGGGATATTGCTGGTTGACCGGGTAAGCCGTCGACCGCTGCTGCAGATCTGTTTTCTGTCCCTGATCGGAGCCCTCTCTCTGGCCGTTGCAGTCATGCTCGGCGGAACGGTCCTGTGGGGCCGATTACTGGACTCCAACGTCGGTATTCTCTCAATGCTCGCTGCCGTCAGCTTCCTGCGGCTTGTCAGCCTCGAGGACCCGGCTGATGCGCTGCCGCTGGCGCGGGGCCTGCGGGCGTTTACCAAGACCCTGCTCAGCGTCGCGATATTTGGAGGATTCATCAATATCTCGGCGCCCTTGCTGATCGCCGACCGGATATCCCGGGCGGGCGGACTCAGCCTTTTCGCCGCCCAGTCCATCACCCGGGTTTTTCCCGGTGGCGCCTCATGGTCTCCGTTTTTCGCCGGCATGGCGGTTGTCCTCACCTATGTCCCTGAAGCCCGATTTATGCAAGTGATGCAGGTCGGGCTTCCGTTTGCGGCGCTGGGCATCCTCTACGTCATTATCGAGGCCCGCCTGCGCTACCGGGATCAGCTTGCCCAATTCGAAGGATACCCGATGACGCCCGCGAACCTCTGGATTCCACTGACCTTGACGGTTCTGGTAATCATCGGGCGGGCTCTGTTTCCGCAGGTTCCCATTCTTGTCATCATATGTCTGGCGGCGCTTACCGCGACCATACTGTTTTCATGCACGCGTAAGGGGTTTGTGAAGACGGCCGGACTGCTCAGGTCACACATTGGCGGCGGACTGTCGGGAATGGCCGGTGAAATGCTTTTGTTCCTCGCCGCCGGTGTACTGGCGGTCGGGCTGGGAGCACTGGTTTCGGCTGCGCATGTAAGTCTGCCGATGACCGGAACCTTCAATGCCCTGGCGGCTGGCCTGCTGCTGGCTGCCATTATCGTGACGTCCGCTCTTGGTATCCATCCCGTCATTTCCATCACCGTATCGGCTCCGCTGCTGGCTCCGATTCACCCGGACCCGGTGCTGCTTGCCGTCACCTACGTGTTCGGCTGGAGCCTGGGGACCTGCACCAGCCCGCTGTCCGGAATCAATCTCATTTTTCAGGGGCGGTTTGGAATATCGAGCGGCCGTGTGGCAATGCGCAACTGGCCCTTCGCCGCGGCAATGAGCCTGGTCGGTCTGTTATTTTTTCAGATCGTCAGTATTGTTCGAGATGTATAAAACCTTTACAAGCCTTTGATGCTGTGCCCGATGTTTTTCACGGTTCATCCGCCAGCAACGGGGCCGTTTAATCACCAAGATCTGCAGACGAGGACTTATATGAAGAAACCATTACGCTCCCTAGTGCTGAGTCCGGAAGATACGGTTGCCGTTCTTCTGGAAAAGGGATCCAAGGGTGATATCGTCACCGCTGGTGACCAGCCGATCGTGTTGCTGGAGGATATCGAATTTGCCCACAAGGTACTGATCAAGGATTCCGCAAAGAATGCCCCGGTCATCAAATATGGCGTGGAAATCGGTTATATGCTGGCAGAAACGCCCAAAGGAAGTTGGATTCATGGACACAACATGGGATGCGATCGCGGCAAAAAAAGAAGGGAGCAATTGAAATGAAAATCATGGGATATCGCCGCGCCGACGGCCGAGTCGGGATACGGAATCACGTCGCCGTCATTCCTTCGGTGTTCTGTGCCAACAATGTTGTCGAACGAATCGCCAGAGCCGTTGAAGGAGCCGTTGCCCTGCGCCACCCGGTGGGCTGCTCTCAGGTAGGTTACGATCTCGAACTGACTGCACGGACCCTGTCGGCCATGGGAACACACCCAAACGTTGCTGCGGTGCTGGTCGTCGGACTTGGCTGCGAACGCTTCAAGCCAACCGAACTCTACGAATCCGTCAAGAAAAGCGGGAAGCCGGTCGAAATGCTGGTTATCCAGGATGAAGGCGGGTCGTCGAGCACCATTGCCAAGGGGATTGAAATTGCCCGCAGATTTATCCAGCAGGAAAAAAACCGCTCGAGGGTTGAATGCGACATCTCGGAACTGACGGTCGCCCTGAAATGCGGCGGAACTGACGCCACCAGCGGCCTGGCAGCCAACCCGGTGGTCGGGGCGATGTCCGATCGACTGGTTGAACATGGCGGCAGCAGCATCCTGTCAGAATTGAACGAACTGATCGGTACTGAGGATATGCTCGCCGGCCGGGCAATAAATAAAGACGTCGCCGACAAAGTCTACGCGGCCATCTACGGAATCGAAGACAAATTGCGATCAGGCTGCGACGAACGTTATGCCGGCCGCAACGAATTGATTTCACCCGGCAACTATGACGGCGGGGTAAGCAACATCGTCGAAAAGGCGCTGGGTGGGGTCTATAAGGGGGGTAAATCCCCGGTGACCGATGTACTCGAATATGCCATTCCTGCCAGGCCAGGCCAAAAAGGCCTGTTTTTGATGAACTACGAAAGTCACGACGGCGAGGTCGTCACCGGGATGATCGGCTGCGGTGCCCAGGTGGTGGCCTTTACCTCGGGTCGTGGAACGCCGGCGGGGTTTCCTCTGGCGCCAGTCATCAAACTGACGGGCAATAGTTTCATGTACAATAAAATGCGCGAAAACTTCGACTTCTCTGCGAGCGATATCATCGAAGGAACAGCCACGATCGAAGAGCAAGGACAGAAACTCTTCGAGATGGTCGTCGAGGTTGCCAACGGGAAGTTAACAGCTGCTGAAAAGCTCGAATCTTATGAACTGTTCTGTGTTGCCCGTGCCTTGGGGGGGCACAATAATACGCTGCCATAAAGGCACCTGTGTATCAGTGCCTGTTGTGGATCTGATGAGGATATGACAGCACCGACCCGCACAAGGGTCCAGAATAAGCCCTACAGACCATAGTTCATCGAGTGAGGCAGCCAGAGCACGAGATCGGGCCAGACCAGCACGGCGATCAGCCCGATCAGCATCAGCAGGGCGTACGGCATCGCCCCCCGGATCACGTCAATGATAGGCGCATCGGAAATACCCTTGATGACAAACAGGTTCATGCCCACCGGAGGGGTGATCAGGGCGAGTTCCAGGTTGATCATCAGCATCACGCCATACCATACCGGATCGATACCGAGAGTGTCGAGCGCCGGCAGCAGGATCGGTGTGGTAATCAGAATGATCGCAATGGTCTCCAGGAACATGCCAAGAATCACAATCACCGCCATGATGATCAGGATGAAGGTGATCGGCCCCACCCCCAGTGCGGTGACCGACTCGACCAGCAGAGCAGGCAGGCGGAGGATGGTCAGGGCGTGGCTGAACAGCGCCGCTCCGACCAGGATCATGAACAGCATCGAGGTGGTACGTACCGTTTCCCTGGCGGATTCGAAGAACTCTTTCCAGGTCAGGCTTCGGTAAACCGCGACGGCGATGAAAACCGCCGCGATCGCCCCGGCGCCTGCGGCTTCTGTTGCGGTGAAGACACCGAAGTACATGCCCCCGAGAATGAGCGGCGGCAGCAGCAGCGGCCACACGGCGCGGCGCATGACCGCTGAGATTTCCTGCCAGGTGGCGCGAGGCAGGCGCTCCTGTGTCGAGTCCCCGGCTGAACGGATCACGCAGAATATGCTGAACAGCAGGGCCACCAGCAATCCGGGCAGAATCCCGCCCATGAACAGAGCCCCTATGGACGTGTCGGACACCACCCCGTACAAGACCATCGGCCCGGATGGCGGGATAAGAATCCCCAGAGTCCCCCCTGCGGCAACCACTCCGTACGCCGAGTGTCGGGGGTAGCCGTAGCGCTTCATCTGCGGGATGGCGCTGGTGCCGATGGTCAGCGCCGTGGCCACCGAAGATCCGGAAATCGCGGCGAACACCGTGCACGAGAGAACGGTTGCCACCCCCAGCCCTCCGGGCCAGTGACGCACCAGACCGTGCACCGCCGCATAGAGATCGTCGACCACCTTCGATTTGATGATGACATGGGCCATGAAGGTAAACAGCGGGATGCAGACCAGCAGGTAGACATCCAGCTTCCCGAAGGCGATTTCCCCAAGGCTGCCGATCTGCCCCTCGACCGCATAGAGCAGGCCGGTCGCCATCAGTCCGAGCCCCGTAAAAATCGGCATGCCCGACAGAAGAAGGATGAGCAGTCCGACGAGGATCAGCAGCAGTTTCATGTCTTATCCCCCGTCAGCCCGCCCCGGAATCTCTGGATCAACCGGTGCAGTGCAGCTAGACCCATCAAGGTGAAACCGATGGGGATGAGCGACTGGGGGATCCACATCGGCAGTTCGAGGTACCCGTCCGACAGCAGATCGACGCTCCACGAGAACTCCACCATCTCCCAGCCGCTGAGCGTCAGCACCACCGACAGCAGGATCACCGCGGCCAGCCCGAAGAGGTCTGCCACGGCCTTGAGGAAGGGCGGCAGAGAGCTGGTAACCAGGTCGATGCCGATATGACCGTTGCGGCGCAGTACATCAGCGGCGCCCAGGGTCACGATTGCCACCAGCCACAGGGAAACCAGTTCATCGGTCCATATCTGGGGCCTGCCGAACACGTAGCGCATCAGGACGCCATAGCCGACTACGATCATGGTCGCAATCACCAGCAGCGCACCGAGCATCGTGCCGAATCGGCACAATGCCTCGAGAATTCTGTCGATGATATCCAGAAGCGCGCCGGAAGGACTCCGGCGCGCACTGATCCTGTCGTTGTTCAAGACATTCTTCCGGAAGGATGGATCAGAGCTTGTTCAGCATGTCGATGATCTTCTTGGCGTCATCGCCGGCCGCTTCCGTGAAGGATTTCTCGAAGGCGGGAAGGGTCACCGCCTTGATCGCCTCGATCTCCTCCGGCGTCATGATATGGATCTTCATGCCCTTCTCACGCAGCTGCTCCGGGGCGGCGGCGGCGCTTTCCCTGGTCGCCTTCATCGCTGCGGCCTCGGCCGTGGCGCTGGCCTTGGCGATGGCGCCTTTCTGGGCATCGGTCAAGCCGTCATACCATGTGGGATTTACATAGATATGGAAAAATACCGAGAAGAACGGCGATACCGAGCCGAATTCCTGGACCTCGTAGTACTTGCGGCTGTATGCAGCGGAGATATCGGTCAAGCCAGCGTCCAAAACGCCGGTCTGCAGCGCCTGATAGACCTCCGAACCCGACATGGCGCTGGGGGCGGCGCCCAGATCCCGAAGGCCGCTGTCTACCAGCTTGTTGAGGCCGCGGATCTTGACCCCCTTGAAATCCTCCGGCTTAACCAGTGGCTTGCCGTTGGACGTGAAGATCGAGGTGTTGGTGATGAACAGCCAGGCGATGTTCTTGACGCCCTTCTCTTCCAGCTTGGTATTGAGGAACTGGGCCACCGGAGAACTGGCGAATTTCTCCATTGCATCAAGATCGGTGAATGAGTAGGGCATCAGGGTGACATTCATCACCGGAATCGTGCTTCCCCACTGGAAGTTGACAGACAGGGCCGCCTCAATGCTGCCCTTGGCCACTGCGGGAAAATTCTCGTCGGCCTTGAACAGCTGATCGGCTCCGTAGACCTGAACATCGATCGTGTTTTCCGACAGCGTTTCAATATCGGCAGCAAAGGCATCGATGATCGGCGAAAGGTGGTGTTTCGGCGGCAGCTGATGACTGATCCGCATCTGCACCGGGTCGGCCGCCATCGCGAGGCTGCCGATTCCGACCATGATAACCGCGGCAAGGGCGATAATGGACAGTTTTTTCATAACCTTCTCCTCCTTTTTATTTGGCTTTGCGGACGATGGATCTTGCAAAGTCGGCACAGGCGGTTTCCCTGGCGCGGATCTCGGCAAGCCCCACGGTGTTGTTGAACTCCTCGAATGTTACCATGCGCCCGGCCATGCCGCGCGTGGTTCCCTCCTTTTTCAGGACCTGCATCAGTTCGCGCACGGCGGCGGTAATCGCGTAAGTGGCGGCCACCGGGTAGGCCACCGCCGCATAGCCGATAGCTTCCAGCTCTGCGGCCGTAAGCGCCGGTGTCTTGCCGGTCTCGACGTTATTGGCCAGTGCCGGTCCATCGAGTTCGGAACAGATGCGCTTCATCTGCTCGACACTGGTCGGCGCCTCCACGAAAAGCAGATCTGCACCCGCTTCGCGGGCCTCCTGGGCCCGTTCGATCGCCTCATCGATACCGATTACGGCCAGCGCATCAGTCCGCGCCATTACAACCAGATCAGGATCCATTCGCGAGTCCAGCGCCGCCTTGATTTTCTCGAGCCACTCGGCACGCGGCACCACCCGTTTTCCGTCCATGTGACCGCAGCGCTTTGGAAAGACCTGGTCCTCGATGAACAGCGCTGCGACCCCGGCACGCTCATAGGCCCGGACGGTTCGGGCCACATTGGCCGGCCCGCCGTACCCGGTGTCCGCATCAGCCAGTATCGGCAGCGGCGATGCATCGCAGAGGCGAGCATAAAAATCGGCCATTTCCGTCATTGACAGCTGGGAGATGTCGGGGGCACCGAGCATCCCGGCGGTTGCCGCATATCCTCCGGCGGTATAGGCCTTGAATCCGGATTGGAAAATGATTTTGGCGGTCAGCGCATCATGGGCGCCGGGAAGCAGCAGAATCTCTTCCGCTGCCAGCAGTTCTCTAAAAATGGTCGTTCTTTTCATAGCACGCGAAGGTATGTGCCAAAGGCACGGTTAACTGACTTGCAGGCAGCCCCAGTCGCTCTGCTCTCGCCGTAACGTCTCATACCGGACGGCGGCGCTCCAGGGGTTTTGTGCACTATTACCGCCTTGAGTCCCGGTCCCGCCATACTTTTTATCATCCGTTCCCCAAAAAGCAGCCTGGCGACACCGCCAGGGCGGTGCGTCATGGCCGACCTGATCAAAAGTTTTTGCCTGATCGTTCGCCATGCATTGACAGCTTCCAGGGAGTGATATATTACATCCACTATGATCGGCCGTGTTTTTCCTTGCCGGTGAGATGTTTACCAATCGATTTGCTTTCAACCAATATAATCCTGCTGTCATTTCATGCCCATACCGCTCAGGACCAAGCCGTTCGATCGATCGTTCATGCGCGAGGAAGTGTACAGTACCCTGCTCGGCTGGATCATGGAAGGCGACCTGCGGCCCGGGGAAAAGCTGCTCGACAAGGAACTGGCCGAAA
>JAJDNR010000165.1 GCA_022340565.1 Desulfofustis sp.
GGGGCGCTGACCGGATTTCTGGTCGCCAAAATGACCGGCAATCCCTATCTGGCCTTTGCTGCCGCAGGGCTGGCCGGTTCCTGCGCGGCCTCGGTTCACGGCATCGTCTGTCTCTGGTTTCAGGGGAACCAGGTGGTGTCGGGACTGGCGCTGACCATCCTCGGCGTCGGCGTCGCCAACTATTTCGGCACCCCCTATGTCGGCCAGACCGCACCCGGCTTCGACCCGCTGTCGATCCCTTATCTCGCCGATATTCCCGTGCTCGGGCCAATTTTCTTCCGGCAGGATCTGCTGGTCTACATCACCTATGTGATTCCGATCCTGATGTGGATCTTCCTGGTAAACACCCGCTTCGGTCTCAGCCTGAGAGCCGCCGGCGAATATCCGGCCGCCGCCACCGCCGCCGGACTAAACGTGGTCGGCTACCGCTGGCTCGGGGTGCTGGGGGGGGGCTTTTTTATGGGGCTGGGAGGCGCCTACCTGTCGCTCGCCTATACCCATCTGTGGACCAACAATCTCACCGCCGGGCGCGGCTGGATCGCCGTGGCGCTGGTGATTTTCGCGTTCTGGCGGCCGGGCCGGGCGGTTTTCGGGGCGTACCTGTTCGGCGGCATCATGGCCATGCAGCTGCGCCTGCAGGCCTCGGGCACGCAGATTCCCTCATCGCTGCTGCTGATGCTGCCCTATGCCCTCACCGTGGCGGTGCTCGTGTTTTCCTCCTGGCGCCGGGGCAGGACCGAAGAGCCGGCGGCCCTGGGGACCAATATTGTTCCGGCCGATTAAAGTGAATAGTTCCATGAAATATTCAGGTCTTGATGTACTTGAAGCAAGGAAAGGGGATGGTTGATGAGCAGCAAAGATTACAAACGGATGTACCCGATATCGTGGGAGCAGCTTCATCGAGACTCCAAGGCACTGTCTTGGCGGCTTCTCGATATCGGTTATTTCAAGGGCATTATCGCGATTACCCGGGGCGGTCTGGTACCGGCGGCGGTGATAGCCAGAGAACTCGACATCAGGCTGGTGGAGACGGTCTGCGTGTCGAGTTACGACTGGCAGGACAAACAGGGCGAAGTCGATGTGCTGAAGAGATTCAGGGGTGACGGCGAGGGGTGGCTGCTGGTCGACGACCTGGTGGATACCGGGCGAACCGCCAGGGTGGTCAAGGAGATGGCCCCCAAGGCCCATTTCGCGACGATCTATGCGAAACCGGCGGGCCGGCCGCTGGTCGACACCTTCATAACCGAGGTCAGCCAGGATACCTGGATCCTTTTCCCGTGGGACGCCGAGTCCCAGTTCGTGCAGCCGATCGCCGGACAGCAGAAGTGAACGTGAACGGATGAATCCTGACGAGCCGGTAATCAGACTGGAGAAGATCAGCAAGTCGTTCGGAACGGTCAAGGCCAATCACGAAATCAGCCTCGACATCCACGGCGGACGTATCCTGGCGCTGCTCGGTGAGAACGGTGCCGGCAAGTCGACGCTGATGTCTATGCTGGCCGGTCAATCCCAGCCTGACAGCGGCACCATCTATCACCGCGGGACCCCGGTCGTGCTGTCATCGACGGAAAAAGCCATAGAGGCGGGGATCGGCATGGTCTATCAGCACTTCAAGCTGGTCGAGGCGATGACCGTGGCCGAGAACGTCTACCTGGGCTGTTCCGACAAGCTCTGGCTGAGCAGGAAAGGACTCGGCAGGATCGTCACCGATATCGCCGGCCACTATCGCATGAAGGTGGATGGTTCGATGACGGTGGCCGATCTGTCCATGGGGGAAAAGCAGCAGGTTGAAATCCTCAAGCTGTTGTTCCGCAGGTCCAATATCCTGATTTTCGATGAACCGACGGCGGTGCTGACTCCGCACGAGGCAGACAACTTGTTCGATACCATGCGCCAGATGAAAGGTGACGGCAAGGCGATCGTCTTCATCAGCCACAAGCTCGAAGAAGTCATGTCGATCGCCGACGATATCGCGATCCTGAAACGCGGCGAGATCGTCGGCACCATGGAGGCGGCTGCCGTGTCGTCTACCGCGGAGCTTGCCGAGAGGATGGTTGGGCGTGAAGTGCTGCTCGAAGTCGATCATCAGTCCCTGGAACCGCGCCAGCAGGTCCTGAAGGTGGCGGGACTGAAGACCGGCGGTCTGCGCGAGGTGAGTTTCGAGATCCGCCAGGGAGAGATCGTCGGCATTGTCGGCGTCGCCGGCAACGGCCAGAAGCCGCTGGTGGAATCGGTGTGCGGACTGAGGAAGGCCGCCCACGGAGTGATCACGCTGCTGGGCATGGACAGCCGCGATTTTTTTGCAAAACGGACCTGGGACAATGCCTTGAGCTATATCCCCGAGGACCGGCAGGGGCTTGCAACCTGCCGGGGGCTCGACCTGCTCGACAACTTTCTGCTGACGACCCGGCAGGGATTTCAGGTCGGTCCGTGGCTGCCGAAGAGCGAGGCCCGCAAGAAGCTGAATTATCTGATCGAGGAGTTCGACATCCGGCCTCGGAACCCGGATCTGCTCGCCTGGCAGCTGTCCGGTGGAAATCTGCAGAAAATGGTTCTCTCCCGCGAGTTTTACCGCAAACCGCGGTTGATCGTCGCGGAGCAGCCCACCCAGGGGCTCGACATCGCCGCTGCCGGGGATGTCTGGAACGTTCTGCTGAAAGCCAGGGACAAGGCCGGCATTTTGCTGATAACGGGGGATCTGTCGGAGGCGCTGGAGTTGTCCGACCGTATCGGCGTGATGTATGACCGGGCCCTGGTCAACCTGTTCAGCCGCGAGGACACGCGGATGATCGAGCGGATCCCGCAGATGATGGCAGGGATTGCTTGAGAGATTGATAATGACGACAGATGATCTGATTGTTCCGCACAGGCCTGAACCGCTGAGCAGCATCCTGCTGCCGGTCAACGATCTCCAATCGTTTGCCCGGGTCATCCCGCTGGTGGGTGCGCTGGTCAGGGCAATGAGGGGAGATGCCCGGAGCGTCGACCTGCTGCATGTGGTGACCGGAAATTTTCTCGCCGAACTGATGCGGCGGATCGATCTTGCCTCCGGGGAAACCCCTTCACCGGCTGAAATGAGGGCCTTGCACCAGCAGCATCTCGATTACACGGTTTTGCCGCTGCTGGACCGCAGCCGTGATCTGCTGCTTCGGGAAACCGGTATCGGCTCTCCGGAGACCCTGGTCCGGGACGGTGATCCGGCAAAGGTCATCAACGAGATCAGCAGCCGGCACAACTATTCCGCGCTGATCATGAATCGCCGCACCGCGGTGCGGGATTCGGCCAAGTTGATCGGCAGCGTGGTTGCCGGAGTCATGCACCGGCACACGGAATCGACGATCTATCTCGTCGGTGACGCTGCCGAGCCGGCCGCTGAATCATTGTTCGCCCGCTGTCTGATCGCCGTTGACGCGTCGCCGGCGAGCATGAACGGGGCGAACGAAGCGGCAAGCATTCTGTCCAGGGTGAACGAGCAGGTCGAACAGGTCTACCTCGTTCATGTGCTCGACCAGTCCTGCTATTATGACGAGGACGGGGAAAGCTGCATGGACCTGAGTCTGACCGGTCAGCAGGCGCTCGAACAGGCCGGCAACCTGCTTCTCGAGCGCGGGGTGGACGGCGACAAGATCAAAACCGTCATCCATTTCGGAAAGCCGGGAACGGTGCTCGCCGAAGAGGTGCAGAGCTGCGATGCGACCCTGATTTTTCTCGGCAGGCGGGACCGCAGCCGCATGGCCCAGGTGTTCCTCGGGTCGGTGTGCACCGATATCATTCAGAACTGCCGGGAACGAACCCTGGTGCTCACCAGTTAACAAAACCGGCAAAAGCTGGTATGATTCTCGGACCAAACGGTGGTGAAGCCCGCAATGATGTCGACGATGCAGGGAAATGGAACTCCTGCCGACCCGGATCTCTCATGGAAAAACCTTCGCGTCTGATCAAACCGTCAACCCGGCATTTCTTCAGCGAATCGAGAAAACTCAATCGATACGGTCCGATGGAGTGGCTGCATGGCTACATCTACGGACGCTGGCCCTATTTCTATATCGGTGTCGGCACCGGCGAACACTGGCTGGTGAAACGATGCAAACCGGCCGGGGCAATGCTTTTCGCGCTGTACCGATTGCTCTTCGGTTCCGCTAAGGCGAAGCCGAGCGATGCCTCGGTGACCTTCGCCGACACCTATCACGGCAAGGTGATCCCGCTGGAGAATGCTCGAAAACTGGTGACGGTCAACCAGCCGGTCAAACTTCCCGATCTCGAGAAGGTCGTTCCCTATAAGCGGGCCCGCGACCTCATCCTGGAAAATCCGGATCATATCGTAGCACTCGAGTGCCCGTGCCGGTCGGTACGGGAAAACCCCTGCCTGCCGCTCGACGTGTGCCTGATCATCGGCGAACCGTTTGCCGGATTTATGCTTGAACACCATAAGCAGAAGGCTCGGGCGATAAGCCGGGACGAGGCCGTGGCAATCCTCGAAGCGGAGAACCGGCGCGGCCACGTTGCTCACGCCTTTTTCAAGGATGCGATGCTCGACCGCTTCTACGCGATCTGCAACTGCTGCAGCTGCTGCTGCGGGGCCATGCAGTCCCAGCGCAACGGCACGCCAATGCTGGCATCTTCCGGATACGTGTGCAAGCTGGATGCGGAAAAATGCGTGAAATGCGGCGACTGTGAGCCGCTCTGCCAGTTCGGTGCGATCGACCTGAGCCGTGGATATCAGATCGATGAAGCTGCCTGTATGGGCTGCGGAGTCTGTGTCAATGCGTGCCAGCGTGAGGCGCTGTCGCTGGTGCTCGACGCCTCCCGGGGGGAGCCGCTGGAGATCCACAGACTGATGTACGACTGCGCCGCCGGTGCACGCCCCAAAACCATGAGACAACAGGAACAGGCATGACCAGAGACACAGGTTTCCAGACTTTCAGCACCTATTGCCGGGTCGTTGCGGCAACCATCCTCGTTCTGTGTTTTTGCCCGGCAGCAGGGCATGCAGCGGACGTGGAGTTTCGCTGGGCGGTACTCGCCGACTCCACCGAAGGCATGCGGGCGCTCGATTTCTCCGGCTCGCCGATGGTGTTTTCAGGTACTGCCCTGCAGCTCTATATCGAACATCTGAACAACTGTCACATCTATCTGTATCTGCTCGACTCCAGCGATGAGCTGACACCGCTCTACCCGTCCGAGAACAGCTACTACGACTATGGATTTCCCCGCGGTCCGAAACTGGTTCCGCCGGAAGACCAGAGCTTTACATTCGTGCCGCCGGAAGGCATTGAAACCCTGATGCTGATTGCATCCGTAGAGCGATTGTTCCAGCTCGAGGAGTTGACCAGGATCTTTCAGGAAAATCCCGGCAGCCTCGGGCAGCAGAAACTTCTTCTGGAGCGGATCGATGAATTGATCGCCGATGGGGACGACAAAAAATCCAAGCGGGCGGAAAGACAGAAACCGGTTACGGTCAAATATAATACTGAGGAAGGTATCAAGGAGCGCACATTCACCGCCACCGAGGTCGATAAAAAGGAGCTTTACGCACGGAAACTGCTGATCGACCATCGGTGAAGCTCAAAGGGGGTCAGATCTTGAATTATCAGGTTTTTTAAAAAACCTGATAATTCAAGATCTGACCCCCTTGATGGCCCCCCTGGACTGCATGGATTAACCGATGAAATTACTGACAACGCCGAGAATGGACCGCTGCATCGGCTGCCATTCATGTTCGCTGGCCTGTGCCCGGCTTGTTCACAAACAACTCTCCTGGTCACACGCCGGGATCCGTATTCACTCGTCCGGCGGGCTCTCCACCGGGTTCGTGTCCCAGGTGTGCCTGGGCTGCGACCCCGCTCCCTGCGCAGCACCATGCCCGACGGGGGCGCTCAGCCAGCGCCGGGGCGGAGGAGTTGTGGTCCGCGCCCGGCAGTGCATCCGCTGCGGCCAGTGCGCGCCCGCCTGCCCGGTCGATGCGATCAGCCAAGACCATGACGGCAACGTCTATATCTGCATCCACTGCGGCCGCTGTGTCGAATTCTGCCCGCACAACTGTCTGCAATTCGAGGAAATCGATCCGATGCAGAGGAGCCTGAACCATGACTGATCAGTTGAGAGTCCTGGCGGTGGATCTCGACAGCGGCCAGAGCCGGGTCGAAGAATTCGATGAACGGGATCGCGTGGTCGGCGGCAGCGGGCTCGCGGCCTATCTTTTCACCCGTTACGGCGTCTTCGACAAACCCTGGGACCATCCTGCCCAGCCCTTGATCCTCGCCATCGGACCGCTGACCGGCCGCTTTCCGCTGATGAGCAAAACGGTCTGCGGTTTCCGTTCCCCCTATCACGATCAGTACACGGAAAGTCACGCCGGTGGCCGTTCCGCGCTGGCATTATTTTTCGCCGGATTCGATGCACTGGTCATCACCGGCAGGGCTGCCGGGTTGAGCTGTCTGTCGATCGGGTCGAGGCATGTGACGATCAGGGACGGCTCGTTCATGAAGGGGATGAACGTGTCGGCGACCGGCAAGCTGATCAGGCGCATGTTTCCGAAATCGTCCGGGCACCGGTCGATCCTGCGCATCGGCCCAGCCGGGGAGACCGGTTCGGCAATGGCCTGTGTGAATGCGGACAGCTACCGCCATTTCGGCCGCCTGGGAGGCGGCGCGGTGATGGGGGTGAAAAACCTCAAGGGAATCGTCATCAACGGCGACTCCGGACGGCCCGTCGCCGCCGGTCGGGAATACCGCGACCTCTACCGGACCGTCTATGAGCGGGTGACCTCGACCGACATGATGCGCAAGTATTATCACCTCGGCACCGCAGTCAACCTGCAGGGGCTCAATGACATCAGGTCCCTGCCCTGGTGCAACCTGCAGAAGACCAGCGACCCCGCCATATCGGCAATCACCGGCGAGGTCTTCGCCGATCAGACCCTGCTGCGCAACGGGGCCTGTTCGGGATGCCCGGTCGGCTGCATTCATCTGGGTTTTTTCCGGGACAAGTTCAAGGAGGACGCCCGCTACCTCTACCATCAGGTCCCCTACGACTATGAGCCGATCTTTGCGGCCGGTACGATGCTCGGCGTGGCAAACTGCTTCGATGTGCTGAGAATCCTCGAAGAGATGGAACGGGTCGGGGTCGACGCGATGTCAGCCGGCGTGGCGCTGGCATGGGCGACGGAGGCAACGGAGCGCGGTCTGATCTCCGAGAAGCAGACCGTGGTCAGACTCCGCTTTGGCGATCAGCACTGCTACCAGCAAGCGGCCGGTTACCTCGGTACCGGCTACAATGACTTTTACCGGCTTCTCGCCGGCGGTACCCTGAAGGCCGCAGCGGTCTATGGAGGATCCGATTTCGGCTGCGTACTCGGCCAGGAGATGGCCGGTTATGCGACCGGCCCCGTGTTCTTCGCGGCGCAGTCCCTCGGTTTCAGACACTCGCACCTGGACACCGGGGCTTACTCGTGGGAGCAGAAGCACAGCGAAAAGGACGTGCAGAAAGCGGTCGATTTCCTGCTGGCGGATGAACCGGGACGGGTCTTCCTGACCTCTATGGTGGCATGCCTGTTCGCCCGTTCCGTCTATACCGACGACGTTCTGGCGGAGTGCCTGGCCGCCTGCGGATTCCCGTCACTGGCAGGAGATATCGATGAGGCGTCCGAACGGATCAGGGCACTGCGCTGGCAGGTCCGCTTCGCAACCGGATTCAAGCCGGACCATGTCGAAATTCCCAAACGTTTTTACGCAGTCGAGACGATCCGGGGACCGGTCGACGGCTCCTATCTCGAACAACTCAAGGCGGAATACGGTCGCCGCCTCAGCGCATTCGCGAAACCGCCGGTATTCGAGTAGCCCGGATAGTCCTCTCCCTGCGGACAGTGACATACTCACCACGGTCCCGCTTCTGCGCCGGGTCAAGCCGGAATTTCCCGGCCCCTCCTACTCCGAACTGTTCACCCACTCCATCGCCGCTCCACAAGCCGCCCGGCCATCGGCCTCGAGCTTGTCGGAAAAGAGCCATTGCAGGGGTACGGTCACCACGCTGGTGAGCTGCCGGAAGACCGTCTTCAGCACTGCGGCCGTAGTTACCGAGATAGATGGTTTGTAGATCGAGCCGCTTACCGTGATCGGGGTGGCGAGACTGAAGAAACGGGCTGTTTTGGGGGTGGGGCGCAGATGAAAATCGATCCGGTCGGTTTTGAGGTCTACCGATCCGGTTCCCATGACCCGGATCTTGGTTGAGTCGAGCAGAAACAGCTCCGGGTTCATGACGCCGTCGTGCAGGGAAAAGTCGCCGGCCAGGCAGTTGACCACCGAGGGCTCGCCCTTGAGCAGGGCCGGCAGCGCCTCGATGATGATATTGGAGGCCCACAGATCGATGATCCCGGCCTCGAATTCGATCGGCCTGACCCCGAAGCGCAGGTGACCGCTCAGGTGGCGCTTCAGCTCCCGCGGGCCGGCCGCCTCGGCGTTCAGGTCGAGATCGACGTTCACTTCTCCTTTGAGGTTGGCGTCCGGCTTCACCCGCCGGGCCATGATGCCGTAATCGAAGTGCTTGACCTCCATGCGCAGCGAGGCGCGGGACCGGTTGTCGCCGGGCTGGAAGTCACCCTCGATGCGCACCGCCCCGCCGGGGATATCCAGACGCAGGTCGTCGAGCAGGTAGCGGCCCTGCGCCACTCGCGCTCTGAGGCTGCCGCCGCCGAGACGGTCGCGGCCGGAAAGAACCTCGCCGACCTCGACGGAAAGCGCTCCATCGATCATCGTGGCCAGCTCGGGCGACAGCAATTGCGGCAAGGCTTTATCAGCATCGCTCTGCTGTGTCACGGGTTCCACGGGCTCGGCCCCGCCGCCAGCGCTGTCGGTCGTTGCCTCGCCGTCCGGCGGCTGTTCCCGGCTCCCGGTAAAGGGAGACCAGTTCTGCAGGCCGAAGTCGTTTAGCTGGATGGTCTCGGCGCTCAGTTCGCCCCGTACCCCAAGCAGCACCGTGTCCGCAGCGCTCTCTCCTGCAGCTCTGGACACATCGAGCCGGCCTTTGAGACGTGACTCGCCGACCATGACGATCATATCGTGCAGGCCGATCCCCTCCTTCCCGGTGACCAGCACGCCGCCGATCCGATATGGTCCGAAAGGCGGCAGCTGGGTTCCCAGAATTCTGTCCAGACTGTTCATTCGATCGCCCGCCAGTTCAGTCTGCAACTCCATGGCGTATCCGCGGCTCTTGTCCCTCAGCAGCCTGCCGGCAACCTCCAGCCTGGTGCCGGCCAGTTCGGCGTCGATATCGAGGGCGACCGGGGCGCCGCTCTGTCCCTCGAACAACCCGTCACCGGTCATTTCCACGGTCAGCGGCAGGCCGTTGATATCTCCGTTCATGCTGATCACTGCAGCCGTCTCCGGCCGTACCCGGTAACCCAGCCGGGCGACGCTGAGCACCAGATCCTCGACCGCCTGGCGCTTCACCACCCACCTGCCGTTTGCTACCTCGAACCGGTAGTCGGCCTGCCGCAGCATCTCCTCGACGGTGCTGCCGGGAAAGTCGAGTTGGATCCCCACATGGCCGACGGTCACCTCAGGCGACTGGTCGATGCCGAACTCCTTGAGCAGCTCCGCAAGCACGAAATCGTCAGTGGCCAGAGCGATGGCAACCACCGGCTTGTCCCCGGTGGTGTCGACTGCCCCGCTGCCGGTGAACAGATTACCGCCGATCCGGGCCTGGAACGGAGACGGTTTCAAGGCCCCGTCCTCGATCAGGGCAGAGATCTTGAGATCGGCGAGTGTCACCTGGCCGGTGTCCAGTTCATCCACGGCCAGCTCGAGCCGCCCGTCGGTGGTCAGGTATTCATGCAGCGGCACCATCTCCCAGGCCAGGATTTTTCGGGCCAAGGCCAGCAGCTGCCCCGCTTGGTCCACCTCCTGCGCATCCGGCGGGAGCTGGCCCTGCTCATTCATCCCGGTCTGCAGCAGGACCGGCAGGTCGATACGGCCGCTGTGCAGGGCGGCGACGAT
>JAJDNR010000077.1 GCA_022340565.1 Desulfofustis sp.
TGCGGCCGGCCTCGACGTGTTCAACAACGAGCCGGACATCAACCCGGCCTACCGCGAACTTGACAATGTCTTCCTGATGCCGCACATTGGCAGCGCCACGGCTGAAACAAGAGATGCAATGGGGTTTCGGGCGCTCGACAACCTCGATGCGATCTTTGCGGGGAAGCAGCCCCGGGATCGGGTAGCGTAATCAGAGGACGGAAGACAGAGAAAAGCGAAACAACTAAAGTCTGTTCTCGGTTTATTATTTCCTGCCTTTTTCCCAAAGATTATTGAATCTCCACCGCCCAGGTTTCCAGGGGCGGGATTTCCTTGATGATATCCTGGTTTTTCAGGAACTCTGCAAAGCGCCGGTAGCGGTTCTGGTCCATAGCTCCCGGCCGCAGAGCGAAACGGGGGAGGGTGTCGCGCCAGGCCCTGCGGTTCAGGTCGTCGTCGAGATCTTTGCGCTCGCCGGCAATGAACAGATTCCAGCTTTCGTCTGGGTGGTTTACCAGAAACTGCACCCCAGCTTCCAGGGCGTCGATGAATTTCCGCAGGGTGCTGCTGCCGAGATTGTTGCTGTTGGCAACGAGGATCAGTTCGTCATAGGCGGGGATACCATACTCTTCGACGAAAAAGGCCCGCCCCGGCCGGCCTTCGATATCCATCTGGTTCAGTTCGAAATTCCTGAAGGCGCCAATGACCGCATCCGCCTTGCCGGTGAACAGTGACGGGGACAGAGAGAAATTGACGTTGATCAGTCTGACGTCATCCAGCCCGAGCCCCTCTTTTTCGAGCATGACTTTGAGCAGGATGGTCTCGAAGCCCCCAACCGAGTAGCCGATCGTTTTGTTTTTCAGGTCGCCGATGGATCTGATGTCGCTGTCGTCCATTACAACCAGACAGTTCAGCGGAGTGGCGATAAGGGTCGCCACCCGGACCAGCGGCAGACCTTCACCAACCTGCATATGATGCTGGTGCTGATAGGATACGGCCAGGTCGGCTTTGCCGGCCGCCACCAGTTTGGGGGGATCGTTCGGGTTTGACGGTGCGATGAGTTCGACGTCGAGGCCGCGCTCTGTGAAAAACCCCTTCTCGAGCGCAACGAAGAGCGGGGCGTGGTCCGGGTTCACGAACCAGTCGAGGAGCACGGTGAATTTCTCACCGGCCTGCACCGGAGCAGTAACGAACAGCAGCGCAAAACCGAGCACGGCGGCCTGCATGAAAGAGGCGGTGTATTTCATGGTGCGATTCCCTGTTTTGTTTCCCAGTAGATGATCCTGTCCAACAGATAGTCGATACTGAAATAAAGCATCAGCGAGGTCGCTGCAAGCAGGGTCAGCGCCGCAAACATTACATCGACCTGCATGCGGGCGTTGGCGTGCAGCATGTAAAAACCAAGGCCACCGCTCGAGCCCACCCATTCCCCGACGATTGCCCCGATCGGCGCTACAGCGGTAGCCACCCGCAGCCCCGACGCAAACCCGGGCAGCGCCGATGGAATGATGATATGGCGCAGCGTGGCCGCTGGTCTTGCATCCATGATGCGGGCCAGATCCAGCAGGTCCGGGCTGGTCCGCCGCATACCCTGGTAAAATGATGCGGCAACCGGAAAAAAGATGATCAGTACGGCCATCGCAACTTTTGATGCCATCCCGTACCCGAGCCACAGAACCAGGATCGGCGCCAGTGCAAAAACCGGGATAGCCTGGCTGATCACGAGAACCGGCTGCATCCACCGTTTCAGCAGCGGCGATACGACCATGGCCAATGCGCAGGAGGTGCCGAGCAGGCTGCCGATGAGTAGGCCGATAATGATTTCGATCAGGGTCGTGTTCAGGTGCTTGAGCAGAACCTGCCAATGCTCGACGATGGCGCCTGCAACCGGCAGCGGACCGGGCAATATGAAAGGAGGTATCCCGGTGATGAGCACCAGGATCTGCCAGCCACCGAGAAGTCCCCCAGCGAGAATGAGCAGCCGCAGGGAGGTCATCGCTGATCCTCCTGCAGAAGCAATTGCAACAGCGGCCCGTAATGCTCGGAAGTCTCCGGGTTATCCGGCTGACGAGGCGGCGGCGAAGTGAGTTGGAGGCTGGTGATCATCCGCACCGGGGTTCCGCCCAGGATCACGATCCGATGAGCGAGCCGCAGGGCCTCCATGACGTCGTGGGTGACCAGCAGCGTGGTAGTGCCGCGGGTCATCTCCGCGGACAGGTTCTGCAGTTTGACCCGGGTCAGCGCATCCAGGGCGGAGAACGGCTCGTCCATCAGCAGGGCCGGGCGGTCTTCCATCAGGGTGCGGAGCAGTGCACAGCGCTGACGCATACCGCCCGACAAGGCACCGGGAAGGTCGTCTTCATGGCCGGCCAGCCGCGCCCTGGCGATTAGTTTTTGGGCTTTCCGTCGGACCGTATCGGTGATTTCACCGCGGAGCCGTGCACCGAGCATCACATTGTCGATGAGACTCATCCACGGCAGCAACAGATCGTCCTGTCCCATCCAGGCCACCTTGTTGGATGATTCCGGTAAAAAGCTGATGCTGCCCTGCACAGTGAAATCGGCCGACCCGGAAATGAGCCGCAGCAGCGTCGATTTGCCGCAACCGCTCGGACCCAGGATGCAGGTGGTCAAGCCCGCCTCGATGGCAAGATCGAGGCTGTCGAACAAGGTTTTCCCGGAATCGAAGCGAAGCCTCAGTCCGGATATGTTGATCGCCGGAGCGGTCACCGATCCTTCGCCTGGCCGGCCTGGTTTCATGGTCACTCCAGGCTGAGTCGGCATTCCGCCTTGAGGTCATAGGCAGTCAGTTGATAGAGCGCATCGAGCAGCGATATCATGAACGACCCAGGTCCTTCCGCGTTCTGGCCGGCCTTTTCTCCGGCCAGCCCGAAATAGGCCAGCCCGGTAGCAGCGGCGCTCAGCAGGTCGGGGTCGACCGCGGCGAAGGCGCCGATGATCGCCGTTGCAGCACAACCGGTGCCGGTAACCACCGGCATTAGAGAATGACCGTTGCGGACCCGGATCACCCGGACTCCGTCGGTTACGAAATCAACAGGACCGGTGATGGCAAGTACGGTGCCGAGCTCGCCAGCCAGGGCCATCGCGCTCTCCTCCGCCTCTGATACGGAATGGAGAGAATCTACCCCCTTGCTTTTCGAGCCTTCGTCCTGCAGGGAGAGGATTTCTGAGGCATTGCCGCGAACGATGGACACCCTGGTTTCGGCCAGGATTTTTCTGGCGGCCCCGGTACGCATCCTGGTGGCGCCCGCTCCGACCGGATCCAATACAATCGGGGTTCCCAGGTCGCTGGCCCTGCGGCCGGCCTTCAGCATCGATTCGACCACCGCATCGGTGAGCGTTCCGATATTGAGAACCAGTGCCCCCGCATAGCCGACCATTTCCTCCACTTCGTTTTCTGCATGGGCCATGACCGGTGAAGCCCCGGCGGCAAGCAGGACATTGGCGGTAAAATTGGTGACCACCAGATTGGTGATGTTGTGAATAAGCGGCTTTTTGAGGCGGATTTTCTCGAGGTTCTCAGCACATTTTACGGCGAGATCGGACATGACAACTCCCGGTGTCGTTGATTCAGGTTTCGGCAGGAGGCGGAGTCCGATGCAGCGGCAGACAACCGGAGTAGCTGGGATCGGTGGAAGAACTGCGGCTCCCTACGCTGGTATTAGCCAGATCAGGTTCAACGGGTATTATCTCAGGCCCGCGGGCCACCCCTGCACTAACAACAATATGAGATCCTTATAAGGTCTTGAGACCCGGGTGTCAACCTTGTCCGACATCATCGAAACGGGAATGTTAACCTACCTCCGCTTTGATTTTCGTAAGAACGTGCTTATCGGTTCGAAAAAAGGAAACGTGGATTCCCCGGGGTATTCCATTTTTCTGAAATACCTTAAGAATCAAGGAGCGATATATGCTAGCAACGGATAAAATCGCCAGCGCCTTTGCAGCGATTTGTGAAGAAGTCGATAAGATCAATAAGGACAAACTGTCCCGCAAAGCGAAGAAACGCCTGAAAACCATCGTTTCGATCGCCAAACATCAGAGCGATATCAGAGGGGCCGGAACGGGCCATTGTCCGCCACACAAAAAGAGATGCTGCTGATCGGACGGCGGTGATCGGCCCGAGCCTCGTTCGCAGGATGCACCTTGAGGCGATAATCTGATCGTTGCCCGCCGGTGAATGAGCGATCGACGATGACGCGCAGGAGATATTTGGGAAGTGAGAACGGTTGTGTTAAGATGAACCATTGTCTTCCTGTCTGGGCAGACGGCCGTCAGGCCGGCTGTCCGGCGCACACGATGCCGGCTGAATCGGTGTTCGAACGGCATCGCGGTTTATCCACATCAACTGGGGAGATCGACCATGAGCGCTGTTCTTGCAGTCGCATTTACCGTGATGATCCTGTGGCTCTTCATCCAGTTCGCCCGTCAAGAGTTCATCGAAGACTACTACGAGGACATCATCATCGATGTGGAGGGTCGTCTGGAATGGGCCCGCGACCTGAGATGTTTTCCGTTCGGGATGAAATCACAGCTCGACATCAGCCGGGAACGCCTCGAAAGAGCCAAGCACCTGTGGCGGGAAAACCGCTGGCATCATGCCTATGAAACCGCCCGCAAAGCCCAGGATGCGATGAACAGGGCCCAGGATCTCTACAGGTCTCTCTATGTGATCCCGAAAAACAGACGGGATCGGAGCCGATGTACCGTCGGGTCTGCACTTACCGGTGATGCCCGGTGAGTGCCGTCAGGAAACGGACCGCACTCAGCAGTCATCTGTCTTGATTGCCAGGGTGCGGATTCTCCGGTAGTCGGCAAACCAGGTTCCGTTCCGCAGCATATCTTCCGCCAGCTCTTTTTCAGCCAGCGCCAGACAGTGCGACATGTCCTGTTCGGATGCATTGTCGAACAGCCAGCTGAAAAACATCACAACGAAGTTTTTCAGTCCGTCCGTGCCGCCTTTCAATTCCGTCGGTCTGTCGAACAGCATGGCCAGAGAGACCTCGAATCCGTTGCCTTCGAGTAGGCGGGTATATTCGGATACCGACGGGTAGTAGAGGGAATGTTCTATGGCCGGGTAGCCCACCTTCCTGGTGTCCAGGATGGCGGTGAGGGTCGTGATGATTTTGCTCACGCAGCCCTTGCCGCCGAATTCCGCAACAAATCGCCCGCCCGTTTTCAAGTGTCTGTTAATATTCCGGATAACCAGCTCGGGTTCGGTGATCCAGTGCAGGACCGAGCTTGAAAAAACCGCATCGAATCGAACATCGAGATCGCATGTTTCCGCACTTGCGTGGATAAAGGAAATCTCCGGATATTTGCTTCGGGCTGCCCGAATCATCTCCACAGAGCTGTCGATCCCTATCACCCGTTTGCACGAGGCTGACAGCTTCCTGGTCAGATCGCCGGTGCCGCACCCCAGATCGAGTATCGTCTCATCTTTCTGGGGACTCAGCAGGGTGACGAGTTCACCACCGTATTCGGCAACGAAATCATGCTTGCCGTCGTAGAGGTCCGGGTTCCATTCAAATTGCATAAGCCAGTTCTGCCCATGAGTGTTGTACTCGACTCTCTGTTACCGGGAATATCCGTCGAGTGAATGACGTCTGATGCCGGGTACCGCCCGCTCAACACGATACGTCTGCATGATAATTTACAAGATCATAGAAATCCACAGCATCTAAAGGGATGAAAAGGTATTGAGAGAAGATTTCTGGAGCTCGTCCTACAAAGTGGTATTTTATGCTGTACGTGCTTATACTAACAGATATGCTTTTTGCGTGCCTCGATATCGAGCGGTTTGAAACATGCAATCAACATCTAATTGATTATGATTCCCACGAGCATGCCATTCGTCCACACCATGAGAGCCATACTTGCGGCAATGTTGATCAGTCTGCTGCTGCCCCTGTCCGGCCAGGCTCAATTCTGGAACCCCCCGGCGGCCCGCTACGAAGCACCCGATTTCACTCTCGCAGACCTTGGCTCAAACCAGGTCAGCCTTTCCGATTACCGGGGGAGGGCGGTGATCCTGCTGTTCTGGGCCACCTGGTGACCGACCTGCAGGAAGGAGTTGTCTTCCCTGGAAAAGCTGGCCTCAAGATACGACGAGGCAGATCTGAAAATCCTGCTGATCAATGTCGGAGAGGACAATGACAAGGTGGCCGCGTTCATGAGCGGCAGGGGTTATACCAATACCACTTTACTCGATGTTGACTCAGAGGCGGCAAAAGCGTACCGGGCGATCGGTATTCCCATCGCCTATCTCGTTGATAAACATGGCATTGTCACCGACCGGCTGATCGGTTACGTCGACTGGAATTCCACTAAGATACGCTCGCTGCTCGACGGTCTGATCGGGGATCAATAGCATCTGACGATCATGCCGGCGGTGAGCTCCGGACGATTATCGGAAAGCTTCGCACGCGAAAGGGACAACAGACTGAGGACAGCGGGGCCGTCGTCAGTCTGTTATCGATAGTGAACCGCGTCTATTTGAGGATCTGTTCGACCACCAGGTCTCCCACTTCGCTGGTGGAATAGCCCATCTTACCGGCGGAGAGGCTCTTGAGCTTGTTCCCCGTCACCCATTTCACCCCGTCCTCGATTGCCGTTGCGGCCTCGGTCTCACCCAGGGTTTCCAGCATCATTGCACCGGCGCAGACGGCAGCCAGCGGGTTGATGATGTTTTTCCCAGTATATTTCGGGGCAGAACCGCCGATGGGCTCGAACATGCTGACTCCTTGCGGGTTGATATTGCCGCCGGCGGCGATGCCCATGCCTCCCTGAGTTTCGGCTCCCAGGTCGGTGATGATGTCGCCGAACATGTTGGAGGTCACCAGCACGTCGAACCATTCAGGGCTCTTTACCATCCACATGCAGGTGGCGTCCACGTGATAGTATTCCCGTTTGACGTCGGGGTATTCGTGCTCCCCGATCTCGTGAAATACCCGCTCCCAGAGGTCGAACACAAAGGTAAGAACATTGGTCTTGCCGACCAGGGCAAGTGTGTTATCGCTGCCCTTGCCGCGCGCCTTCTTGCCGAATTTCCTCGTGTATTCAAATGCGAAGCGCAGGCAGCGCTCGACCTGGAAGCGGTTGTAGACCATGCTCTGAACCGCCACTTCATGCGGGGTTCCCTTCATTGAGATGCCGCCGGTACCGGTGTAGATGCCGCCCGAGTTTTCCCGAACCACCACATAGTCGATGTCATCCGGAGTCTTGTTTTTCAGCGGTGTCTCCACGCCGGGATAGAGCCGCACCGGCCGCAGGTTGATATACTGATCAAGCGCAAAGCGCAGGTTCAGCAGGATGCCCTTTTCCAGAATTCCCGGCTTGACATCGGGGTGCCCGATGGCTCCCAGGTAGATCGCGTCGAAGGTTTTGAGGTCGTCGACCGCCGTTTCAGGAAGGATTTCTCCAGTGCGTAGGTAGCGGTCGCCGCCGAAGTCGAAATCGGTCGTTTCCAGTTTGAAGCCGAAACGTTCGGCTGCTGCTGTCAGTGCCTTGCGGCCCTCGGTTACCACTTCAAGCCCGGTTCCATCGCCGGGGATGACGGCGATGCGGTAGGATTTAGTCATGATGGTCTCCACGTTGAATGGTTTCTAGATGTCCCTGGGACGTTGCAAACCGGTGATTTTACGGGCACGCTCGTCCCCCGTCAAGGATTAAGATGTGTTTCCGGTCTGACCCGGCCCGGTCCGGCGAGAAGTTTTCCCATTATCCCGGAGCATTGCACGTCCGATCAGCGTTTCGTCTGCCGCACCTCTTCCTTGATTTCCCGGTCATGGATACCGATCAGGTAGAGCAGGCCGTCGAGGCCGACGCTGGAGATAGCGCTCGAGGCCTTCTGCCGGACGATCGGCTTGGCGTTGAAGGCAACCCCTAGCCCGGCGATGGATATCATCGGCAGGTCATTGGCGCCGTCACCGACGGCGATGGTCTGCTCGAGCGCGATGTTCTCCTTTTCGGCAAGCTCGCGCAGCAGTTCCGCCTTCTTCTCGCCGTCGACGATCTCACCGATCACCCTGCCGGTGACGACCCCGTTCTGAACGTCGAGCTCGTTGGCATAGAGATAGTCAAAGCCGAGCCGCTGTTTCAAATATTCCCCGACGAACCGGAACCCGCCGGACAGGATGCCGAGCTTGTATCCCAGCCCTTTGAGGGTCTTGGCAACCAGGTCGGCACCATCGGTCAGCGGCAGTTCCCTGGTCAGTTTGGTCAGCTGTTCCTCGGGCAGTCCTTTGAGCAGTGCCACCCGCCGCCGAAAACTTTCTTTGAAGTCGATCTCCCCGCGCATCGCCATGTCCGTGATTTCCGCTACCTGGGGTCCGACGCCGGCCAGTTTCGCCAGTTCATCGATGACCTCGGCCTGGATCAGGGTCGAGTCCATGTCGAAGACCACGAGTTTCCGGTTGCGCCGGTAGATATTGTCCACATGAAACGAAATATCGATGCCGGTTTTCTGGGAGATCTCCATGAATCTTCTGCGCATGTCCCCGATGTCCTGAGGCCTGCCGCTGATGGACATCTGAACGCAGGCGCGGGGGTTGTTCTGGGGTTCTTTCAGGGAGATCCGTCCGGTCAGGCGGGTGATGGAGTCGATATTGAGCTGGTTTTCGGTAATGATGGTCGCCACGGAGGCGATCTGCTGGGCGGAAATCGTCTTGCCGAGCAGGGTGATGATGCGCCGTTCCTTGCCGTGAGCATGAACCCAGTTTTCGTAGGCATCGGCCTCGATCGACTTGATGCCCACCTCGACTCCCAGGATGTGGCCCTCGAACAGCATATCCTTGAATATTGACGAAAAATCCTTCGAATCGGGAATCTCGGCAAGGATTCCCAATGAAATGTGTTCATGAATCACCGCCTGACCGATATCCAGGATATTGACGTCATACCCGGCGAGAATCCCGGTGAATTTAGCATCGAGCCCTTTCCGGTCCCTGCCGGTAATGCTGATCAGAACAATTTCACTCATGTACGTTCCTTTACCGTCCTTGCCATTACATCATCTGTGGACGTTCAATCGATGGTCTGCGCTGCACGGCCTGTGAATCTCCATGGACAAGACGCAGGTCGGATGGCCGGGGGCCGAGTTTCAGAGCCGGGTAACGGTCAAAACGATTTCGGGTAAGGTAACCAACTGCAGCCGAATTTGCCATGAATACCAGCGGTACCTGGCGAAATTTGAGGTGAAGCGCTTTCGGGTCAATCTATCAGGCGCAATCGTCAGCGTAAATCGTTAACGGGGATGAGACTGCTCGGGTCAACGCCCGAAATCATGATTATCGTTATTATCAGCGTACGGCAGGTGTCGCGAAAGGCGGCAAATTCAACACAAAGAGGCACCCATGCAGGTTCTCGATCTCAATGAAACCAACGAGTATACGCCGGAAGCGATGAAACGGTTCTTTCTGGTGGAAGACTCCCCCCATTTCAAGATCATCAATTTCAACCTGGATGCGGGGGTAACCTTTCCCGTCCATTCGCATGACCTCGACGGTGAACTCTCCATCCAGGTCCTGGAGGGCGAAGGGGCCTTCCTCGGGGCGGGGGACCGGGAAATACCAGCCCAAAAAGGGCAGATTCTCATATCGCAGATTCGTGAGCCCCACGGTGTCAGGGCCCGGACGAAGATGCGTATCCTGGTGACCATCGCCCCTCCGATTTAACCGCACGCAGGGTGGCGCCAGGAAATAAACGATATCCATTAAGGGTGAAAAACATGGCTGATAAGGTGATCATCGATCAAGACGAATGTCTCGGGTGCGAGGCCTGCGTGGAACTCTGTCCGGAGGTATTCGCATTCAATGACGACGAAGGGAAAGCCGAGGTAATCGAGGGGGCGGATGCAGACGCGGAATGCGTTGATGAAGCAATCGCATCGTGCCCGGCTGAATGCATCAGTAAAGCATGACCGCCTCTTCGGTAGAGCGGCGCGATCTTCATCGAGGGATGGCTTCCGCCACGAGGATAACAAGGCTTTGACCGCTTTGATCTGTTTCAGCCGCCTGATCGATTCCACGACCCGGGCTGCATTGTCGTAGATCGGCAAGTCGTCGGCCTGGGGTATCGCATCGCCGGTGAACAGAATCCCTTCTTCTTCGCAGAGCAATGACAGCGAGCACTTCGAATGACCGGGGGTGCAGATGACCCGCGCCATCATCGGGGCACACCGGACCCCCATGGACTAATGCGCCGGTTATCACTACTCCTTTGCAGAGGATGCGGTGAAGCAGAATCAGTCTCCCGAGGACTGGTGGTTGGAACGCTTTGAACATGACCCGCTGTGGGGAAACCCCAGGCCCAGGAAGCAGTTGGCCCCTCTCTGCGCATATATGTTTGCGGTCCGATACCCTGTCGATACGGAATGTCTCAGGTAATTCATGCGGTCCACACAAGAGACATGACGATATCACAAGATTGAAGTATGGTGGCGATGATTCAATAAGGTTCCGTCCACGACGGCGGCGGCCTCAAGCCGAATCTGACGCGTCTGCAATCGGCTCAATCATGTTTCTGGTGGAGAAGGGGATGAAAACCAATATGTTAAGACAATTGTTGACTGACGGTAAACCAACCCTCGGCACCCGGGTGCAATCCATCTGGCCGTCCATCGTTGAGGCGCTCGGCCATACCGGCATGTTCGACTACGTGGAATTTCTTGCCGAATACGCACCGTTCGATCTGTATGCGCTGGATGATTTCTGCCGGGCCGCCGAACTGTTCAACCTGTCCACGATGATCAAGATCGACCACGAACCCCGGGGATTTCTCGCTCAGAAGGGCATCGGCTCCGGCTTCCAGAGCGTGCTGTTCGCCGACTGCCGGACCGAGGAGGACGCCCGCCACTGTGTGCAGGTGGTCCGCGCCGAGACCCCGGAGGAAGGCGGGACCCACGGGGTGGGGATGCGCCGCTTCGCATTCATGGGACATTACGGCACCCCCGAATATGTGCAGGCCCTCAAGGACATCGTCATCGTGCTGATGATCGAGAAGAAGGCGGCTGTGGAGAATCTCGAGGCAATCCTGTCAGTGGACGGCATCGACATGGTCCAGTGGGGACCGGCAGACTACTCGATGAGCGTCGGCCGGCCGGGGCAGTGGACCCATCCTGAAGTCAAGGCGGTGGAGCGCAGAGTTATTGAAACGGCGCTGGAGCATGGCGTCCACCCCAGGGTTGAGATCGAGCACCTGGACCAGGCGCAGTACTATATCGACATGGGCGTCCGTCACTTCAACCTGGGCATCGATATCAATATCCTTTTCAACTGGTGGATGCAGAATGGCGAAGCACTGCGCGAAAGGGTCTTGAATGCATCGTCCGGGTGAGCGTAAGCCACCGGTTTTGGTCAACAGTGCCCGATACCCTTAGTCTTCGTAGGCCTCGATGATCTCCGTTTCCGCTCGTGCGGCGCTGATCCAGGCCTGCAGCGAGGGAAGCGAGCGCATTGTTTCCATATACTCCGCTTCCATAGCCCCGACCTCGATCCCGTAGCTGTCAAAGCGCAACACCACCGGCGCGTACATCGCATCGGCAATGCTGAACCCCCCGAACAAAAACTCCCCGTTTCGCGCATACTCCCGCCTGCACGAACTCCAGATGTCACGCACCCGTTCGATTTCATCAGCCAACTCCGGCGATATCGCGGCGGCCGGCTTTTTTCTCCGGCAGTTCATCGGCAAGCAGGTTCTGATCTGGGAAAAGCCGCTGTGCATCTCGCTGCTGATGCTTCGGGCGACGGCTCGCGCGGCGGTTTTTTTCGGCCAGCAGTTGAGTTCGGGGTGCTGTTCCGCGATATATTCGCTGATTGCCAGCGAGTCCCATATCCTGAGATCTCCCGAGATGAGCACCGGTACCAGACCGCTCGGAGAATAGTGACGGATGTTCTGTTCGAATTCATCGTCGTTGAGCCGCAGGCGCAGCTCCTCGAATTCGATGTCGAACTGGGTCAGTAGAAGCCAGGCGCGCAGGGACCAGGAGGAATAGTTCTTGTTGCCGATGACAAGGGTGTACATAATGAACCTTCGTTGGAACTGGCGGGTGATGATCGATTGCCTGATCGATGATTCTATCGCGTGTTGTCAAGTCAACAGATAAATACGACTGTTTCTCGGGGCAAGTGAGGAATCGGTAAAATTGGTGCGTTGGTGATGAATCAGATTGCTTTCTGGCGGTCAACGTTGTCATGTGTTACGGTGTTGCCGATTGAATTCGGCTGAAGACCTCACTCGGGAGGGTTCAAACCATGCAGAGCTACCGCTGGGACAGCGAGGATTACGAGAGGCACTCCCGTAGCCAGCAGCTATGGGCGACGGAGCTTATCGCCAAACTTTCGCTGGTCGGAACCGAAACCCTGCTCGATATCGGCTGCGGCGACGGCAAGGTGACCGCCGAAATCGCCCGTATCCTCGACCGCGGGTCGGTGACCGGCATCGACAACTCTCCGTCGATGATAGAACTGGCTCAGAAACGGCATCCGGCGCACGGGTTCGCGAATCTCTCGTTCAGTCTGCTCGATGCGGTCGACCTGGCCGGCGAACCCTCGCTGGCGTCACGGTTCGATGTGGTGTTTTCCAATGCGGCTCTGCATTGGGTGAAGGATCACCGCCCGGTGGTCGACGGTATCGCTTCAGCTCTGGCCCCCGGGGGGAAATTGCTCCTGCAGATGGGAGGTCGGGGAAACGGCCGGGTGGTGGTCGAAATCCTCGACGAGTTGCTGGCATCGGATCGGTTCACACCATATTTTGAGGATTTTACTTTTCCCTACGGTTTCCTTGGCGTCGAGGATTATGAAGCGCTGCTTGCCGGTGCCGGTTTCGTTGACCGGCGGGTCGAACTGATCGACAAGGACATGGTCCACGACGGCAAGGAGGGTCTCAGCGGCTGGATCAGGACGACGTGGCTGCCTTACACTCAGCGGATCCCCGAGGCGCAGCGGGATGCCTTTATCGATCTGGTCGCATCTGCTTACCTTAGGCGGGTGCCGCTGGATGCAGAGGGCCGGGCCCATGTCGCCATGGTGCGGCTCGAGGTGGAAGCGAAAAAGCAGTATCATGCATGAAAAACCAAAACGTATCATGATAAAACACCCTCATCTTGCAATAACCAATGACGACGGCATCGATTCCCCCGGTTTGCGGGCGGCGGTGGAGGCAGTGGCGGACCTCGGCACCCTCACCGTCGTTGCCCCTACCGATCAGCAGACGGCGACCGGCAGGGGAATGACCGGGAACAGGCAAAGTGGATTCAGGCGATTCGATTACCGCTATTCCGGCGGTGTGGCAACGGCTTACCATTGCCCGTGTTCACCGGCCCAGGTGGTGCGGCATGCACTGCTGACCGTCTTTCGCCAGGAACGGCCCGACCTGTTCATTTCCGGCATCAATTACGGGGAGAATCTCGGCAACATGGTCACCTGTTCGGGAACCGTCGGTGCGGCGCTCGAAGCTGCCAGCCACAGGATTCCGGCCATCGCCGTATCGAAACAGACGGATATTGCCTCGCACCATCGTTACACCGATCAGAAATGGGAGGTAACCGCTTATTTTCTCAGGATATTCGTCGAAAAAATTCTTTCCGGATCGCTGCTCCCCGATGTCGATGTGTTGAAGATCGATGTGCCCGCCGACGCCACCGAGCGTACCGACTGGAAGCTCACGACCCTGTCGCGAACCGCCTATTATTCGAGGTTCATAGACAATCCCGCTTTTGACAGCAGGATATGCGATTTCGAGACGCGGATCAGCGTCGACAGCGACCGTCTCGAGGTGGGATCGGACATCCATGCGCTGGCCGTGGAGCGAATCGTGTCCGTCACGCCGCTCAGCATTGACCTGACGTCCCGTGTCAGTTTTTCGGATCTGCATTCGAAACTCAACCGGGAGAGCCCGTGAGCGATCTGCACATCCGCACCCCGCTGATCGAGTCGCTGCCGCTCTCCCGCATCATTGGGAGCAGGGTCTGGCTGAAGATCGAATCGCTGCAGCCGTCGGGTTCCTTCAAGCTGCGCGGCATCGGCAGGGTCTGCAGTCACTGCGTCGCCAATGGCGCCAGGGAACTGATCAGCTCGTCGGGCGGTAATGCCGGAATCGCCGTCGCCTACTCGGGCAGAAAGCTGGGCGTGCCGGTGACCGTGGTCGTACCCGGATCCACCTCCAGCCGCGCCATCGAGTTGATCAGGCAGCAAAACGGCGCGGTAATCGTTCACGGGGAAACGTGGCAGGAAGCCCATGCCCGTGCCGTCGGGATGACCACCGCCGAACGAGTCTGTATTCACCCGTTCGATGATCCCCTGTTGTGGCAGGGTCATGCAACCCTGATCGACGAGGTGACCGATGCCGGCGTCAGCCCCGATGCGGTGGTCTTATCGGTGGGCGGCGGCGGCCTGCTGTGCGGAGTTATCGAGGGGCTTCGGAGCAACAGCCTGGGTGAGGTGCCGGTGCTCGGCGTCGAGACCGCAGGGGCGGCATCTCTCGCCGGCGCGCTCGCCGCCGGCAAACTGATCGAACTGGAACGGATTACCTCCATTGCCACCTCGCTCGGCGCCAAAAAGGTCGCACCGCAGGCCTTCGAGTATAGGCTTAGGCATGAAATTGCCAGCCTGGTCGTGTCTGATCGTCAGGCGGTGGATGCCTGCCTGCGATTTGCGGACGATCACCGGGTGCTGGTGGAGCCTGCCTGCGGGGCAGCGCTGGCGGCCATCTATGAAGATGCCGAATGGCTTAAGGACAAGACCTCGATTCTTGTGGTGGTTTGCGGCGGCGCCGGCGTGACCATGGAGCAGCTGCGGCGATGGGAAAAGCAACTGGCATAGTTTCAGCCGGAAAATCATCATATTCAGGAGCGTGAAATGAAATCGCAACCCAAAGAGCAGACAACGGCCGCTTGTGCCCGCTGCCCGGTTAAAATCTCCGACCGGCTCTGCCGGGAAGCATCGGGCAAATCTCCGGACTTCTGTCCCACAGCGAATTTGGAGGCGCTTGCCGAGCAAAGCCGGGAGGAATACAGAAATGATCCGAAGATCCATGAGTTTGCCAAACAGGCGTCGATTCAGGAAGGGACCGGTTACGGCAACCGGGACTTGGGGTATGAGCATGTGCGGCCGATCAAGACCAGGATCGAAGAGGTGATCGAGTTCGCCGGGCGCATGCACTACACGCGACTCGGTCTGGCGTTCTGCGTCGGTTTGAGAAAAGAGGCCAGGATCGTGGAAAATCTGATCGGCTCCAAAGGCTTCGACATGGTCTCGGTGGTCTGCAAGGTCGGCGGTACCCCCAAGGATCTCATCGGTCTGGCACGAGACGAGCATATCGACTCGAGCAGGGACGAAGCGATGTGCAACCCGATTCTGCAGGCGATGGTACTGAACCGCGAGAAGACTGATTTCAACATCCTGCTCGGGCTCTGCGTCGGACATGACTCGATGTTCTTTAAATATTCCGAGGCGCCCTGCACGGTGCTGGCGGTCAAGGACCGGGTACTGGGCCACAATCCGCTGGCAGCCATCTTCACCCTGGACAGCTATTATCGGTCGGTGAAATAGTTTTTGCCAACTTGAACTTGAGGGGGGGACGCTTATCGTTATTTGAGTCTGAGGACAACGCTCGGATCAGGTTGAATAGGTATGGTTTCCAATCAATTCAATGCGAGGAGAACAGTCATGGCAGTCAAGAAAATTCTGATGCTGGTCGGAGATTTCGTCGAAGATTACGAAGCGATGGTGCCGTTTCAGATGCTCGTCATGGTCGGGCACAGGGTAGATACGGTATGTCCCGGTAAAAAGGCGGGCGAAACCGTTCGCACTGCGGTGCACGATTTCGAAGGGGATCAGACCTACAGCGAGAAACCGGGCCATAACTTTGCGATCACCGCCGATTTCGACGCAGTTTCGGCGGACCAATACGACGCGCTGGTAATCCCCGGCGGTCGCGCACCTGAGTATATCAGGCTGGATCCGAAGGTGCTGGAGATCGTACGGGGATTCAATTCCGCCAAGAAGCCGATCGCCGCCATCTGCCACGGTCAGCAGGTGCTGGTTGCCGCCGGGGTTGTCGAAGGCAGGACCTGCACCGCCTACCCGGCGGTCAAGCCCGATGTCGAGCGGGCAGGCGGCACCTGGGGCGAGGTCAACGAGACTTTTTCCAATGCCTATGTGGACGGCAACCTGGTGACAGCTGCCGCCTGGCCGGGACATCCCGAGTGGATGCGAAAATTCCTCAAGGTGCTCGGTTCCACCATCGAACCGTGATCAGACAGACCAGGCGGGGAGCTTCAAGGCTTCCTGCCTGGTTCCATCATCTCTTCTGAACCTGCTGCAGACCAGCGTGTGGACGGACTGAAATTCGATATCGATTTAACAAATGTCCGTTGTATCTCTGCACTCAATCAGGGCAGAGATTGGAATATATCGAGTCCGGGGAATGCAGTGGCGGCACATTCCAGACTGCGGCTCTCCAGCCTGTTCGCCGGGCCGGTGAAAATTGCTCCGGAATCGGCAGCTTCGCTGCCTTACTGGCCGTAGCAAACCATTTTCACCACCCCACCTCCGCTTTCTTCTCTGGTCTGGTTCTGGGGAAAAACATGAAGAGATCAGGTTATGTCAACCGGCCGTCCTGCAGGGTCAGGCAGCGGTCCATGCGGTCCGCCAGGCTGGTGTTGTGGGTAACCATCAGCACCGCCAGGGAGTGCTCTCTGCAGATCGATTGGAGCAGGTCGAAGACCATCAGCCCTGCCCGGCTGTCGAGGTTGCCGGTCGGCTCGTCGGCCAGCAGCAGGTCGGGTTCCATGATCAGGGCCCGGGCCAGCGCCGTGCGCTGCTGTTCGCCGCCTGACAGTTCGTGGACCCGGTGTTGTTCGCGGTGACCCAGTTCGACGGCGGCCAGCAGCCTGCGGGCGAAGGGTTCGGCGTCTTTTCTGCTCTTGCCGGAGATCAGTGCCGGCATCATCACGTTCTCCAGGGCGCTGAATTCGGGGAGCAGGTGGTGGAACTGGAAGATGAATCCCAGTGATCGGTTGCGGAACGAGGCCAGTTCCCGGTCGCCCTTTTCGTCGAGCCGTTCTCCCTTGAACAATAACTGTCCGCTGGTCGGAGATGCAAGCGTACCGAGGATCTGCAGCATCGTCGTCTTGCCTGAACCGGACGCGCCGATGATGGCGGTCATCTGGCCCGCGTGGATGTCGAGGTTAACACCCTTCAACACTTCGACATCGGTGATGCCGTTGCGGAAAATTTTGATGATATCGACGGCCTGGAGCAGCGGTGAAGTCATGACAGCACCTCGGCGGGCTTGACCGTCGAAGCCTTCCAGGACGGATAGATGGTCGCCGACAGGCTGATGACGATGGAACATAGCGCGATGATCGCGACGTCGGCCGGCAGCACCTTGATCGGCAGCGTGGTCATCGGGTAGACGTTGGACGGCAGCTCGATGAACCGGTATCGCGACAGCAGTTCGCACAGCCCGAGCCCGCCGATCACGCCGAGCACGGTGCCGGTCAGAGAAATGACGAGGCCCTGCAGGAAGAAGATCTTCATGATCGAGCGCGATGTCGCCCCCATCGATTTGAGGATCGCGATGTCCCTGGCCTTTTCCATGACCAGCATGATCAGGGCGCTGATGATGTTGAGCGCCGCCACTAATATGATCAGCGCGACGCAGATGAACATGCCGATCTTCTCGAGCTTGAAGGCCGCGAAAAGGTTGCGGTTCATGGCCATCCAGTCGCGCGCGATGGTCCCCGGGCCGAGTTTGTCGGCAATTTCGAGAGCGATCGCATCAGCCTGGTTGAGGCGCTTCTTCTCGACCACCACCTCGATGCCGTGGGCGACATCGCCGGTTTCGAGAAAATCCTGAACGTCGTGGATGTCCATGTAGGCAAGCGATGAATCGTACTCGTACATGCCCGATTCGAAGATGCCGACGATGCGGCAGGTCTTTATTTTCGGAATAATGCCCATCGGGGTGAGCGGTCCTGACGGCGAGATCAGCCTGACCTTGCCGCCGACCCCGACGCGAAGGTCATCGGCCAGCTGCGTGCCGATGATGATGGGTGGAATCCGCTCGTCATCGTCAACGCTCAGATCGTCGATGGAGCCGACGGTCATCTGAGACTCGAGGTTGATGACCTGCTTCGCAGTCTCCGGTTCGATGCCACGCAGGATGATGCCGGCCCCCCCGGATGGTCCGCTCAGCAAGGTTTGCGCATAGAGGTACGGGGTTGCGCCGACGACTCCGTCCACCGAGTTGACCCGGTCCCTGGCGAGGTCGTAGTTGTCAATCGATCCCTCGACCCGCTGTACGATGATATGGGAGTTGATCCCCAGAATCTGATCGCGGAGTCCTTCGGTAAACCCCGAGTAAACCGACAGCACGACGATCAGCGCGATCACGCCGACCGTGATGCCGATCACCGAAATCAGGGTGATCAGCGAGATGAAGCGGTGCCGGTGCTTGGCCCGCAGATATCTTCTGCTTATGAACCACTCATACATGTCAGTCGCTGTCCGTTTCCTGACGCTGGGCTTCTTTCTCGGTCCGATCTTCCGGTTTCATGTGCGGGAACAGGATGACATCCCTGATCGACGGCGCGTCGGTGAGCAGCATCACCAGTCGGTCTATGCCGACGCCTTCGCCGGCGGCCGACGGCATGCCGTATTCCAGAGCCCGGACGTAGTCGAAATCGAGTTCCGGATGGATCTCTTCGTCGTCGCCCCGGTCGGCGATCTGTTTCTCGAACCGCTGTTTCTGATCGATGGGGTCGTTGAGCTCGCTGAAGCCGTTAGCGATTTCCCTGCCGGTGATAAACAGCTCGAAGCGGTCGGTGACGGTGGGGTCCTGTTCGTTGCGTCTGGCCAGCGGGGAAACTTCCGTCGGGTAGCAGGTTATGAAGGTCGGGTTGACCAGTTTGTCCTCGACCAGCAGTTCGAAGATCTCGGTTTTGGCCTTTCCCGGTCCAGCCTGTTGTTCGAGATTGATACCGAGGCTTTTGGCTTGGGCGATGACCTTCCCGTCATCGGCGAGAAGGGCCGGGTCGAGGTTGCCGATCTCCACCAGCGCCTGGTCCATGGTCAGCCGTTTCCACGGCGGGCTCAGGTCGACATCGACACCCTGATAGGTTATCCGGAGGGTGCCGTTCACCAGCCGGCAGATCGTCGAGATCATGTCTTCGGTGAGGTCGATGAGGTCATCGTAGGTGGCATAGGCTTGGTAGAACTCGAGCATCGTGAATTCCGGGTTGTGCCGGGTGGAGAGCCCTTCGTTCCTGAAATTGCGGTTGATCTCGAAGACCTTCTCGAAGCCGCCCACCAGCAGCCGTTTGAGGTAAAGCTCGGGGGCGATCCTCAGGTAGAGGTCCATGTCCAACGCATTGTGATAGGTCTTGAACGGTTTGGCGGTGGCGCCACCCGGCACCGGCTGCATCATCGGCGTTTCAACCTCCATGAAGCCGCGGTCGCTGAGATAGTCCCGCATCAGCCGGATGATTTCCATCCGCTTGCGGAAGGTCTCCCTGCTTTCAGGGGTGACGATGAGGTCTACATAGCGCTGCCGGTAGCGGGTTTCGACATCGGTAAGACCGTGCCATTTCTCGGGAAGGGGACGCAGCGATTTGGAGATCATCGTGACCGAGTCGGCATGCAGCGACGGTTCGCCGGTCTTGGTTTTGAACAGGATGCCTCCGGCTCCGACGATATCGCCGATATCCCATTTCATGAACGCCGCGAACGCATCCTCGCCAACGGTGTCCTGGCGAACATATACCTGCATCTGCCCACTCGCGTCGGCAATGCTTATGAATGCGGCCTTGCCGAACTTGCGCATGGCCATGATCCTGCCGGCGATCGAATAGCGCTCACCGGACTCTTCTTTCTGCTGGGGCTCGAGTTGGTCGGCCCGGGGCACAATATCGGCAACCCGGTTCAGCGGCTTGAAGGTGTTGGAGTACAGCTTGACGCCGAGGCTTGCCAGGCTCTGCGCCTTTTCCCTGCGCTGCACGAGGAATTGATTGTCACTGCTCATCTCTGCATCCTGTATTGGGACGCGCCGCGGTGATGCAGGCGCGTTCATTTTGACCCGTGACACCGTCACGGAGACGCTGCATAAAAAAAAGCGGCGCGCTGCCGCTTGAACGTGGCTGCTTCTGCAACACAGCACACAACCTTACACTGCCATTAACCGTTTACTGATTAATACGGTTCTTGTCAATATCTTGAAGAAATCGGCACTTCGATTCGGTCTCCGGATCAACCACGCTTATTCATCGCGACCACCGTTTCGATATGGTGTGTCTGCGGGAACATGTCCAGCGGATGGATAGAGCGGATCTCAAACCCGCTGCTGGTCAGAGCGGACAGGTCCCGGGACAGCGTCGCCGGGTCGCAGGAGATATAGATCAGCTTACCGGCAGCGATCCGTGCGAGGTACGGGATCAGTTCGGCGAGCCCGCGCCGGGGCGGGTCGCAGACCACGATGTCGAAGCGGCGGCCTTCCGCCGCCAGGCGCCTGCAGGCCGATTCGACATCGGACTGTTCGAAGTGACAGGTGGTTATGTTGTTTTCCATACAGTTGCGCCTGCCGCTCCGGACCGCCGAGCCCTGGCTTTCGATGCCATGAACCTCCGCACCGTGCAGGGCCAGCGGCAGGGAAAAATTGCCCATGCCGCAGTACAGGTCGAGAATCAGGTCCTGAGGGTCAGGAGTGGCCAGACGGGTAACCAGATCGATCAGGTAGCGGTTCTGTTGGAGGTTCACCTGACTGAAACCGCCCACCTCCCATCTCAGGGTCAGCGGCCGGTCCTTATCCAGACTGAACCCGATCAATCGGTGCGATGCGCTATCGCGGCTTGTGTAGGGACCTTCCATGGCGAAACGGCTGCCGCCGAAAAAGACACGATCCAGATTCTCGACCTCCCCGGTCAAGGCCCGTGCATTCCGACGGTCGGCGGGTCGGGGGGAACGGATCAGGTAGAACAGGGCGGACACGGTTTCGTCAAGCGGATTGCAGCATAGTTCGAGTTGTTCGGAGATCCGCACGAGGTCCTGGAACGACCGCCTCCTGGCCAGCTTTTTAAAGCATGAGTTGATCGGTTCAACCGCCAGCAGACAGGATTCGATGGCGACGACATCACGGGACCTGAAGTTCCTGAAACCGACCGAGCAGTGGGAATCTACCGCCAGTCTGATCCGCTGCCGGTAGTTCATCTCCATCGGTGACGCACGGATCGGTTCGATGCGTGACAGCGCGCGCCGCAGATCTTCACCGTCAGATGCGGCAAGCAGTTCGGTGACAATCTGCTGTTTCAAGGTGCCTTGGTATTCATAGGACAGGTGCTGCAGATTGCAGCCGCCGCAGCGTCCATAGTAAGGGCAGGGGGGAGAAATGCGGCCTGGATGGGACTCATATACCTCGATCACGTGACCGAAGACGGTCTTCTTCCGGTGTTCGGTGGTGTGGACGGACACCCGCTCGCCGGGCAGTCCGAAACGGGCGAACAGCGTGGTGCCGTCGTTGGTGTGAGCGAGGCCGTAACCTCCGTTGACCAACTTGCGTATGGTAACAACCTGATTATTGCAGTTCATGACTCAATAGGACTATAATGCCGGCTCATCCATACATATTCGGTAACCGTCCTTGCTAACAGCGAATAATACCCTATCATGGCAATATAGAGCGCTTTTTTTTATAGTGCTGGTGCTTTTGTCGGCCCCTTGGGCGGCATGGTCCACAGAAAACCTCACCATTACGGTCGAAGGTGTCGACGAGGAACTGCAGAAAAACATCCTGGCGCGGTTGCGCATCAATATCTACAGCCAGGAAGAAGAACTCTCCACATCTGAGATTCTCAGGCTGCATCAGCTGAGCGAAACGGATATCCGCTCGGCCTTGGCACCGTTCGGCTACTATTCGCCCACGATCACCACCTCCCTGAACGAGACCGAGTCCGGCTGGTCGGCTTATTACACCGTGGACCCAGGTCGTCCCGTAATTGTCGGTATGGTGTCGCTGTCTGTGACCGGGCAAGGCATGGAAGCGTTCGAGTTTGCCGGGATGGAACGGATAGCGCTGAAGGAGGGCGACGTGCTCGATCAGCGTGTTTACGAGCAGGAGAAGAAAAGGATCATCAGGGAAGCAATCAGCCAGGGGTATCTGGAGGCATCGTTTCGGAGAAACGAGATCCTGGTGAATCGCAAGGAATTCACCGCCGACATCATCCTCGATCTTGAGCCCGGCCCGCGCTATTTCTTCGGTGAGTTCAGATCGCAACAGGACATCATTGACGATGACCTGTTCCGCCGGTTCATCGAGTTCGACAGCAACGATTATTTCTCGGCGAAGCGGCTCCAGGAACTGCAGCGGGACCTGTACCGCAGCGACTATTTCAGTTCGGTAATCCTCGAGGCGGACACTGCCAACCCCGTGGATTTCCACGTTCCGGTTGACATAGAACTGGAACCGTTGACCGCTTATAACCGCTACAGCTTCGGTCTCGGCTATTCCACCGACACCCTTGCCTACGTCCGCGTCGAATGGCTGAACCGGCTTCTCAATAAAAAGGGCCACAACCTTTTCAGTTCGCTGATGGTCGGGGAACGGGAGCGCTATGCCTTGCTCAATTACCTGATACCGATTGTCGATCCCCGCTACAACACCTTTGTTGGATCCGGACAGTGGCGTCAGGAGACATGGGAAGACACCGACACCGAACTCTATTCACTCGGCGCCCTCTACGAGTACTCGACACCGAGACACTATTACGGAGTATCGCTTAAAGCTCAGAACGAAAAATACACGGTCGGAGATACCAGAGGCATCAGTGAACTGCTCATGCCCGGTATCAAATGGTCATGGGCGCTTGCCGATGATATCATAAATACCAGACACGGGATCAGAGCCTCGGTCGATGTGACCGGGGCCAGCGACGCGGTCCTGTCTGATGCCACCTTCATCAAGGTGCGGGCGGAAGGCAAGGCTATCATTACGCCGCTGGAACATTGGCGGGTCATCGGCAGGGGGTCGGTCGGAACGACCGTGGTCGACTCGATCGACGATATTCCGCCGTCGATCAGGTTTTATGCAGGCGGGCAGCAGAGTGTCAGAGGATACCAGTATCGTAGTTTGGGACCGGAAGATTCCTCGGGAACGGTGATCGGAGGCAAATTCCTGCTGACCGGCGGAATCGAGTGTGAACGGCAGCTGTCCGAAAACTGGCGGGCGATGATATTTTATGATGCAGGCAACGCCATGGACGACCTGAGTGTCGATCTTGCCCATGGGATCGGTGCCGGAATCGGTCTGCGCCTGCCATTCGGCCAGGTAAAGCTGGAGGGGGCATACCCGCTCAACGATCTCGGGGATTCCCAGTACGTTTATCTCAGCGTTGGGGCTGACCTGTGATCAGACGCATCCTGGCAACGCTGCTTCTCTTCCTGGTCATCGTGCTCGGCGGTGCCTGGTTTCTGATATTTACCTCCACCGGGCTGCATGTTTCTTCTGGACTGGCGGAGATCGTCACCGGAGGCCGCGTTTCCATCGGCGCAAGTGAAGGCAGCATCGCCGCCAACTGGCTGCTTCGCGATGTGCTGGTGACCGCGGAGGTGGCGGATATCAGGATTGGCAGGATTTCCTGTCAGTGGCAACCACGCCGCCTGATGGAGAAAAACCTGCACATCGCCGACCTGGCTATCGACGATGTCAGGATATCGATCAAGGGCGGAAAATCCAGTCCTGAAGTCAGCAGCACATCGATTACCCTCCCTGCCGTTACGCTGCCGGTACCGGTCTTGATCGGACGCCTGCAGATCGACAAGGTGGCGATCGTTGACTCCGAAGAGCACTCGCTGTTCGAGGCGCGCTCCTTGTCGGCGAGACTTGCAGGAGACGGTTCCCGCCTCCAGGTCAGCGGAATTGCACTCGATGCCCCGTATATGGGGGGCGGCGGCGAGGCTCGTCTGGATATGTCCGGGGACTGGCCGCTTGTCGTCAATGCCGACTGGTGGGTCAGGATCGAGGGATGTACCAGATTCGGCGGCGGCTTCGAAGCCGGCGGAACCCTCACCGATCCGACGTTTCACGTTCAGCTGAGCGAACCGGAGTCGCTGCAGATCGATGGAGAAATATCATCGTTGTTCGACGATTTCGTCTACCAGGTTTCGGTTTTCGGGTCGAAGGCTGAACTGTCGCGCTTCTGCGTGCCGAGCTCTGTGGCGCTCGAGGAGTTGCAGTTTTCCCTCGCCGGGGGTCGCGAGCAGTATCGGGGCAGCCTGCAAACGGGCATCAGACTGAGCGACGCCGAACTGGTTGCCGCTCAAGCCGGGTTCAGCGGCGATCTGGAAACGCTGAAGATCGATGCTGGACAGCTCAGCCGGGGATCGAACCAGCTCGACGTCACCGGCTCGCTCCACTTCGGATCGGCCTTGGGATGGAGTGCAGCGGTGAGCACCCGGGCGTTCGACATATCGGAACTGCTGCCGGCCCCCAAGACGCTGATCGACGGAAACCTGGACGTTTATGGCGAGGTCGGCGGCGGGCAGACCAGCTATTCGGCGGACCTGCACGATCTGGGTATAACGATCCGAGAGCACAATCTGAACATAGGCGGCGGTCTGTCGCTGCGCGGCGATCAATACGGGCTCGAGATCACCAGTTCCAATTTCGTCAGCGGCGAAGGCACCCTCGGCGTCCTGGGTAATCTGAGCTGGCGGGACGGGATCGAATGGCGGACGGATCTCCAACTCGAATCCTTCAACCCCGCGGTGATTGAACTACTGCCGCAGGGAAATATCAGCGGCAGTCTTGTCAGCAGCGGCAGTTACGATGGCTCACGGCTGGCCCTTCAGGCGGAAATTGCTTCGCTGCACGGTGAGTTGAGCGGCTATGACGTGGCAGGACAGGGCCTGCTTGCCTATCGGGACGACAAGCTGACCGTCAAGGATCTCAATATCACCAATGGCAAGAACAGTCTCCAGGTGGAAGGGGATATCGACGCCGACTACGATCTCAGGTTTCGAGTCAACGGCTCCGAACTGGACCGGATTTTTCGGCCGCTGAGCGGGCAACTCGTCATTGAAGGAGCGCTGAGCGGTGCCCGCAGTGAACCGGTTCTGGCCGTTGCCGCCGACGGGCGAAATCTGTCCTACGATGCCTACCGGATCGAGGAACTGCATGTCGATGGCAGTGCGGATCTTGCAGCCGAACGGCTGGATGCAGATTTCAACCTTGCCCGCATATACGTCAACTCAGTGACAGCGGACCGGCTTGCCGGGAGTCTCAAGGGGACTATGGCCGCGCACTCGATTTCTGCAGCATTGAGCGTGCCCCGCGGCACGCTGTCGGTTCATGCCGCCGGGGCCGCCGGTGCCGGCTTCTGGCGGGGCACGATCGACAGGCTCAGGGTGGATGACGCCGCATTCGGGGCCTGGAGCATCGATGGACCGGTTGTCGTTTCTGCCAAAGAAGATTCGGTGACGGTCGACAGCGCCTGTGTATCATCCACGCCCAACCGTTTCTGTCCCGCGGCGAGTTGGGGGCGGGAAAACGGCTGGTCCCTGGCGGTCAAAGACCTTCGTTTCGATCTCGCCAGCCTGAATCGATGGGGGGTGCTGGAACAGCCTCTGAGCGGGATCGTCGTGGGGGAATTCTCCGCGGGCGGGGTTGCCGCGAAGCTTGATTCGCTTCGCGGACACGTCGCTGCAGAAACCGTGCAGTGGGACCCTGGTCCCAACAGCTATTATCAAGATCTCACCTGGAACGATACCACAAGCGCATTTCATCTCCGCGAGCGGGATCTGATCGTCGAACTGTCAACGAGGTTCGTTGACGGAAGCTGGCTGAAAGGGGAAATTGGTCTGACCGGCGCCGCCGATTTCAGCGAGGTCGGGCAGATACCGGTGCACGGCCGGATCGATCTGGAGCTCAGGGATCTGGCTCCGCTGTCCGTTGTTACCGGTGAATTTCTCGTTCCGCACGGCTATGCGGCCGGTACGGTAGACGTTGCCGGAACCCTCGGTTCGCCCCGCCTCCTCGGGGATGTCAACCTGCAGAACGGCGGTTTCCACATTCCCTTTCTCGGTATAGATCTCACCGACGTGCACGGCGCTGTCGGGCTGGAGGGGCGCCGGCTCACTCTCGACCTGGATAGCAGGGCAGGGCAAGGCAGGCTGAACACCGCCGGCGGATTCGAATTCGGAACGGACCGATGGTCCGGCGACCTCAGGTTACGCGGTTCGAACTGCACCTTGCTGAGCCGCAGGGCTATCAGCGCCGACGCGAATCCCAGCCTCGAACTGGCCCTTAGTCCCGAAGGCGGTCAACTGAGCGGAACGGTGGAGATTCTGCACTCCCTTGCCGAAGTCGAAAAGATCGACCGCTCAGCCTCCGAGTCGAGCGACGTGGTGTACGTGGACAAGGTGGTCGAGTCGACACCATGGCCGTTTCGCTACGATTTGGAAGTTACCCTCGGCAACGATGTCACCGTCCAGGGCTACGGGCTGACCGCGAGGCTGAGCGGCAATCTCAGGGTCACCAACCACGCCGACGGCACCACCACCGGGCGCGGCTTCCTGGACGTGAGGGAGGGCACCTTCATGGTGTACGGAAGCCCGCTGAAAATTGCCCGGGGACGGTTGTCATTCGACGGAGGCCCGGTGGACAACCCGGGGATCGACATCAAGGCCTCCAAGTTCATCGACGAACGGAGTTCGGGGAATGAGAGGATCGAGGTCGGCGCCAATGTGATCGGAAGCGCTGCCGATTTTGAAGTCGAGCTCTATTCGATCCCGAACATGGAAAAAAGCGACATCCTCACCTACATTCTGTTCGACAACCCGTTCTCCAGGGAAGGGGATGACGGAACGACGGGGCTGATCACCTCGGCGGCAAAGGCCCTGGGGTTTGGGAAAGGTTCCGATCTGCTCGGCAATGTCAATGCCATGCTGCCGGTGGATGAGATCAGGCTCGAGGGGCGGCCGGACAAACAGGAAACCTCGCTGGTGGTGGGCAAAAACCTTTCCAAAGACCTGTCGGTCAGCTATGATTACAACCTCTTCAACAACGCCGGTTCCTTCAGAGTACGGTATGAATTCGGCAAGGGCTTTTCGGTCGAAAGCAGGAATTCGTTCGATTCGAATGCGGTGGAGTTCATGTATTCTCTGGAGCGATGAGCCGCTGCGCAGACATGGTGCTGTGAAAGTGGACTGGTTGGGCGGGGAATGAACCTCAATGACGGTGACAAGACCATGAGTTTGCAGGAGTCGATTAGCGCCGAACTGAAGGCGGCAATGAAAAGCAGGGATACGGTCAGGACCGATGCGATCAGAGTACTGATCGGTGAGTTTCAGCGTCAGCCCGATAAGCAACTGGCTGATCAGCAGGTTGTCGGTATCATCAGAAAACTCATCAAATCGGAAAAGGAGCTGCTGGCGGTTTCAGGTCGGGAGGATTCCGGGTTTATCGCGATAATGGAAGGGTTCCTGCCCCGTCAGCCAGGCGAGGAGGAGATCAGGGCCTGGATTGCCGGGCATGTCGATTTCAGCCAGTTTGGCAACAAGATGCAGGCAATGAAGCCGATCATGGCCCACTTCGGCTCCACCGTCGACGGCAATACGGTGAAGCGGATCCTGCAGGGCATCGATGTGTAGCAACCGCCCCTAGCGGCTGAGATATCATGTTTAACAGTCCAAAACGAAAAGAAAAAGTGCTCATCCTCGGGCTCGGCGGCGTGGGCTTCTATCTGGCCAGGCGGCTGCAGTATGAGGAATATTCGGTGACCGCGATCGAAATGGACGCGGAACGCTACCAGTACGGGGATGAATCCCTCGATATCCGCCTGATCAGGGGCGAGGCAATGGATCTCGACTGCTGGCGGGAAGCCGATGCCGGGTCGATGGACTATGTGATCTGCGTCACCGACAACGATGCCGTCAACATGATGTCGGCGCGCATCGCCGACGCGTTTGGTATCCCTTACAAAGTCGTACGGGTCCGTTCGCTGCAGATCGGAATGCCCGGTTCGCTTCTGTCGGCGGAGGATCTGAAGATAAATCTGCTGATCCACCCGGAGGAAATGGTCGCCCAGGAGATATCGAGGCTGATAAAGCTGCGTCACGGCAACGAGGTGATCGATATCGCCGACGGGCAGATTCAGGTCATGGCAGCCCGCATTACCGAGGAATCCCAGTTCGCGAACCAGAAACTCAAGGACATATCGATCAAATTTTCCGATTTCGTCTTTCGGGTGGTGGCGGTTGCCCGCGGCATCACCACGATCATCCCCCAAGGCGACCTTGAAATTCAGCCCCGCGACCAGATCGTGGTCATGACCGGCAGCAGGCACCTTCCCGATCTGATGGAGATCGCCGGTGTGCCCCAGGGAGTCGGACAACGGGTGATGATCGTGGGCGGCGGACTCATCGGCAAACGGGTTGCCGAACTGCTCGCAAACTCGGTCGAGGTGACGCTGGTCGAGAGCAACCCGGTCCGAGCCCAGGATCTCGCGGGCCAGTTCAGCGACGTCGAAGTGCTGCACGGCGACGGCTCCAATGCCGATGTTCTGAGCATGGCGGGTATCGCGGATGTGGACACCTTTATCAGTACGACCGCCAGAAACGAGACCAATATCATGAGTGCGCTGCTGGCCAAGAATATGATGGTGCGCAGGAAAAACGGCGCTGTATCAACTACGGGAAGCGAGAAGACTATTGCGGTAGTGAGCAAGGAAGACTATCAGGTGCTGGCGTCGACGATCGGGCTGGACATCACGCTGAACAAGAAGATCATGGCTGCCAGCGAGATCATGAAGCATGTTCGCAGAAGTGAGCTGATGTCCGCGGCCCATCTGCACGGATTCGACGCCGAGGTCGTTGAAGTGGTGGCCGGTGCCAACGCGCCGATCACCAGAAAACCGCTGTCCCGGCTTGATCGGTCTTATCACGGCAAGCTGCTGATCGGAGCGGTTTTTCGGGACGGCAGCTGGCGGGTCGCGGTCGGCGACACGCACATCGTCGCCGGCGAACGGGTCATCGGCGTCTGCCTGTCCAACCAGCTCAAGGAACTGCGTAAACTTTTCGGCGTGTGATCCTCGAGGGTGCCCGGCCAAAGGGCATCCGGTCAGCGCTTCCAGAAGGCGGGGATGAAGATCACCAGCGCCGAGAACATCTCCAGGCGCCCCACCAGCATGTTCCATGACAGGAACCACTTGCCGAAGTCGGATATAAATGCAAAATTTTCGCTCGGCCCGACGCTGCCGAATCCCGGCCCGATGTTCATCAATGCCGATATCACCGAACTCATCGCCGTGACATAATCGATGTCATCGCTGACCACCATCACGCAGCCGCCAAACAGCACCAGCATGATATTGACGATGAAGTAGCAGACGGCAAGGTCGATGACGCCCTGGCTGACCGGCTTACCGTTGAGCCGCACTGAAACCACCGTCATCGGCTGGAGAAAGATGCGCTTGATCGATCCATACATGTATTTCCAGATGATCGCGAAATGAACGACCTTGATGCCGCTGGTCGTGGAGCCGGCGCAGGCCCCGATGAAGCAGACTGCGTAGAGGAACATCTGCGCAGCCTGAGGCCACAGTTCGTAGTCGGCGGTGGTGAATCCGGTGGTGGTCAGCAGCGACACCGTCTGAAAGGATCCATACCTCAATGCCTTGAGAAAGGTGTCGTAGGTGTCGGTTGCCCATAGATTGACCGACACCGCCAGGCTGAAGATTACGATGAAGCTGACATACCACCTCAGTTCGGTGTTTTTCACCACTTCGCTGAAGTTTCCCCTGATTATCTTGTAGAACAGCACGAAGGTGACGCCGCCGAAAAACATGAAGCAGGTGATAACCCAATCGAAGTAGGTGCTGTCGTAGTGGCCGATGCTCGCGTTTTTCGGTGAATAGCCGGACGTCGACACGGTCCCGAAGGCGGTGCAGAGGGCGTCGAACAGCTCCATGCCGCCGACATACAGCAGCAGGGTCTCGAGCAGATTCAAACCCAGGTAGATGGTCCACAGCAGGATCATCGCGTCCTTGTTGCGGGCGATGAACTTGTCCCGGGTGATGATCTGGCCCGGGCTTGATTCGGCCCTGAACAGCCGCACACCACCCATGCCGTGAGGCAGGAAGATGATGGTCAGGGTCAAAAACCCCATACCCCCGAGCAGGTGGGTCTGGCTGCGCCAGAACAGCAGGCCGTGGGGAACCGCTTCAATGTCGGTGAGGATTGTCGCTCCGGTGGTGGTATAGCCCGACATCATCTCGAAGAAGGCGTCGGTAAACGACGGGATTGAACCGTGAATCATGAATGGCAGTCCCGACAGCGCGGAGATGATCACCCAGCCGATCGTGGCGATGAACAGGCCGTCTTTCACCGAAACCTCATCGACGCGACGGAAAAAGTGGCGTATCAGCAGCCCCAGTATGATGATCGCCACGAACGAAACCACCAGGCTGAACAGATCGTCTTCGCCGTAGATGACTGAACATGCGATCGGCAGGATCAGCGATCCTCCGGTGACCAGCATCAGTGAACTGATGACTTTACAGATAGCCGCCGTATTCAAGGGATGGCTCCGATTATCGTTGAGAAATGTCGTTGCTCTGCCCGTCTGATTCCTGCTGTTCATTGCGATCAGCAGGCTCAGGAGCATCAGCCGGGGGGGGGCCGACCGCCGGCAGGTAGTCCTTGAACGAGTCCCCGTAGATGTCCCAGATGGTGATAAAAAGCGCTGCAATGATCGGGCCGACGATGATGCCGAGGATGCCGAACATCGAGATCCCTCCCAGCGTGCCGAACAGCACGTAAAGGTCGTGCATCTCGGTGTCCTTGCCGACCAGCCGGGGCCTCACCAGGTTGTCGAGGTTTCCGGAAATCAGCCCGCAAACGACCGCGAGGATGGCGACTCCGACATAGTTTTTGGTCAGGGCCAGGATGATGAGGGCCGGGATCCATACGATGGCGGTGCCGAAGGCCGGAATCACCGAGGTCACCGCCATGATCGTTCCCCAGAACACCGGTCCTTGGATGTCGGCCAGGAAAAACGCGAATCCGCAGATGATGCCCTGCATCAGGCCGATCACGATGGTGCCCTTGATGGTCGCCCTGGTCACCGACGTGAAGCGGGCGAGCAGCCGCTGCTCGTCGCAGTCCTTGAGGGGCAGAAAGTAGAGAATCTTGTTGAGCAGCTTGCCGCCCATAGAGAAAAAGAAGAACATCACGTAGAGCATGATGATCAGCCCGAAGATCGCCTGAACGGTGATCTTGGTGACGGAGGAGATCGAGTTGACCAGAAAGTTCGATACGGTGGCGACGACCTGGCCGGCCCGCTCGATGAGCACGTCACGGTAGGGCAGAATGAGGTCGTAGAAGGGCAGCTTTATGACGTATTTGGTGAGATCCGACGGCTCTTCCATGAATCTCTGTACGAACGGCGTCACCGACTGACCGACGGCAACCGCCTGGGCGGCGACGATGCCGATCAGGATCGACAGCGGGATGAGGATCAGCAGCACGATGGCGATGATGGTGATGATCGATGCAATATTCTGCCGCCCCCGCAGTTTGGCGGTCAGCCAGCGCTGTACGGGACTGAGCATTGCCGAGAAGATGCCGGCCAGGAAGATCGGCATCAGGAACTGGTGGATCATGCTCAGGAAGATCACCGAGATGCACAGCACCAGGGCCAGGACGACCAGGGTGTTTATCGTTTCACGCTTCACGGTCCGTTTGCCTGTTCAGGAATTCAAAGCGGTTGGTTTGGAGATTCTTGCGTACGTTCCGACAGTCAAAGACTCGGCCGCTCATCGCGATATAAACCCCGTGGGGGCAGGTCTGCACGGCGGCCAGCGCGCAGCCGATGTTGAACAGCGCATCGCTGGTCTTGAACAGTGCCGGCTCCAGCGCGCCGGTCAGAACGATGGTCTTGTCCGGTATGGATTGGAGCGCTTTGCCGGTTTCAACCATGGTGTCGGTGCCATGGGTGATCAGGATCATCCGTTCATCGCTGTTAACCGCGTGTTCATAAATCAGCCTGCGGTCCTCGTCGGTGAGGTCGAGGCTGTCTTTGCGCACCACCGCGACGACCCGGTAGACAATCGACAGGTTCAGTTCCGTGAGCAGCCGGGAGATATGCGGAGGGCCGACTTCGTAGGAGCTCCTGGCATCGAAATAGATCTTGTCGATGGTGCCGCCGGTGGTCAGGATCAGTATCGGTTCCATGTCTTGTCAGAGGGAATGCGCGCTCCGGAATTTCCGATCTTCCGCTAAAAAAATGTTCCCCGAAAAGAGCGGTGATGCTATAACCATACAGGGGAAAAGCCCGTAATTGCAAAGTAAAGAGCGTCTACACCAGTACCATTAATCATAACTCTGAACAAGGTTAAAGTATGCTGAAAATCGTAGCGTTTAACGGCAGTGCACGCAAAGGCGGCAATACCAGGGTAATGCTCGAGGCGGTCTTGAAGCCGCTGCAGGAAGCCGGTGCGCAGACCGAACTGATCGAGCTGGCCGGAACCAACCCGAAAGGCTGCCGGGCCTGTTTTGTGTGCATCAAGAAAAAGGACGGGAGCTGTGCGATCAAGGATGACATCGTCAATCAGTGTGTCGACAAAATGGCCGGGGCCGACGCGATTATTCTCGGTTCGCCGACCTACTTCGCCGATGTGACAACCGAGATGAAAGCGCTGATCGACCGCTGCGGCATGGTCGGGCGGGCCAACGGTAACCTCTACAGGCGCAAGATCGGCGCCGCCGTTGCGGTGGCGCGGAGAGCAGGGGAGATCCATGCCTTCGACACGATGAATCACTTTTTCCAGATCAACCACATGATCGTGGTCGGTTCCAGTTATTGGAATATCGGTCTCGGCAGGGAAAAAGGCGAGGTCGCCAGTGATCAGGAAGGCATGAAAACCATGGCTGACCTCGGCGACAACATCGCCTGGCTGCTGGGCAAGATCAAGGGTTAGGCGGTCCAGTGAGTCCCCGGTCATCCCCGGTCGACGTCCTGGTCGTCGACGATGAACAGGTTCATCGCTATATGCTCTGCTCGCTGTTCAAGCAGTGGGGATACAACTGCGTAGAGGCCGACGACGGCGACACGGCGGTTGCGGTGGTGGAGCGCCGCGACTTCAGCGCGGTGTTGATGGATGTAAAGATGGCCCGGATGAGCGGTCTTGAAGCTTTCGGCCATATCAGGAGGATCCGGCCGGCGCTGCCGGTGATCATCATGACCGCATTCTCGTCCGTGGATGACGCGGTCGATCTGATCAAGCAGGGAGCCCACGATTATCTCACCAAGCCGCTCGATTTCGATCGTCTCAAACTGACGCTGGAGCGGGCGCTGGACCACCATCGGGTGGAGGAGAAGAAACAGTCGGTCGGTTCCGGGGCCGGCACCCTGGAGACGGCTATTATCGGCGAGTCGAAGCTGATGCGGGAACTGCTCGAGATGATCGGCTATGTGGCGCCGACCGAGGCCACGGTGCTGATCACCGGCGAGTCGGGAACCGGCAAGGAGCTGGTTGCCGAAACCCTGCACCGCAACAGCGAGCGACGGGGAAAGCCGTTCATCAAGGTGAACTGCGCAGCGCTGGCAGAGAGTCTGCTGGAGTCGGAGCTGTTCGGCCACGAGAAGGGTGCGTTCACCGGCGCCGACCGGCAGCGGGACGGTACCTTCGTGCAGGCGGATGGCGGTACCCTGTTTCTCGACGAGATCGGCGAGACCTCGACCGCCATGCAGGTCAAACTGCTGCGCGCGCTTCAGGAGGGCGAGGTCCAGCGGGTCGGCGGCGACCGGCCCATTTCGGTGGACGTGCGCATCATCGCGGCAACCAATCGTGATCTGGCCGCGGAGGTGGAGCGAGGAAATTTCAGGGAGGATCTCTACTACCGGCTCAATGTGGTGATGCTCGAAGTACCGCCGCTTCGGGAACGGGAAGGTGACGTGCGGCTGCTCGCCAGCCACTTCATCGCCCATTTTGCCAAGAAAAACCGGCGAACGGTCGAATCGGTGAGCAGCGACTGTATGAAACATCTGACCGCCTACCCGTGGCCGGGCAACGTCAGGGAACTGGAGAACGCGATCGAGCGGGGCATCATCCTGATGCGCGGCAACCACCTGACGGAAAAGAGTTTGCCTATCCAGGTGCAGAAACATTTTTCGTCCAGTAAACCAGACGAGTCGCAGCGCCCGGCTACGCTTCAGGAGGCCGAGATGATCCTGATCCGTCAGACTCTTGAGGAGACGGGCGGCAACAAGAGTGAAGCTGCCAGGCGGTTGGGGATTACCCGTAAGACCCTGCAGAACAAGCTGCAGAAATACGGGGATGCGATAGAAGATTCAGAGGAGTGACGCACGATGAGGGTTCTACTGCTTCCGGGGGTCAATCCGGATACCATCGACTGGATGAACCGTCAAGGCTTGTGCGAAGGGTTGAGGGCGGGCTTCAGGGGGAACTCGAGCTGCCGCCGCGACTCCAGCCAACGACTTCAACAAAGGCCGGGTCGTATCAGAACCTGCCTGTCGCTCGTATACCGTATGATCAGGCCAATTTTTTTTGTAATAATTTCAAAAACCGGAAAGGTTGAGTAGGGATACTCAGCGGACCTTTTTCCTGATCACTGCACCGCCATATCCGTGCACAGAATCGTGGCCGCGTATCGATACCTCGGTTACCGTTTCGGGAATGCTCACTCCTGACAAACTCCTCGTGAACGGCTGCTCGTCAACATGGGGATGCAGGAGCGTGCGGGTTGCCAGAATGGACCCGTCCGGAGCCACGATATGCCATTTGTCTGCGTAATGATTCCAACCGGTATCCCGGTGAGACAGGGTGGCATCGAAGCGAAATGTACCATCCGAAGCTTCCGTAATCTCCACCTCGACCACATCAGCTTCACCGGCAAGGGCTCCACAGGGGGAGATGAAACAGAACAGGACTGCAGGTAAGAATGCTTTCATTGGTGACATCTCGCGTCCTCAAATGATTCGTGGATCCGTCCGGATCTGCTGCACATATCAGCTCTTTCAGAGGGTAACGCGATCGACAAAGACAGGCTCGAGCTGAGGCTCGAAGCCTTGAACTGTCGTCATCTGCTCGAAAGCAAACGGATCATTCGAGCCCGTAAGAGGTTCGAAGGGCGACACGGACCCCGGCTACCCGCAGGCCCGTCGAATGGTCTGCAGGGCTTCCGGCGCGCTGGCCGAAAAGTCATCGGTGTACGCCTCTATGCTGATTCTGCCGTTATAGCCCGAATTTTTCAGGTTGGTGATAAAGGTTTTATAATCAACGCCGTCGTTCTCGCGGGGATATATCCTGCCATCAGGGTTGGCCAGGTGGATGTGCTGCAGATAGCCCCCGGCCTTGTCGATGATGATCTGGTCTTCGTTTTCGATCACCAGATGGTAGTAATCGAGAAGCAAGCTGATGTTTGGCCGGTTGACCTCCCGGGCGAGCTGCAACCCTTCCTGACCGTTGTTGATGATATTGCTCTCCAGACGGCACAGGGGTTCGATGGCAATGATGATGTCCCGGCCGCCGATTTTATCACTCACCAGCCGGAGGGTATCGACGATCTGCTGCCAGGCGCGCTCCATCGGGAATCCCTGCGGAACATTCTTGGCTCCCGAGCTGCCGAAGACAATGCGTTTAGCACCCAGGCGCGAAGCCCGCTCGAGCGCCTCATCCACATATCCGGACAGTTTGGGAATATCGATCCTGTCGCCAGTGATCCGGTGATCTGCGGGAATGAAGTTGTTGCACGCCTCGCATGGCACTCCGCAAGACTCGACGATGGAGACGAGTCTGTCGAATTGCGGGGAACCCAATGCCATCATCTGGGCGAGCGGCAGTTCCACATAGTCATAACCCGACGATGCCAGCGTTTCCAGCCGTTCCAGCCCGATACCGTCGGGCGTCGCAGCCACCATGTTGACGCAGCAGCCGATTCTCATCGTCTCACTCCTCATCCGTCAGAATGACTTTTACCAGCGCTTCCGGTCTCTTCAGTTTCTCGAACCACTCGGCGCCCTGGCTCATCGGTACTTCCTTCGAGATGATCGGGGCTACGTTGATCTCACCGCTGTTGAGCATCTCGACAGCCGCTTCGAACTCTTTCAGGCCATAGGTGAAGCTGCCGACAACCCGCAGCTCCCTGGTTACGATGTCCAGCATGCCGATCTCAACGGTCTTCTTTCCCTGTCCAAGCCACACTGCCGTGCCGCCGATCCGCAGGTTTTCAAGAGACTGAACGCAGGCCGGCGTTACCCCGACCGCTTCGAACGAGACATCGATTCCACGGTTGTCCGTGTGCGCTGAGATGAGGTCTTTGATTTCACTCTCAGCTGGATTGATCGTGACATCCGCCCCCATCAGCTTGGCAACCTCAAGGCGGCTGTTGCTCAGATCCGAGACAAAAATTTTCGCAGGATTCCGGGTCTTTGCGCAAGCCACGAGCATCAGGCCGATGGTTCCCGAGCCGACGACCAGGACGTTTTTCCCGGCAAGGTCACCGGCATGGTTGACCCCCCTGAAGGCGACCGCCAGCGGTTCAACGGTGGCGCCGGCGTTGTAGGATACCGTGTCCTGCAGTTTGTAACAGACCTTGTCGGGAACACACAGGTAATCTGCAAAGGCACCGTTTGTGGTAAGCACGCCAAACTGCTTCTTGCCCGGGCAGAACTGAACCTCTCCGATGCTGCAGGAGGGACAGGTCCCACAGAAATCCATCGGGAAGGCCGTTACCCGGTCGCCGACCTGGAGACTGTCGACCCCGCTGCCGACTTCACTGACGATACCGGAAAATTCGTGGCCCATGATCATCGGGGGAATCCTGCGCCCGGTGATTCCCTGATAGCCATGGATATCAGACCCGCAGATTCCGGCTGCCTTGACCCTGATCTTCACCTCATGATCCGCGGGCGCAACATCAGGCACCACTTCCCATTTCAGCACTTCCTCACCGTGATACACCAGACCTTTCATGATAACCCTCCGTTCAGAACAGACTGCAAGACCGTTACCGCTGTTGAGACAGGTAAGCTGTTTTAAAATTGATTTGTAACGTATTACCACAATATGAATGCGACCGCTTGTGCTTGTCGATATTACTTCCCTGGAATCAAGGCATGGGTCATTGCCCATACTTCCCATGATGTCGTTCATGCTTCGGGCACGACAGCAGGTCGGCAGAGCCGGCGTGAAAAGTTCTATCGATTAGAAATTGCATGGGAACGGAGAAGGTGCGTCCAATCACCCCCTGTTTCGGTTCTAACGGGCTGCTCGGTTATTCGTTTGCTCTATCCCTGAAAAGCCGTCATGGTAGCCAAAAATCATTGAGAAAATTTGCTTCCTGAGAAATTTTGGTTAGCCTATAGATAGAGCTTCAGCGACAAGGTTCAGGCGTATCAGAAGCACAGAAGCTATGAAAAAAAACTATCACTTCACCGTGCGATACGGGTTGTACATTATTCTCACCTGCTCAGTATTATGTCCCTCTCCCCTTGCAGCCGTTGATAATTCCGAATGTTTTGAATGCCACAGCGATGAAGGCCTTACCACGGAAAGTACCGACAACATCTTACAGATAGAGATAACCGAGTCTCTGTACGTGGATGAAGATACGTTTGATAAATCGATTCATAACCTCATCGGTATTACGTGCGTAGATTGTCATGCCGATATTGAAGAACTCGATTGGAATGAGGAGGTTCCCCACGCGCGCCGTTTAGAAAAGGTGCACTGCGTCTCGTGCCATGAAGATGCGGGGGAGGAGTTCAAAAACAGTGTCCACATGAAAATGAGGACGAAAGGCATAACCATGACCTGCTATGCCTGCCACGGTTATCATTACGTTCGCCAGATGGAAGGTGCTTCGGTCGCTGAACGGACAAACAGTATCTGCCTGAAATGCCATAATCCCAATCAGTTCCACGAGTGGTTGCCTTCAGGTGATGCGCATTTTGCCCACGTAGAGTGTGTCGTTTGTCATGCCCCGGAGGTTCCGCGCCATATAGATCTCAGGTTTTATGACCTGATCACCATGAGATTTTATAAAGGTGATGAACTCATTAAAATCATAGGAACCAATTTCGACAAGATCATTCAGACGATTGATAAGAATCATGATCAAATTATCGGCATGAATGAGTTTGATGACCTCTTTTTCATGCTCAAGCAAAAAAATATTCGACCGATCTTACGGGCTGAACTGGTTGCGGATATCAACTCCATTGCGCACCAGATAAGCCGTGAATCTGCGCAAAAAACCTGTGAGATGTGCCATGCGTCTGATTCACCATATTTTAATGCGGTTTCGATAATCTTGATCAGGGATGATGATACTGTGGAACGGTACAAAATCGACCGGGCGATTCTCGAAAGCTATTATGTAAGCCATTTTTATCTTCTCGGTGGTACCCGGATAAAACGTTTGGACAAGATAGGTCTGCTGATCATCGCCGGGGGAGCGTGCGCCGCGCTTGGACATCTTATTATCAGGGTGTTGACTATCCCGTTGCGACGAGGAAAGAAGGAGAATGACGATTAGATGCTGGGTAAAGTACATCCAGTAGGTGAAGAGGCTTCATCATGAGCAAGGGACGCCTGCTCTACAACTATCCGCTGCCGGTACGGGTATGGCATTGGATCAATGCATCCGGTTTCGTATGTCTGATTCTCACAGGCTTTCAGATTCGATATGCTGAAGTGCTGAATTTTATGCCCCTGACAGTGGCAATATCGATTCATAACTATGTGGGATTTGGGGTAATTGCCAATTTTTTCGTTTGGCTTAGCTATTATCTGGGTACCGGCAACGTGAAGATTTATATCCCTGACTCACGCGGCTGGCTTGCTCTTGTATGGGAACAGCTGAAATACTATGGATATGGCGTCTTTGTTGGCAAGCATAATCCGCACCTGATGAGTCCGGAAAATAAATTTAACCCCCTTCAACAACTGGTCTATCTTGTCGTCATGTTCGTTTTTCTGCCTGCTCAAATGATGTCAGGGCTCTTTCTCTGGCAGATTAAGAAGTATGAGGAATACATTAACCTGCTGGGGGGGATCAAGCTTCTCGATACAATTCATGTTCTGTTGTTTTTCCTGTTTACCTCCTTTCTTGTTATCCATTGTTATTTTGCAACACTGGGACACACCCCGCTTGCACGTTTTAAGGCCATGCTTACCGGCTTTGAAGAACATTAAACGATATGCTTTCTGATCATTGATTACCTCCATCTTCATCAGTCGGATCTTGATTCTGGTTGTAATTCTGCACGACCAAATTGCGTTTCTGCAATGATCGAAAATGCACCCCCTAGACGATAATTTTTAATAATAATATTGGATCATTGTATCGATTATTTATACCTTCTTGAAAACCAAGCAGGAACCGCGGGAAGTACCGAAAACCAGCAACACACCTCAACGCCTCTTTCCGCTGTTGAGAAAAACCTATCAAAACCGTGATTGCATAGATATAACTATTTGGAATTTTTGTTTTTAGTGTAAATAATTGCATATCACTCTGTTCTTGATGCCGTACTCGCCAATGAAATAGCCGAGGCATCCACGCTCAAGGCCCGTTTCCATCCACCGTGCACATGTGCAATGCACGCTCCCGGAACACGTTTGGAATGTTTGCTTAATGAATTGAAATTAAATAGATAATCGAAATTTCACTGGAGGGAATAGATCATGCAGGAATAAAAGTAACCAGGCCAGCTTAGGCCTGAAATCGCCAAAGATGAGAGGCCCGTCATGACTGAATGGTTGATCTTTCTGGCAATAGTCCCGCTATCCTGCATATATCTGACCAAGAGCATGGAGATAAAAAACAGGATTATGTGGAACGGTATCGCGATCGGGGCGGTAATAGCGCCCGTAAGTTTTGGCTTGATTCAGATGACGTATATACCGTTTCTCGGCAAATTTTTAGGGCTTGTTGGGGTTATCGTCAATCTGACGCATGGCTCAATCGGCTATATCAGTTTGCTTTGGAGTGGAATGATCGAGCCGAACCAGCCGATTACAGCCCTGGAGTTTGTTATGATAAACACCTTCAACGGGGTCCTGTTTGCTTATATCTATGGTTTGATCGGATATGCAGTCGACAGAAGAATGGCAAAGGAAAAAGACAGAATACCGGCGCTGAAGGCTATGTTTCACACCGTAACTCCTCACTCGTGAGGTTGTGAATACGGTTGCCTCAATGAGCCTGCTGAACGAACACGAGGTCAGAACCATAATTTACCGGGAACAAAGCATGCCGCTGTCATCATAAGGGAGGAAGAAAGAAGGAAGACATCAGAGGAGGAACGTCATGAGCCAGTACCTGATCCTCTTAGCCTTGATTCCTTTGAGCTGTTTTGAACTTGTTAAGCTGTTTAAATGCCGCTACAAAAATACGATCTGCGGATTTTTTACAGGACTGGTCATTGCCCCGGTAAGCTTTGCATGTATTAATTTCACCTATGTGCCGATAATTGGAAAATTCATGGGATTGATCGGACTCTTTATTCACCTTGCACATTTCTGGTTCGGGTATCTTTGCGTGATCGGCATGGATATTGTCGAGCCGGGGGCTGAAGTAACTGCTCTGCAGTTTACCCTGATAAGTGGGATTAACGGTGTGGTATTTGCTGCTGTCTATGCCGTCATAGGGTGTATCGTGGATATAAGACGGCGAAACACCATATTCACCCGGAAAATTTTCCCTAAGCTTTTATATTAATTAAGGGAAAATACATACAGAATCGTTTCTTTGCGGATCAGGGTTCTTGCTGGCAGCCGACACGCTGTGAAATAAAAACATGAACGACGCCGGCATCGTTGATCATCAAAAAGTAGCCAAATCAGCTACTCCTTGTGGATATTGTATTTTTTCATCTTGCGCCAGAGCGTACTCGGATTTATTGACAGGTACGTTGCCGTAGCGCGTCTGTTCCAGCCGTGCTTTTCAAGGGCGGCTCTGATAGTGCTCTCCTCGGAAGCGGCCAGCGGTTTTACCGCTGCAATTCCCTCGCCGGCTTTTCTGCTCTGATGGGCATTGCGCAATTCCTTGGGAAGATGGTCCAATTCAATGATGTTTCCATGACAGAGGATGAAGGCATATTCGATAAAATTTTCCAGTTCCCTGACATTGCCGGGGAATTCATATTCCATGAACACATCGAGAACCTCCTGGGAAACGCCTGTAATGCACATTCCTTTGAGAATGTTAAATTTTTCTATGAAATTATCCACGAGGAGTGAGATATCCTCACGGCGTCTGGATAGTGGTGGCAGGTAAATTTTGACAACATTGAGGCGATAGAAAAGATCTTCCCTGAATATTTTCTGGTCAACGAGGTCGGCAAGGTTCTTGTTGGTTGCTGCTAAAATCCGAACATCTGCCTTGACGGTTTCCATGGATCCAAGCGGTTCGAATTCCATTTTTTCCAGTACCCGCAGCAACTTCATTTGCAAGGCACTTGAAATATCGCCTATTTCGTCGAGCAAAAAGGTGCCGCCTTCGGCCAGGGAAAACCGACCGGGCTTATCGCGTTTTGCCCCGGTGAAAGCGCCTTTTTTATATCCGAAAAGCTCGGACTCCAATAGAGTGTCCGGTAGAGCTGTGCAGTTCAGGGCAACAAATTTGCCGGGGCGTTCACTCAGATCATGTATTGCCTTCGCAAATAGCTCTTTTCCGCTGCCGCTTGGCCCTTCGATCAGAACGGTGCTGTCGCTTTTGGCTATGTCCGGCAGGATGTCGAGAATTTTTTTGATTTCGCGATTCTTGGTGATAATGTCTGATATGGAATACAGGCCATCAATTTTTTTGCGCAAATATTCTATTGCGGTGATGTCCCGCATGGTTTCCACACCACCGATAACGTCTCCGAATTCATCCCGGACTACCGAGGCACTGATGGTTACCGGTATCTGCCGACCATCTATGCTGACAATAGTGGTTTTTCTGGAAAGCTTCTCTTCGCCGGTCAGCATGCTTTCCTTCAAAAAACAGTGCTTCTTGCATTGATCGCTGGTGCCTCCTAAAACTTCGTAACATTTTTTCCCGACAGCCTGATCTTTCTTTACACCGGTCAACTTTTCTGCGGCGTGATTGAAATAGGTAATCGTCTGATCACAGTCGATGATAAAAATACCATCGGCAATGGAATCGATAATGATATTGACGCAGTCTTGATCACTTTTTTTAAACACGACAGCCCCCGGAGCAACCGCAGGGTACCCTGCGCAATAATCGATTTACTCTCCTGTAATTATATCATGAAGGCGAAGAACAGAGATAGCATTTAGCGGGCCCCGGGATAACGGATTCCTCTGATCGTTATTTATGCCCTTTTAACTCTGACTGGGTGAGACGGTACAAGAAGTTCGCTGCACACCTTCGATATGGCAGGATCTCCGCAACCTAGCCGGTAATCGCCTTCAGCCGCTCGCTGTCGACGACCCCGTCCTCGTCGATCAGCACGTCGATCAGCTCCATGTCCACCAGGTCGTGAGAGTGGGTCGTCAGCTTGTAGGTAGTGCGTGAGGAGGCGATCTTCTGGTCGGCACGATAGATCCGCTGGGCTTCAGCGAGGCCGTGGGAGAAATGGAATGAATTGGCGAACAGATAGCTCTTGATGCCGTTGTGGCGGCAGAGGCTCAGCGTCGTGCTGGTGCCCACCGGGGCCACCACTTTGAGGTCCCGGGTCACGCTGACCCCTCCGAGCAGGATCTTGTTGGCCTTGTTGACATAGTGGTCGAGATTGAAGGCGGGGATCACGATGTGGGGAATGTCGTGTTGTTTGAGTGACAGTGCCACCTGGGGAGTGCGCACCGGATCGAGCTGGAGGACGATCACCGAAAAGTTCTTGAGCAGTACCTCCTTGGCCTGAATCAGCACATTGGTGACCATCGAGCTTGCCGAGTGCACGACGATGCCGTCGCGCTCCTCGATAATCTGGATGCCGTGTCGGACCACCCGTTCCGCCCGAGACTGGAACAGTTTCACCTTGTCATTGAGAATTTTTGCGGCGGTTTCTTTAATGTCCTGCTTTTCTTTGGACCAGCAGGGCTTCATTTCTTCTTCGAACTGTTCCAGCATATGGTTCAGCGGCGTGATCTGGGGCTGAGTCCCCTTTATTGCAGCGGCCAGTTCGGTGTAGCGCTCATAGATGTCTTCCTGAGAACATTCCAACTCGGCGAATGCTCCGATCAGCGACTTGAGCGCCATGACCGTGGTGCGGGCGGCGCCGAGAACGTTGCCGTGATAGAGAAACAGCTTGTCCAGATTGTCTTTCTCGACTTGGTTCATAAGCTCAGCCATAAATAGAGGGAGAGGTACCCGGAAGCGACGCAGAGGGTCACGATGGTCAGCAGGGCGCTCGTCTTCATGAATTCCAGGAAGCTGATCTTCACGCCCGACTGTTTGGCCATGCCGACCGACACGATATTGGCGGACGCCCCGATCATGGTCAGGTTGCCCCCGAAACAGGCTCCCAGGGCCAGGGCCCACCATAAGATATTGTTGGGGATGGGGGTAGTCTCCATCATCAGCCTGACCACCGGTATCATCGTAATAGTGAACGGGATGTTGTCGAGGAAGCCCGAGGCAAAGCCCGACACCCAGAGGACCGTCAGCACGATCACGTACGGGTTGTCGCCCACCCGTAAAAACACGTTGTGGGCGATCCACTCGATCACCCCCTTTTCCTCGAGGACTCCGACCAGGATGAACAGACCGGCGAAGAAGAGCAAAGTGCTCCACTCGATCTCCTCGAGCATCTCTTCGACGTCCACCCCGGAGATGGTGAACAGGATCATCGCCATCAGCATCGCAACCACCCCGGGCGAGAGCTTGGTGACGGTCTGGGTGACGAAGAGCACAATGGCGATGATCAGGCACGATACGCCTTTGACGAGCAGGACGGAATCGATCGGCCGGTTGAGAAAGTCGAGACGGATTTTTTCGAGCAGCAGCCGGGTTGAAAACAGCTTCGTGAGGCTGGTATTGACCGGCCTGAACACCTCTCTGTTCATCGCCCAGATGAGCACCAGGCCGAGTGCCAGGGACAGGGTTACCGGCACGAACAGGTTGATCGCGAATTGGTTGAAGGTGAGGCCGACCTTCGATCCGATAATGATGTTCGGCGGATCGCCGATCAGTGTAGCGGTCCCGCCGATGTTGGATATGAGCGCCTGGCTTATGACGAACAGCGTCGGATTGAGCCCCATGCCGGCGGTCAACTCGACGACGATGGGGACGATGATCAGTACCGTCGTCACGTTGTCGAGAAAGGCGGACATAGTCGCGGTGACTGCCGAGAACAGGATGAGGATCTTGAGCGGGCTGCCCTTGGTCAGTTCCGCTATCTTGACGCTGAGCAAGGTAAAGATCCCCGATTTTCGAAGAATCACCACGATGGCCATCATGCCGAGCAGCAGCATAATCGTTTCCACATCGATCAGCCCGAGGGCGTGGTGATCGCTGATCACATGCGCCGCCAGCAGAATCATCACGCCGAGCATGGCGGCCACGGCCTTGTTCACCACTTCGAAGGTGATCGCAACGTAGACGGCAAGAAAAATGATGATGGGGAGGATGGCTCCTTCCATGGATTGCTCCTTGTCTCAGACGATCGGATGGATTCCCTGGTCTGGGTAATCTTGTGTTACCGAAAAGGCGACGCGAAAATTTGACGGCATTGTCTTCCAGGTCGCTACCGGGCGGTGATGCCGCTCGGAAACGACCGCGGCGGATGCAGGTGTTTCTGCCAGAAGTGTGTTATACGGGGTCTTTGAGAAAAAGTCCAGAACCTTGGCAAGGCTTGCAGGATCGATGCGGCATCGACCGCT
>JAJDNR010000089.1 GCA_022340565.1 Desulfofustis sp.
GGTGATCCGAAATGCGGCATGTCGAGGGTTCCGTAGATGAGCAGGGTCCCGGTCGCAAGCACCACGCCCAGCGCCAGCATCGGCCGGTAGCGGGTGCGTTTCTCGTAGCGGCCGACCAGCTTCAGCGAGGCGAGGAACAGCAGAGTCGAGATTCCCGCCCCCACCGACGCCTCGGTGAAGGCCACGTCCACCGCGTCGAGGTCGAGAAACAGGCTGGCCGACAGCAGGCTGTAGATGCCCGACAGCATGACCACGGCGAACAGGTCGTTCATCTTCGCCACCGCCAGCGCGGTAAACACCAGAAAGCCCAGCAGCACGATGTCGATCAGGGTTTCCACGCTAGGTCTTGTCGGTATACGATTTGACTTCCGGCCGGCGGCTGAGGGCGGCTTGATCGAGCGGACACATGCCGCTTTTCAGGGCCGCCTTGGCCATCGCATGACTGGCCGTGGTGCCGGCGATCAGGGAAAGGATCATGATCATGATGAGCTTGGCCAGGGTCAGGGAGATGCCGGCCTGAAACATCAAACCCATCAGGATCAGGCTGGCGCCGAGTGTATCGGTCAGGCTGGCGGCGTGGATCCGCGAGAAAAATTCGGGAAAGCGAATCAGCCCGATTCCGCCGGTCAGGCAGAAAAAAGCGCCGGAGATCAGAAGCCCCCAGCTGAGGATGTCAAGCAGCATATCGATCATTCGCCCTGCTCCACGGTTTTCTGCTGGGCATATTCGAAAAATCTGAGTACCCCGATGACGCTGATGAAATTGATCAGCGCATAGACTATGGCGATATCGAGAAAATCAGGGCGGCCGGACAGAAAATCCATGACCGCCAGGAGCAGCACGGTCTTGGTTCCGAAATTGTTCACCGCGAGAATGCGGTCATAGAGCGTCGGCCCCAGAAAAGCCCGGGCCAGCGCCAGCGCCATCACCACCAGCAGGGCTAAGGCGGTCGCCGCGAACATCACCCTTCCACCCGGCAAACCCGGCGATCCATCTCGCCGGTGAGAAGATCCGCCTCAGCCGCTTCGGTCAATGCATGGACAACAATATCTTTGCCCTCCAGATCGATGCTGACCGTCCCCGGGGTCAGGGTGATCGAATTGGCATAAATCACCACCCCGACATCGGTGTTCTGACTGGCCCTGACCCGTATGGTGCGCGGGCTGATAGACCCCGGCCCCCGCCAGACGCACGCGGCCACCGCAATGTTGGCCAGAAAGACCTCCTTGGCGAGCCAGATCACATAGACCGGCAGCCTGAAGGTGATATGCAGGGGCTGCGCTTCACCGTCGACGACGTCCATGGCGTGACTCAACACCACCACGAAGAACACCGACGCCACCATGAAGGAAAGGATCAGCGGGGTGTAATGCCCGGAGTTTACCAGCCAGAAACATGATAACAGCAGTGAAAGTGCCAGGGCGTGTCGCATGGATTTCGCTCGCAAGCTGACCTAATCGTCGTGTCACCCACTCTATGGCCCGAACCGGACCAATAGTAAATTTGCCTATTTCGCACAGAAATGCCAGTACGTAACATTTCTATTATGCTTGTGTCAAGAATAAATCAAATTGATATCAAAATTACCGGAAAAACAAGCCGATAGAATCCAACTTTCGGCTCTGGGCAGATGCATAGGTGCATGCCGATTGCAGCGAATTTTCTCCCGAAGATCGTAAAATTGTGTGCATAAATGACCAATACGCCCAATATCGATCAACGGTTGCGGTTGTGAAAGGCCACCGCCTCGGCGTAGGTCATCGAGGTCCCGCCAAAAATATCGAGGCTGCTGCCGACGGTCGCATCCAGCCGGTTGCGGCCGGCCCGCCTGATGGTTTCAAGGTCCTCCAGATTACGGACGCCACCGGCGTAGGTAATCGGAATGGTGTCGACAGCGCCCAGCCGGGTGACGAGTTCGAGTTCCACCCCGGCACACTTGCCCTCTACATCGGCGGCGTGGATCAGAAATTCATCGCAGAACGCGCTCAATTCACCGAGGGTTTGGGCGTTTATCGCTACCCCGGTAAAATTCTGCCAGCGATCGGTGACGATCAGGTAGTCGTCGCCCCTGCGGCGGCAGCTCAGGTCCAGGACCAGCCGCTGCCGGCCGATGCGCTTTACCAGCCGGTCGAGGCGTTGCCGGTCGATGCGGCCGTCTCTGAATACCCAGGAGGTGACGATCACATGGGAGGCGCCCCGGTCGAGCCAGCCGCCGGCAGTGTCGGCGTCGATCCCGCCGCCGATCTGCATGCCCCCGGGCCACGCCGCCAGCGCCTCAGCAGCCGCCCGCTCGTTGCCGGGCCCGAGCATGATGACATGGCCGCCTGCCAGACCGTCTCTGCGGTAAAGCTGCGCGAACCACGCGGGGGATGCGTCGGCGACGAAATTGGTTGTGAGCGCATCGGGATTGTCATCGTCGAGCGTCGAGCCGACGATCTGTTTGACCTTGCCCTGATGCAGGTCTATGCATGGACGAAATCGCATGGCAGCTCCAGAAAAGAAAAGCGGGCACCCCATCACCAGGGAGGCCCGCTCGTTGGCACAGCATACCGCCGGTGCGGGCGGCTCGGCTCAGTCCTCTACGACTTCTGGATCAGCAGCGTCGACGGGTCGAGCAGCAGGGTGGTTCCCGGCTCCACCTCGCAGTATGCGCAGCGCAGAATATCGAGCTTGATCACCTTGTCCTTAGGCCTGATCAGCAGAATGACCTCGAACAGATCGTCGATGGTGTGGCACGGTGCCGGCACGCCATCGGCGCTGACCCGCGGATCGTCGCGGTGACACACCGCCGAAAACCAGATCACGGCGATGCCGAGTTCGGCCATCAGCTGCTTGAGATCCTCCAGATGCTTACGGCCGTTGCCGTCGAAATCATAGCCGTCGACGATCAGACAGTCGGGCGCGAACACATCCTGCTGGATCAGATCTTTGAGCCGCTCTTCAAGCATTCCCCGGCTGAATACATGCTCCTTGAAGGTCATGATCATACGCCGCCTGGACAACTCACCGATTTCCTCTTCGGACAGATCGCCTACCATCTTGGAGAGGGTATCTTCATAGCGCTCCCGCGTCTTTTCGATGGTTTCGCCGATCGCCACGTGCAGTACCCTGTTGCCGCGCAGCATCGAATCGAGGGCGATCTGCACCAGGATCGCGGTCTTACCCAGACCGGCCCGGGCCATGACCAGCCCGAGGCTCTGGGTTGCAGCCTCTGCCTTGTTATCAAGTCCCAGCACCCGCAGCGGATTGCCGGAAATCAATTCTTCTTTCGCCATACCGGTTGACTCCTCTATAGGTAACGTCCAGCAGCGCGGACCCGCCGGCGTGATGCCTCGGCGCCCGCGTTCTGGCAATTGATTATTGGCCTTTCTTTTCTGCCTGGTATTTCTTAATCAGCTCTTCGCTGATGCTCTTCGGAACCTGCTTGAAGGTCGCGAACTCCATCGTGAATTCGGCCTTGCCCTGGGTCAGGGAGCGAAGCGCGGTCGAATATCCGAACATTTCCGAGAGCGGCACTTCCGCTTCGACAACCGTGTAGGTTCCCTCCTCCACCGTACCGATGATCATCCCGCGGCGCTGATTGAGACTGCCCATGACCGAACCCTGGAATTCCGACGGCCCCTCCACCGCAACCTTCATGATCGGCTCCATGATCACCGGTCTGGCCTTCAGGTACGCCTCTTTGAAAGCGCCCTGAGCGGCAAGCTGGAAGGCGATGTCGGAAGAGTCCACCGAGTGGGAGGCGCCGTCGTTGATGACCGCACGAACGCCGGTGATGGCGGCGCCGCACAGCGAGCCTTTGGCGAGACTCTTCTGGAAGCCCTTGTCACAGGATGGAATGTACTCGCGCGGGATGACGCCGCCGACGATCGCGTCGACAAATTCGTATTCGCCCTCATCGAGTGGCTCCAGATACCCGGCAACCCGGCCGTACTGACCGGAACCGCCGGTCTGTTTCTTGTGGGTGTAGTCGAACGGCGACTGCATGGTGATCGTCTCGCGGTAAGCGACCTGGGGTGCGCCCGCCTGGACCTCCGCCTTGTATTCGCGCTTCATGCGTTCGATATAGACGTCGAGATGCAGCTCGCCCATGCCGGAGATGATGGTCTCGCCGGTTTCGTGATCGACGTAGGTCCTGAAGGTCGGGTCCTCCTTGGTGAACCGGTTCAGGGCCTTGGACATGTTGGTCTGGGCCTTGTTGTCGACCGGGATGACGGCGAGCGAGATAACCGGCTCGGGAATATGCATGGAACTCATCGATGCGGCAAGGCCTTCCGCGGTGAAGGTGTCGCCGGACGCACAATCAATGCCGAAAAGCGCTACGATGTCGCCGGGGCCGCAGGAGTCGATCTCTTCCATCTCGTCGGCGTGCATGCGGACCAGACGGCCGATTTTGACCTTTTTACCGGTGCGACTGTTGAATACCGTATCGCCTTTGCTCAGTCGCCCCTGGTAGGTGCGGATATAGGTGAGCTGGCCGTATCTGCCGTCTTCGAGCTTGAAGGCGAGCATGATCAATTTGTCATCGGGATGGTTGGTCACCCGGAACTCCTGTTCGTCCTTGCTCAGGTCGAGCGCGAAGTTGACGACGTCGGTCGGACATGGCAGATAGGCGGCCACCCCATCGAGCAGCGGTTGAATTCCCTTGTTCTTGTATGCCGAGCCGACAAATACCGGGGTAAACTCGAGCGCCAGCGTGCCTTTGCGTATGGCGTCGTAGATCAGCGCCGGATCGATATCCCCTCCCTCCAGAACCGCTTCCATCAGTTCCTCGGAAAACATGGAGATTTCCTCGAGCAGCGCTTCCCTGCGCTCGGCGGCCTCATCGGCGAGGGCGGCGGGGATATCGACTTCTCTGAGGATTTCGCCGTTGTCCCCGTCGAAGTAGATCGCCTTCATCTTGACCAGGTCGACGATTCCGTCAAAATCGTTTTCCAGGCCGATCGGCATCTGAATCATGTGGGCATTGAGTTCCAGCTTTTCCCGCAGCTGCGAGGTCACCCGCTGGGGGTTCGCCCCGGTGCGGTCGCACTTGTTGACAAAAGCGATGCGCGGTACCCGGTAGCGCGCCATCTGCCGGTTTACGGTGATGGATTGGGACTGAACGCCGCCGACCGAACATAACACCAGGATTGCCCCGTCGAGCACGCGCAGGGCGCGCTCCACCTCGATCGTGAAGTCGACATGACCGGGGGTGTCGATGATGTTGATATCGTGCCCCTTCCACGACGTATAGGTGGCAGCGGACTGAATGGTGATGCCGCGTTCCTTCTCCAGCTCCATCGAGTCCATCTTGGCGCCGACACCGTCTTTTCCCCTGACCTCGTGAATCGCATGGATGCGATTGGTATAAAACAGGATTCTTTCTGTCAGGGTGGTTTTCCCCGAATCGATATGGGCACTGATCCCGATATTTCGAACCTTCGATAAATCTCTTGCCATGACTGTATCCTCTGACGTTTACCTGCAGACCGTACCGCCTGTGGGCCGGTGCTTTGCGCGATCATCCCGTTCATCGAGGAAAAAAGAAAGGAGCTACAGATCCCTGTAACCCCTTGGTTTTCTCCTTATTACCAGGCCTGCCGACCAACCCCTGCGGGCATTGACCGAGTTGCTGTCGATGCGTGGATTGATTGCGCTTTAAACAATAATCAAAACATCTCAATTAAACATACTTTTATGTTTTTGCAATAAAAAAAATTATATTTCACGCTGTGACGACCAGATAATTCCCGGCCCCGAAAGCATCCAAACGAGAAGTCAGCCAAAGACCTTAAAAGGAGGATACGGCTTGGAACCGGGAGCCCGCCAGCTGCGGCGGACTCCCGAAACTCCGGTCTCAGTGACCGCCGCTGCCGAAGATACCGGTCGCCGCTGCGGTCAGAACGATTACCTCGAGTATGGCGATCACCGCGTAAATTTTGTCTCCGCTTTTCAGCAGGGTCGGAATGATCGCGAGGTAGCAGATAATTGAAACACCGGCCAGAAAGGCGATGCCGATGAAGTTGATGAAATCGCCGTAACCGAGCATTCCGAGCCACGCCCATCCGGTCGGGATGTTGAGTTCATGCAGGTAATCGCTGACGGGCTGGCTCCAGGAGATCGTCAGCTTGTCGAACGGGATGTAGGGATCCATGATCCCGAAAACATACAGGGAAAAGGTAACGAGCAGAACACCCAGGCCGATCAGCATCCCTTTATTGAGGATATTGGCATAAAGAATCTGTTCCGGGCTCGGACCGAATTTCTTATCCTGGCTCATGATATGTCTCCTTATAACGTAGCGTACGAACTGATTCCTAGAAGCCCAGGCCTTTCGACAATGCCTTGAGCCCGGCAAAGGCCAGTATGCCGATGACCATCCAGCGGATAAAGGTCGGCTTGACCACCTTCAGGATCCGCACCCCGACAAACGAGCCGAGCATGATGCCGACCAGGGACGGAACCACCATCATCGGGATTACGCACCCCTGGTTCATATAGATCCACGCGGCCGACGTATCGGTAATGGAGAGCAGGAACTTCGAGGTGGCCACGCTGATCTTCAACGGCGCCCCCATGAGCAGGTTGAGAACCGGCACGTTCGCCCAGCCGGCCCCCAGTCCGAACATGCCAGCCATGACGCCGATGACCACGAACAGGGCCAGGCCGATGGGGGTACGGTGCACTTTCCAATTGATGGTCTCGCCGGTGCTCTCCTCACGATAGACACCGTAAATTTTCAGGATGGAGCTGAGCTTGTCAGACTCGGGAACATCGGGCAGGGTTGATTTCTTGGCGGTCAGCATCAAGATACAGATACCGAGAATGGTGACACCGAGACAGATCTGCACGACATTGGTCGGCAGCGCCAGCCCGACCATCGCTCCGACGATGGCGCAGCTCGACGCGATCAACGCCACCGGTATCGCCAGCCTCAGGCTGGCCAGGCCCGACCGGAGCAGTCCCGGCCCGGCGGCCAGCGCCCCGGCAAGAGCGACCAGCAGACCGGCACCCCTGACAAAATCGAGATGAAACGGGAAAAACCCGCTGATGATCGGCACAAACAGCACCCCGCCGCCGACCCCGCCGAGCACCGCGATAACGCCCATGATAAAGGTTGCGACCAGCAGGATTATCGGCCAGTACCACCACGGGCTGCCGTCCTGAGGCATGGCGGCTGCAGCCTCGCCGCCGCTGGCAAATGCAGCGCCGGCGCAGAGTGTGAGAACTGCAACAGCCGGCAGACCAGCCATCATTTTACTCGTGTGAATCATCACGCTCTCCCAGTCAGTGGTTAAACCCTATATCTTCAACCCGATGCAGGTTGGCCAGCACGCACAATCACCCACCCTAAAAGTGAGATGAAAGTAGTAAAAAGCGCTGTTTGTGTCAAGCTTTATCGTCCGTCAGCTGCCTTTATCAAAACTCTCAGAAATATTTTTTATGCTTTTATAACAATACGTTAAAAATCACTTCGCCACAGGTTAACAAATGAGTGCTCATTCATTTTTTACCTGGTTTGACCGAAACAAATTGCCCGTTGACAAATTTTCGTATAAAATCCGCTGAATTTTTCAGGTCGGGAACCGTGGAGCAGACCGCTCCGGACATGGGTCACAGAGTGGCACTGGCTGCTTTGTTGACAACCGGGGACCTACCCTTATCTTTTATCATTACAATCAGTTGAGGGTCGCAACGTAGGAACCGGCCCCTAAAATCATCTGAGCAAAAGGAAAAGGTGACACTATGCCGCTGAGGAGAAAAGTACAAGACATCATGGTTCCCCTGGCCGACTACGCGACCACCGGTCCGGACAAGCTTCTCAAGGACGCCGTATTGGAGATGCGCAAGATATATTGCCAGGTTGAAACCGGCGAGTGCACGGAAGCGGGCCATCGCACCAGTCTGGTACTGGACGAAGACGGCAACCTGGTCGGCATCATCGATTTCCGCTCCGTCCTCAAAACCCTGATCCCCGAACTGGCCGGCAGCCTCGGTGAGAAGATTTCGGCCTTGGGAGTCTCCATAGCATTTGCCGAGGCAGATGCGTCCGACCTCGACGAATCGGCGGCGGGGTTTGTCGAACGGGTGCATAAATATTCGGAAACCAAGGTCAAGGACATGATGCTGAAGATTCGCGGCAAAGGCATCCAGGCCGACGCCCGCCTGATCGATGCGCTGCGCCTGCTCTACCGGCTGAAAGTGACCGTCATGCCGGTTTATGAGGGTGAAAAGCTCGTCGGAGCGCTGCGCGACTCGGATCTCTTCCTTGCAACGGCCGCCATCCTGGCCGAATAATTCCACCCCATCAATGCTCAAAGCCCGCTGACGACCGGCAGATGCGTCAACGGGCTTTTGCTGTAACGCTCCCTCAATGGCCTGAAGTCTGCCGCTGTAGCGTTGCCGAAATAGCTTGAAGACAACCGTTTTAGCGTTGCCGGGCTACAGCAGCCCGTTAGCATAACGGACTGCACGGATGTAGGAATCGGTGATATTCTTGGTATTCACTTTCAATTCCCTGAGCAGCGACACGATCCTCTTATGCTGATTCCGTTCGAATGCCTCGGCAACCTGTAAAAACATCGCCATCACCCCCGCCTTCCGGGTCAATGCGTCCTTTACCGTCCTGCCGATCGGCAGCCGGTCCATGATCCGCTCCATCGGCGAGCCGAGCATGGTGTCCAGCAGTGAAAACAGCCCCATGATGAAAAGCTCGTCGGCTCTACCCCTGTAAGGACTCGCCTCTCCTAGGAGTTCGCAGAATTTGGCCCGCACCAGCGCCAGCCGAGTCAATTCTCCAGGCTGTTCCGAGGCCAGTTCGGAAACCACGACCAGAAGCACGAAGCGGCGCAGTTCCCGTTCCCCGAGATAGGCGATGGCATGTTTCACCGACTTCACTTCCTGTAGGCGGTAAAAATAGGCGGAGTTGAGAAAGCGCATCAATTTGTAGCTGATGGCGATATCCACCGAGATGATTTCCTGGAGTTTTTCCAGCGTCGTTTCTTTTCTGGTGACTTCGGCAAGCAGCCTGAGCAGATTCACCTTTGACGAGGACAACTCCTTGATTTCGATCTTTTCCGGCTTGCTGAAGAAATATCCCTGGAAATAGCTGAAGCCGAGCCGATTGGCCATTTCGAACTCCCTGACCGACTCGACCTTTTCGGCGAGAAGCCTGACCTTGCGGTTCTGAAGCCGGTTCAAGGTTCGGGTAATGGTGTCGAGCGGGGTCAGCCGAACGTCGATCTTGACGATGTCGGCACATTCGATCAAAGGTTCGAGGTTCCGGTTGTAGACGAAGTCATCGAGAGCGATGGTGTATCCCTCGTCATGCAGCTTCCGGCACACGTCGATGAGTTTGTCGGTGGGCTGGACAGTTTCGAGAATTTCGATTACCAGCTGGTTCTTCGGAAACGCCGCGGGCAGGTTCCGCTCGAGCAGATCCTGGGTAAAATTGATGAAGCAGGGACGCATCCCGGAGACCTCTTCGATCCCCCGGGTAAGAAAGGTTGAGGTGAGAAGACTGGCAGTCGCCCGGTTACCACTGACGTTCTGCAGGGTGTAGGTCTCCGCGCCGCGATAGAGCAGCTCGTAGGCATACAGTCGCTTATGAACGTTTAAAATGGGCTGCCTGGCAATGTATTGATCCATTAACCTGTTTCAGATCAAGCCGAATGAAGCCGCCGGCTCTAGTTCGAAACCGCTTATCTTCCTCTCAATTTTCCGGAAAAATATTTTCTGATCAAGCCCTTGGCATGGGGCTCGATCAAGGTGAACCGCACCGCAAAATCATTCCCCTCGGCGCGTACCACCCGTGCCTGGGCCTCCACCGCGCTGGCCTCGCCGTCGAGTTCTATCGAAAGCAGGATTTTTTCACCGAGTTCCGGAGGATTCGTCGCCCATTCGACCGCACAACCGTCGGTCGAGATGTTGGTCAGCAGCCCCTCCCCCTCCTCGTAGGCGGATCTATAGAAAACCGGTTCCTTGCTGCATCGGAAACGAAATGCCCCCCGTTTCGAGAGCTGCGGCTGTCGCTGCTCGGCCAATTCACACCCCGCTCATACCTTCGTCGCTGTTCAGACGGACCCGT
>JAJDNR010000098.1 GCA_022340565.1 Desulfofustis sp.
GGCGGCCGCAAATTACGCATTTGTGAAGGAACAGCTCGAGCAGCTCAAACGGCAGCAGAACGAGCAGCAAAACCGGCAGGACCAGAAGGACCGGAAGGGTGATGAACAATCTGATCAGTCTGAACAGCCCAGCAGCGACGCCGGCCAGGATCGCGACAAAACGTCTGATCACCAGGAACAGACAGGGAATCAGAACAATCAGTCAACCAGCCCGCAATCCCCGGAACAATCAGCCGAGGCCGAGGAAGGAAAGCAGCCCAACCGCGGGTCCGGGCCTCAACAACAGGCTGAACAGCCAGGAGATGGACAGTCGCAGCAAGCGGATGAGGCCGAACAGCCAGGCGCCGGTCGTAATGGATCCCCGGCCGATCAGGACCCGGCCATTGGGGCGCGGGCAGACACAAGCACAGGCGGCATGAGCCGGGAGGCGGCGCTGCAGCTGCTGCAGGCGATGAAGGCGAACGAAGGTCGAATCGACTTCTACGCACCACCTGAAGACAGCGGGAAATCACCGTCAAAGGACTGGTAACACGATGAATCGAACCATAGCACCCCCTGTTTCGTTCTATATCCTGCTGGTGCTGATCTGGCTGCCGGCATGCTCCCAGGCATCGGCGGACGCCCCTGAAGTGAGGGCGGAGTTGAATCCTCAAACCATTTCCATCGACCAGCCAGCCACCCTGCAGATCACGATCCAGAATGCCCAGAGCGCCGATATCTCGATGCCGGAAATCGACGGACTGATTTTCCACTCCCAGGGCCGGAGCAGCCAGATCCAGATCGTCAACGGCGCCGTTGCCGCTTCGGTGGTCTATTCGTATCTGGTCGAACCGGTAAAAGCGGGGAGCTATGAAATCCCGCCGATTCGAGTCGAAGCCGGAGGCACTCCCCTGCATACCGAGCCGCTCAGATTCACCGTCACCGCCTCGGCCGGCGGGGCCAGCAAACCGCAGCCGGATCAGACCGGTGAACCGGGCGCCGATAAGGCACCGGCTTTCATTTCCTTTCTTCCCGAGAAGCAGACCATCTACCGGGGTGAAGTGATCCCTGCCAAGATCAAGGTCTATTTCAAGCGGGGCACCCGGGTAAACCAGTTGTCGCTGCCGAGAATGCTGGGCGAGGGGCTGCTGATCGACGAACTCTCCAATAACCCTCCCCAGACCCAGGAGGTCGTCGACCATGTCGCCTATAGCGTGCTGGTCTGGGATACCTTTGTTACCGGCGTCAAAGAAGGCGCTCACGAGCTGACGTTCGAGCTCGATGCTACCGTGCTGGTGCCGTCGCAGAAACGATCTGCGGTTCCCGGCTTTGGTTCAGGTTTTTTCAACGACGATCTTTTCGGCGACCTGTTCTCCAACTACCGCAGCACTCCGGTCCAGGTAACCTCGGAAAAAACCGGCATCGAGGTGCTGCCCCTTCCAGACACATCCAGACCGGAAAGCTTTTCCGGAGCCGTCGGCCGATTTTCTCTCCAGGTCGGGGCCCGGCCGATCAAGATCGATCCCGGCGAACCGGTTACCCTCACGATGCAGGTCAGCGGCGCCGGTAACTTCGCATCGGTCGAGGCTCCCGAACTCAGCGACCCGGGCGGCATCAAGACCTATCCGCCGGCCGCCGAATTCAGCGCCGACCAGTCGCCCTACCGCGGCAGCAAAAAGTTCCAGCAGGCAATCATCATCTCCGATCCGTCTTCACGGGAGATCCCGCCGGTGATCTTCAGCTACTTCGACCCGGATGCGAAGCGCTACAAAACGCTGTTCAGCGACCCGATCCCCATCACCCTGAATCCTGCAGCAGCGGATAATAAACCGGCCCCTCCCCCTAAACTCGAACCATCAAGCGTTCCCACAAAATCAGTGCAATCTGTGAAATCTGCGGATAAGACAGCGGAACCCACATCCCCGACGCTCTCGCTGGTGCCGGTCAAGCTGGACCCGGGTACCCTGGTCGAGCAGATCCGTCCTCCTTTTGCAAAGGCCTGGTTTGTCGCGCTGCTGTCGCTGTGTGTCATCGGGATTGGGGGATTTTGGGGATTAAAGATCTATGGCGCGATTCAGCAGGGTAACGAAGCTGTCGCTTTTAAAAAGGCCCTTGCCGCAAAACGGAAAGAAACGCTTTTCCGGCTCGACCAGCTGAATCCGGACGCAGCGGACTACCCTGCCCGGGCCCGTGAGCCGGTCGGCGATTTTCTGATCGCCTGCCGACGCCTCGACCGTGCTTCGCTGACCACTGCCGACGTCATCGATTGCTGCGGCAGCGATTCGGCCGCAGCTGAACTGTTCAGGCTCGCGGACGGCGCCCTGTATGGGAAGCAGCAGGCCGCATCCGTCAACACCCGCGATCTGCACCGAAGAATAAAATCATTCATCAGCGACTGCTCATGAACACGTATTTCACCGTTATCGCCGTATCGATTCTGGTCTTCTGGCAGGGAGCAGCAGGTGCGCAGCCTCCTGCCGACCTGGACGGCTGTAACCGCCTTTACCACGACGGTGCATACCAGCAGGCTATAGCGTGCTACGAATCGATCGGGACCTCCACCGAGCTGCTGTTCAACATCGGCAACAGCTTCGCGCAGATGGGCCAACCCGGAAAGGCGGTGCTCTTCTATCTCCGAGCCCTGTGCCTTTCGCCGGAAGACGCGGATGTGCGCACCAACCTGGCGCAGATACGCCGGGAACACTCCCTGTTCCCCCCGGATCCGTCCTTCGCCGACCGGCTCTTTTCGGCCCTGACCATCTCCCAGTGGTCGTATCTCTGCCTGGCGGTGCCGGTGCTCTACCTGGCATTTCTTCTCTCCACAAAATTCAGAAAAAGGCGGCGGACGACCATCGGCACGGTCACGCTTGTCTGTACGCTGCTACTGGCGCTCTGCGGTGCGGGGGCATGGTATCATTGGCAGCAATGGCAGCGCTCGGTAGTGTTGACCGACGACCGGCTGCTCCTGTCACCGTTCGACAAGTCGGAATCGGTCGGCGCCATCGACCAGGGAAGGCTGGTTACGGTGCATCGGAGCTATGGCGACTACGTATACGTTACCGATGAAACGGGCAGAAAGGGATGGCTGCATGGGAAAAGCCGGGCCCCCATTCTGCCCGATCCTAGGTAGTGCCAAGATCGCGGTGGCTGATCGCGGGCGGGTCACATGCGGCCGAGCAGGTGCTGGGTGATCGCCACCGCTGCAAGCGCTGCCGTCTCCGCCCGCAGGATCCGCTCGCCCAGGCTGACCGGGAGCCATCCCGCCGCCCGGGCCTGCGCGGCTTCGGCTGTGGAAAAGCCGCCCTCCGGTCCCAGCATCAGGAAGAGGTGGTCAAAGCTGCCGGCGCCGATCGCATCGCCGAGCATCGAGCCCCGCTCCTGCTCCCACAGCATCAGCTTCAGACATCCCTCCCCCGCCGCCTGAGCCCGCAGCAGATCTCTGAACTCGAGATCGGCATCGACCTCCATCAGCCGCAGTCGGCCGCACTGCTTGCAGGCGGTTCTGACGATGGTCTGACGCCGGTGATGCTTTTTCGACCGGCGCTCAGCGTCATCGCGGCCCTGGCTTCTGCCGGCGGTAAACGGAATGAACCGATCAACCCCGAGTTCGGTGCATTTTTCCACTAGAAAATCGATCTTCTGCCCTTTCAGGTCTCCCTGGCACACGATCAGCAACGGTCCCGGTTTTTCCGGCGCGGCCGTTCGGTCAGTCACCCGCACCGCAACCCGTTTGCCGACGGATTCGATCTCGGCGGTGTACAATGCGCCCGATCCATCGAACAG
>JAJDNR010000109.1 GCA_022340565.1 Desulfofustis sp.
GTGGTTATCGAGCGATGACGTGGAGTTATCAAAATATTACCTTGTTTTTATCATGAAACAGGTTACAAAAAACTAAATATCGCACACCTTCGGATCAATGTCACGTCCGCGTTCATAACCACTCACCTCCACCAAAGGGAAGACACATGTCTTGTAAATGGCTGATCCCGGTGATGTTTGCAGCGGTCCTGCTGGCTGCATGCAGTGAAGAAAAGAACGAGCCGGAACCGGCTCAGAAGCCGGAACTGCCGCCGCTTCCGGTGGAGTTCATCACGGTCTCCAACGAACAGGTACCCGTCTGGGTCGAATATACCGGCAAGACCGAAGCCACCCAGCGGGTCGACATCGCGGCGCGGGTTTCGGGTACGCTGGAGCAGGTTCTGTTTAAGGAAGGGGACTATGTCCGGCAGGGCGATACCCTGTTCATCATCGAAAAAGATTTATACGAGGCGGCACTGGCAAAGGCCAGGGCCAACCATGAACGGAACCAGGCGAGCCTGGCGCTGGCCGTGAAGGATGTCGAGCGTTATACGCCGCTGGTCGCCGAGGACCTGGCTCCCCGCGCCACCCTCGACCAGTACAAGGCCAGGGTAGCTGAGCTCGAGGCGGCCCTGAAGGCGGATGAAGCGGCGATAAAGGATGCTGAGGTCAATCTGGGCTACACCGAGATACAGGCGCCGCTTTCCGGAAGGATCGGCAGAACGCTGATTGACGCCGGCAACCTGGTGGGGCCGGGAGCAGGTGCGGTTCTGGCTACCATCGTCTCCGATGACCCGATGTACGTCTATTTCCATCCGACCGAACAGGAATTCCAGATCATGCGCCAGTACAAATCCCAGGACCGAATGGAGGCGATCGCCAATGTCCCCGGGGACAGCAAAGGGTTGATCACGCGTGAAACCTACAAGGGGGTAATCGATTTTTCCGATAACCGGGTCGATCAGGGGACCGGAACCATCACCATGCGGGCGGCAGTCGCTAACCCCGATCATACGCTTTTGGAAGGCACCTTCGTGTATGTCGGGGTCATGGTGACGGACAGCGTTGCGCTGGTGCTGATTCCTCCCGGCGCCGTCCAGGAAGACCAACTGGGCAGTTTCGTCTATATAGCCGATGAAAACGACACCGCCAGACGAATCACCATCAAAAGCGGCTATCAGAGTCGCCACTACCTGATCGTCACAGAGGGGTTGAACGGTGGGGAGCGGCTGCTGGTTAACGGTTTCGCGAAGCTTCGGCCTGAGGTGAGGCTGGCGCTCACCGACGTCACCGACACCAAGGGTGTTCGCGCCCTGTTTCGTGAACAGGGCATGCTTCCCGCGGAGGAGTAGTCATGTTTTCGGTGTTTTTCATCAAGCGCCCCATTTTCGCGATGGTGATATCGCTGCTCATCGTGCTGTCCGGGGTGGTGTCGATCCTGATCCTGCCGATCCAGGAATACCCCGACGTGTCGCCCCCGACCGTGCTGGTCTCGGCATCGTATGTCGGCGCCGACGCGTACACCGTTGAAGAGTCGGTGACGCGCCCGCTGGAGGACCGGATCAACGGGGTGCAGGGCATGATCTACATGTCCTCGTCGAGCACCAGTTCCGGCACCTCGAGCATCAGCGTCTACTTCGAGCCGGGGTACGACCTCGACATCGCCGCCGTCGATGTCCAGAACAAGGTCTCGATCGCGACCCCGCAGCTTCCCGCCGAGGTCCGCCAGCAGGGGGTCGTGGTCGACAAGCAGTCGCCCGCCATCGTGTGCTTTATCGCGGTCACCGGCGACGAGCGCTACGACGAGGGGTTCCTGAGCAACTATGTGACCATCAACGTGCTCGACGAACTGCGCCGCATCCCGGGCGTCGGCAAGGCCGAGAGCCTGGGTGAAAAGAAATACTCGATGCGCATCTGGCTGGATCCCAACCGTCTCAAGTCACTTGGCATCAGTCCCGGCGAGGTGATTGCCGCGGTCCAGTCGCAGAACCGCCAGGCGGCGCTGGGCCGCCTCGGGGCGCCGCCGACCTATGACGACCAGCAGCTCCAGTTCATCCTGACAACCGACAGCCAGCTTACCGATGTCCGTGAGTTCGAGGACATCGTCATCAGGCAGCAAAGCGACGGCATGATCGTCTATCTGCGCGATGTGTCGACCATCGAGCTTGGGGCCGAAAAGTACGACTGGAACGCCCGGGTAAACAAAAAACCCGCGGCCTCCGTCGCGGTCTACCAGTTGCCCGGCGCCAATGCGCTCGATATCAAAAAACAGGCCGTCGCCAAGATGAAAGAACTCAGCAGCCGATTTCCGGAGGGGGTCACCTATTCGATTCCTTACGATACCACGCTGTTTGTCGAGGTGGCGATACAAAACGTGGTGACCAACCTGATCATCGCCGTCGGACTGGTGATCCTGATCGTTTTCATCTTTCTCGGGTCGTGGCGGCCGACCGTCATCGCCTCGGTGGCGATTCCGGTGTCACTGATCGGAACCTTCGGGGTCATGCTGGCTGCCGGGTTTTCGATCAACTTTCTGACGCTGTTCGGCCTGATCCTGGCCATCGGCATCGTCGTCGACGACGTGATCCTGGTGGTTGAAAACGTAGAGCGGATCATGAACGAGGAACCGGACCTGACCATCCCGCAGGTGGTCAAAAAGGCGATGCTGCAGCTGCTCGGCCCGATTATCGCGACAACCCTGGTACTCATTGCGGTGTTCGTGCCGGTGTCGCTGATGCCGGGACTGACCGGTTCGATTTATCGACAGTTCGCGCTTACCATATCGTTTGCGGTATTGATATCCTCGCTCAACGCGATGACCCTGTCGCCGGCCCTGTCCGCCATCGTCATCAGGAGATTCGAATCGGGCAAAGGGAAGTTCATCGTCTTCAGGCTCTTCGACCGGTTCTTCGAGTGGCTGACCGGGGGCTACTCGGCCCTCGTGGCGCTGCTGATCAGGCTGCGCTACCTGGTCGTCATCGTGTTTATCGGCCTGCTTTTCGGGACCTGGTGGATGTTCAAGGTCACCCCCACCGGATTCGTGCCCAGCGAGGACAAGGGGGCATTTCTGGTGATGTTCAACCTGAAGCCGGGAACCGCGCTGAACCGGACCAGTGAGCTGCGCAGCCAGGTGGAGGAACTGCTGGACTCGATCGACGGCGTCCAGGATCTGGTGCTCATCGACGGCTACAACATGCTCAGCGGCACCCTGGACTCCAGCGCCGGAGCCGGATTCGTGTCGCTGACCCCGTGGCGGGAGCGGACCGACCCGGGGCAGTCGATCGACAGCATCATCAGGCAGGTGAACCAGAAAGGAGCGGCCATCGTCGATGCCAGTGTTGTCGCCTTCAACCTTCCCGGAATTCCCGGTATCGGGTCGGTGGGAGGCTTTGATTTCCGTCTCCAGGATTACCTGTCCGGCGACCTCAACAGCTTCGTGGACTA
>JAJDNR010000117.1 GCA_022340565.1 Desulfofustis sp.
GGCTGCGTTCCCATCTTGACGGGGCACGGATTTTCAATGCCGCGATCAAATGCGGCGCCGCCGCTGCCTCGCTGTGCGAGGAGTTCGATACCGTGTCCGCCTGTCTCTCCAAAGGGCTCGGGGCACCGGTGGGGTCGGTCCTGTGCGGCGATGCGGAAACCATCAGGACGGCGCGCCGCTGGCGCAAAATGCTCGGCGGCGGCATGCGCCAGGCCGGCATCATCGCCGCCGGGGCGCTTTATGCGCTTCAGAACCAACGGGACCGGCTGGTTGAAGACCACGACAACGCGCGCCTGCTTGCCGATGGCCTGAAATCGATCGACGGGCTGACGGTCGAGTACGCGGACGCCCAGACCAACATGGTCTTCGTTACCCCACCGGCGGAAACGGCACCGCAGCTGCGCCAGTTCCTCGCCGGCCACGACATTCTCATTCTCGGCGGCCCCCGGATTCGTCTGGTCACCCATCTGGGCGTAACGGCTGCAGATATTGAAACCGTTGTGGAGCGGATCGGACGCTATTATGCCTGACCGACTTAAAGATCAAATCTAGGGTCTCTGAATTATCAGTTCGAGTTGAATTGTTGTTGCATATTACTGATTATTTGTGATCTAATGGTCCGGCTCCTGATGGAAGTTGTGCATAGTGTGCGGATTGGGGCGCCCGCTCCGCTTAAAGAGCCCTGAAAGGTGCTTTGGCGGGCCCTCTTGGGTCGGTATGCCGATCTCCTGTGAATTGGCGCACAAGACGCACAGTTCGACTTGCGGAATTTGTGCCCGGATCGGTACAGGTCGGCTTGGGGCGTTTTGGCGGCCCGCTTACCAAGCTTGACAGAACGTCGTTCCGCTTGGTATTTCAATCAACGCTAATGCAATGTAGGAATACCCTGTATAACGGATTTATGCGGTTGAAAGCGAAGCAGAGGTGACCTGATGTCAGCCGAACTGGTTTTATCTGGTGCAGTCTTCATTGGTCTCGCCCTGGCAATCCCCACCATCATGGTACTGACTGCCGTGTTCGGCCCCCGCTCCGGGGGCGAGGCGAAAAACGCTCCATACGAGAGCGGTATCACTCAGGTGGTCGGCATGGCCGACCAGAAATTCAGCGTCAAGTTCTATCTCTTGGCCATCCTGTTCCTGATCTTCGATATTGAAGCGGTGTTCATGTATCCGTGGGCAGTCAGTCTGCGTGAACTCGGAGTGTTCGGATTCATCGAGATGGTGGTGTTCATTCTGCTGCTGCTCACCGGCCTGATCTACATTTTAAAGAAAGGGGTGCTCAATTGGCGTTAGGACTCGAAGCCCGTCTCGGCGACTCGGTATTGACAACAAAACTGGATGAAATCATCAACTGGGGACGGCAGTACTCGCTCTGGCCGATGGTGTTCGGAACGGCCTGCTGCGCGATTGAATTCATGAGTGCGGCGGCGAGCCAGCACGACATATCCCGCTTCGGAGCGGAGGTCGTCAGGTTCTCGCCGCGGCAGGCGGACCTGATGCTGGTCTGCGGAACCATCAGCTACAAACAGGCCCCGATCCTGAAACGCATCTACGAACAGATGCCGCATCCGCGCTGGGTCGTGGCAATGGGTGCGTGCGCCAGTTCCGGCGGAATCTATGACAATTACTGCACGGTGCAGGGGATCGACACGGTGATTCCGGTGGATGTCTACATTTCCGGCTGCCCGCCCCGGCCCGAGGCGGTGCTCGATGCCTTGATCGCGATACAGAATAAGATCCAGACCGAATCTGTGTTGGAAGACCGCCATAAAGATTTCAAGGGGATTCTTGACTGACATGACTGACACGGTAAGCGAAAAACTGCGTGCGCTTTTCCCTGATATCGAGCCGCAAAAGGTACTTGATGCCACGGTTATAGATGTCGAGCCGGAGCGTCTGATGGTGGTGATGGAGCGGCTGAAGACCTATCCCGACCTCGATTTTTCCCTGCTCCTCGATATCACCGCGGTCGATTATCTGACCTACCCCGGTCAGCAGGGGGGACGCTTCCGGGTGGTCTACACGCTGCGCAATTGGAAAAGGAACTGGCTGCTGCAGGTACGTACCCCGGTCGCAGACCCGGAGCTGGGCCTGCCGACAGTAAGCGGGCTGTGGGGTGCTGCTGACTGGGCCGAACGCGAGGTCTACGACCAGTACGGCATCCGTTTCCAGGGTCATCCCGATCTCAGAAGGATATTGAATCACTGGCAGTTCGAAGGTCATCCGCTGCGCAAGGACTACGACATCTATAAGGGCCAGGTCTGCTACGAGCCGGACCGCCTGGAGAAGGAGATCAGGGCCCGCCTGGCGGCAAAAGGCATCGACCAGTCGACCATGAGCGACATCAATACCGAAATGATGTTTCTCAATCTCGGTCCTTCCCATCCCGCCACCCACGGCGCGATTCGTATCTTCACCGCGCTGGACGGGGAAACCATCATGGCCAATGTCAACGAGATCGGCTATCTGCACCGGGGGTTCGAGAAGACCGCCGAGAACCGGACCTACAATCAGATCATTCCGCTGACCGACCGGCTCAATTACTGCTCGGCGCTGATGAACAACATCGCCTATGTCAAGGCGGTGGAATCGTGGCTCGGCATCGAGATAACCGACCGGGCGATGTTCATGCGGGTCATCCTGGGAGAGTTCTTCCGGGTCCAGGACCATCTGGTGTGCCTGGCGGCCAACCTGGTCGATATGGGCGGTTTGACCAACTACTGGTACCTGTACAACGAGAAGGAGGCGTCCTACGATTTCATTTCGCGTCTGACCGGGGCCCGTCTGACCAGCTCGTTTACCCGCATCGGCGGTATGTATCGGGATTTCTACGAGGGCTGGGAGGCAGATCTCGAACGGCAGCTGCAGGCTATCGAAAAAGGGGTGAACGATTCGTTGAAGCTGGTGCTGCAGAACCGCATCGTTCACGACCGCACCCAGGGGACCTGCGTGCTCTCCCCCGAGAAGGCGCTGTCATACGGCTATACCGGACCGAATCTGCGCTCCACCGGCATCGCCTTCGACCTCCGTAAGGACAATCCATACTACCACTACGATTCGTTCGATTTCGATATCCCGATCGGCAGCCGGGGAGATATCTACGATCGCATCATGGTCAGGTTCGAGGAGATTTTCGAGTCGATCAAGATCATCCGCCAGGCGGTGAAGCGGATTCCGGCAGGCCCGGTATTCGTCGACGATCACCGGGTGGCACTGCCGCCCAAGGAACAAGTCTACCATAAGATCGAGGGGCTGGCGAACCACTTCAAGCTGATTTTCGAAGGGGTGAAAACACCTGCCGGTGAGTGGTACGACAGCTACGAGGCCGCCAACGGCGAACTCGGCTTTCATTTTGTCTCCGACGGTTCCGGAACACCCTACAAGCTGAAAGTGAGACCCCCGTGTTTCTACGCGATGAGCGGGTTCCACGAAATGATCGAGGGAGAAATGATCGCCGATGCGATCATCAACCTGGGGTCCATAAATATTATTGGTGGAGAGCTTGACCGATGAGCGATCGATCACAGTTGATAAGCACGGGCGAAAGCTTTGCTTTCGATGCCGAGCGGGATGCGGAGTTTGAACGGCTGGTGGTCCGTTACCCGATCCGCGAATCGATGATCATGCCGGCGCTGTGGATGGCCCAGGAGCAGGCCGGGTGGATCAGCGCGGAGGCCATCGAATACATCGCCGATCGCATCGGAACCTTTCCGGCCAAGGTGCTGGAACTGGCGACTTTCTACACGATGTATCAACTCAAGCCGGTGGGCAGGTATCATATCTGCGTCTGCCGCACCCTGTCCTGCTGGCTGCGCGGCAAGCAGGACATCGTCGATTATCTGGCCGATGAGATCGGCATCAAACCGGGAGAAATGACCGAGGACGGAAAGTTCAGCTTCGAAGAGGTGGAATGCCTCGGCCACTGCGGGACGGCGCCGGTCGTGCAGATCAACGGAGAATTTCATGAGGAGATGGATCTGAAAAAATTCAAAGCGCTGCTGGCGACGCTGACCTAGGGGGACGAAGGATGGAAGTGAAAATTCTCAGCGCCAAGTTCGGCATCGAAAACGCACATCTCCTCGAGGTCGCCAAACAGCACGGAGCCTACCAGACCCTGGACAAGCTGTTCTCGATGACCCCTGAACAGGTCATCGATGAGGTCAAGAACAGCGGCCTCAGGGGACGCGGCGGGGCCGGCTTTCCGGCCGGAGTGAAGTGGAGCTTTCTGCCCAAGGGCCTTGACAAGCCGGTCTACCTGACGGTCAACTCCGACGAATCGGAGCCGGCTACCTTCAAGGATCGCCACATCCTGGTGAAGGACCCGCACATGCTCATCGAGGGCATCATTATCTGCTGTTATGCGATCGGCTGCCACCACGCCTACATCTACATCCGCGGAGAATATACGACGCAGGTCAGAGCTCTGCAGCGGGCCATCGACGAAGCCTACGAGGCCGGTTATCTCGGCGAGACCGTCGCGGGACATGAATTTCAGCTCGACGTGACCGTGCATCGCGGCGCCGGCGCCTATATCTGCGGCGAGGAGACGGCGCTGCTCGAGTCGATCGAGGGGAAGAAGGGGCAGCCCCGATCCAAGCCGCCGTTTCCGGCGGTGGTGGGGTTGTATGACAGTCCCACCATCATCAACAACGTGCAGACCATCGCCTCGCTCCCCTACATCATCTGGGAGGGCGCCGACGCCTACAAGCAGTACGGTACGGAGCGGAGCCCCGGAACTCACCTGTTCGGCATTTCCGGCCATGTCAACAAGCCGGGAATGTACGAGCTGCCGCTCGGGCTGCCGCTGCTCGAAGTGATCGACACGGTTGCCGGCGGCGTCTGGAAGGGGCGCAGCCTCAAAGGGGTGATACCGGGCGGTAGTTCCACGCCGGTGCTGACTCCCGAGGAGGTCAAGACGGTGACGCTCGATTACGAGTCGATGGCCGCCCACAAGACGATGTTCGGCTCCGGCGGCATCGTCGTGCTCGACGAAACGGTCGACATCGTCGAACTGGTGAAGAACCTGATCGATTTCTACCATCACGAGTCATGCGGTCAGTGTACCCCGTGCCGCGAGGGGCTCGGCTGGATGCTCAAGATCGTCGAGAAGATCCTCGCCGGAAACGGCAGTGTCGCAGACATCGACCTGCTGCGGGAGCTCTGCGACAACATCGAGATGAAGACGGTCTGCGTATTGTCGGCGGCCTGCACGATGCCGGTGCGCAGCTACCTGAACAAGTTTCGACATGAGTTTGAGGCGTACGTTGCAGACACCGCCTCGTAAATCTGTTTGCAAGGATAAACCATGGCTGAAATGGTGAAGCTTTTCGTCAACGGGCAGGAAGTGGAAGTCGAATCGGGCAAGAACCTGATCGATGCCCTCAAGGTGGTCGGCATCGAAATTCCGCATTTCTGCTACCATCCGGCGCTGGGGGCGGACGGCAACTGCCGGATGTGCCTGGTCGGCATCGAGGATGGCCGGCCGCCGATCGTGCCGGCCTGCAAGACCCCGGTCCAGGCGGGCATGAAGGTGCTGTTGGATGCCGAACACATCAAGAAGATCCAGCATGACGTCCTCGAGTTCGAACTGATCAACCACCCCATCGACTGCCCGGTATGTGATCAAGCCGGAGAGTGCTCGCTGCAGGACTACTACATGAAATACAGTCTGGACGACAGCCGCATGCGGGTCGACCAGGTGGCCAAGGCCAAACGCATGGATTTCGGCTGCGGCGTCGTACACGACCAGGAACGCTGCGTGCTCTGTGCCCGCTGCGTGCGCTTCACCAGGCAGATCACCAAAACCGGCGAACTCGGCATCGTCAACCGGACCGATGCCGCCCGCGTCACCATCTTCCCGGGCAGGCCGCTGAACAACCGTTACGCCCTGAATATCGTCGATCTCTGCCCGGTCGGGGCGATGACCAGCCAAGACTTCCGCTTCAGGCAGCGGGTCTGGTTCCTGAAGAAGGACGCGTCCATCTGCCACGGCTGCAGCCGCGGCTGCAATATCTATATCGACCATCACCGGGAAAAATACAAGGACGACATCATCTACCGGTTCCGCCCCCGGACCAACCTGCTGGTCAACGGTTATTTCATCTGCGACGCGGGCAGGCTCAGCTACAAAGAGGAGAACGAGAACCGGCAGGTTACATCGCTGATCGAAGGCAGGCAGGCGCCCTTCGACGAGACCATCGCCGCGATCAGGCAGAAGCTCGACCAGGCGCGGAAGCCGCTGATACTGATTTCGCCGGACTGCTCGCTGGAACAGATGTGGGCGGTGCGGCGCGTTTCAACCCTGTACGGGGCGAGTCTGTCGGGGTTCAGCGACGCCTACGTGAAGGCCGGCGACGGCGACGACTTCCTGATCAACGACGACAAGGCGGCCAACCGCAGGGGGTTGGAGCTGCTCGGCATCAAGACTGATCGGAAAAGCTTCATCGAGGCGCTGCAGAAGACCGACCTGTTCGTCAATTTCAACAACGATCTCCACTTCAGCGGTGTCGATGAGGAAATTGACGCCCTGCTCGGCACCGTTCAATCCATTGCGGTCTGCTCGCATCAGCGGGACGTTTTCAAAACGGCCTCGATCATACTGCCGATCGCCTCCTACAGCGAGTACGGGGGGACCATCATCAACCAGGATTATGTCCTGCAGGCCTTTGCCAAGGCCGTCGTGAAGAACGAAGCGGGTAAGGACATGCTGGAGGTAACCCGCCTGCTCGGTGGCGCGGTGATCGATGCCAGGCATGCCTGGCCGGGGATCCGGAAGTCGGTCGCCTGTCTGGCCGACGTTGATCCCGCCGCGATACCGGCCGAAGGGATAAAACTGCAAACCGGAGAGGATGCCAATGTCGGCGCTTGATATTCTGATCATTCTGTTGAGAGTCGCGTTCGGTGCATTCGTGCCGCTGAGCTTCGTGGCGGTGCTGGTGTGGATGGAGCGGAGGGGGGCCGCGTTCTTTCAGGACCGGGCCGGCCCGAACCGCTGCAACGTATACGGCATCAGGGCGGGAGGGCTGATCCAGAACCTGGCTGACGGGATCAAGCTGATCTTCAAGGAAGACATCGTGCCGGGGCATATCCAGCACAAGCTCTATTTCATCCTCGCGCCGATGCTGGTGTTCATCACCGCCCTGCTCTGTTTCGCGGTGATCCCGTTCGCCGACGTGCTGGTGCTGGGCGACAGGGAATACGTGATGCAGGCGGTGCCGATGGATGTCGGTATCCTGTGGTTCCTGGCGGTGGTGGGCTTCGGGGTGTACGGAATTATCCTGGCCGGCTGGTCCTCGCACAACAAGTACGGGGTGCTCGGAGGACTGCGGGCGGCGGCCCAGGTCATCAGCTATGAAATCCCCATGGGACTGTCCCTGGTCAGCCTGCTCGCCGTGTACGGAACCGTCGATCTATCGGCGATAGCGCAATACCAGGGGCAGCTGCTGTTCGGATTCATCCCGGCGTGGGGGTTCGTGCTGCAGCCGCTCGGCGTGATCATTTTCATCGTCGCCGCCTTTGCCGAAACCAACCGGACCCCGTTCGACCTGGCCGAGGGCGAGAGCGAGATCGTGGCCGGCTACCATGTCGAATATTCGTCGATGAAGTTCGCGCTGTTCTTCATGGGCGAGTATGTGGCGATGTTCGTGTCGTCGGCGCTGATCGTCACGCTCTACTTCGGCAGTTACCAGATTCCGTGGCTCTCGACCGAGACCCTGGTGGCCCATGCCAGGCCGGTGGTGATCCTGCTGATGATCGGGCTGCCGGTCATCGCCTATTTCTTTGCGGGATGGATCAAGAAAAACAACCGCACCCACTACTACCGGGCCGACGACCCGCGGTCGCGGGAAACGGCGATCTATGTGTCGCTGCTGTGGAGCCTGGTGGTGGTTCTCGAGGTCATTCTGCTGATTTACCTGATTTTTGCAGCGGGCGGCGCGGCGGACCGCATTCTCGTGCTGCTGCTGCAGATCGGTTCGTTTCTGATCAAGACCTTTCTGATGTGCTTCGTGTACGTGTGGGTCCGCTGGACGCTGCCGCGCTTCAGGTATGATCAGCTGCAGAAGATCGGCTGGGAGAAGATGCTGCCGCTGGCCCTGCTGAATATTTTCATAACCGGTGCGATCATTGTTTCATTCAGCTGATCCGACGTTCATGGACCGCCACCGGGAAATGAAACGATTTGATTTGAAACCATTAACCATTGAACTGATGAACGTCTGGTAAGGAACACTCCATGAGTATCAAAGTACGAGTCGTTGAACGAAAGGGCAGGACGTTTCTGGAACAGCTCTACCTGGTGGAGGTTGTCAAGGGAATGACCGTTACCCTCGGTCATTTCTTCAGGAATCTTCTCGATAATTCGAGACTGTACGTTCGTCATTACCCCGAGGTCAAACCGGAAATATCGCCGCGCTGGCGGGGGCGCCACCGCCTCACCAGACATGAGGACGGCAGCGTCAAATGCGTGGCCTGCTTCATGTGCCAGACCAACTGCCCGTCGAACTGCATCATGATCGAGGCGGGCGAGCGGTTCGACGGCAGGTCGGAAAAAATGCCGGTGAAGTTTGACATCGATCTGCTCGAATGCATCTACTGCGGATACTGCGTCGAGGCCTGTCCGATGGACGCGATCAGGATGGATACCGGCATCTTCTCGGTTACCAGCAATTCCCGGGAATCCCTGCTGATCGGGCTGGAGCAGCTGATGGAGACGCCGGGCGGATTTTCTGAAGTCGATTACCACAAGGGAGGGGGTTGATCCATGCTTGCAACCTATCTGTTTTTCGGGCTGGCGCTGCTCGCGGTTCTCGGGGCGCTCGGCCTGATTCTCTTCAAGCATCCGATGAACGGAGCGATGTCGTTCGTGGTGACGCTGATATCGCTGGCCGGCCTGTATGCCCTGCTCTCGGCCAAGCTGATTTTCGCCATACAGCTCATCGTCTATGCCGGAGCGATCATGTCCCTGATCCTGTTCATCATCATGTTCTTGAACATCCAGGAACGGGATCTGCCGATCGACTCCAACCGCTGGTTCTACCTGGCCGGAGGAATCATCGTGGTGGCCCCGATCGCCGGGTTGATGATCAAAATCGCGAAATCCTTGCCGGAAGAACATCCTGAGCTCATCGACGGGTTCGGCGACGTGAAGACGGTCGGTCACCTGCTTTTCACCGAATGGCTGCTGCCCTTTGAAATCGTGTCGATCCTGCTGCTGGTCGCACTTGTCGGGGCCGTCGTTCTTGCCGGCAAACGGGGGGTGAACTGATGATCAACAATTATCTCGCGCTGAGTATCGTGCTGTTCTGTCTCGGTATTCTCGGTGTGGTATCGCGCAGAAACGTCTTCGTCGTGTTCATGGCGATCGAGCTGATGCTCAATGCCGCCAACCTCGGTTTCGTCGCGGTATCGCGGCTGCATGTGAATATGGACGGGCATGTATTGGCCCTGATGGTGATGGCGGTGGCCGCCGCCGAGGCGGCGCTGGCGCTGGCCGTCATCATCCTGCTGCACAAGCACAAAGGCAACCTGGACACCAATATCTTCAGTCTGCTCAAAGGGTGATCGGATGGTACACAACGTTTCATATCTGGGTTTCATTCCGCTGCTGCCGCTGGCCGGGGCGCTGATCCTGGGACTGATGTACCTGGCAACCTGCCAGGGCAAGCAAATATCCGAGCGGCTCTATGGTATCCTAGGCTGCATCGGCCCGGTGTTGTCGTTTTTCATGGCGCTCAGGGTGTTCTTCAGCCTCAGGGGGCTTCCGGAACAGGAGCGCTTTTTGAGCCATGTCGCCTACACCTGGTTTTCGACCGGAGAGCTGGATATACCGATGGGCTTTCTCGCCGACCCGCTCAGCGCGATCATGCTGCTGTTCGTAACCTTCGTCGGCTCGCTGATCCACATCTACTCGATCGGCTACATGAAGGGGGATGCTCGCTACGGCAAGTTCTTCGCCTATCTGAACCTGTTCCTCGGATCGATGCTGATCCTGGTGCTCGGCGACGGGCCGGTGGTCATGTTCGTGGGCTGGGAGGGGGTCGGTCTCTGTTCGTACCTGCTGATCGGCTTCTGGAGCGACGACCGCAGCAACGTGATGGCCGGCAACAAGGCATTCATCGTCAACCGCATCGGCGATCTCGGCTTTGTGCTGGGCATGGGTTTTCTGTTCTGGGGCATCGGCGCCGACGGTTTCGACTACCTGTCCCTGAAGGCCAATGCCCAAAATCTGACGGCACCGGTCGGCCTGGTCGTGTGCCTGCTGCTGTTTGTCGGGGCGACCGGCAAATCGGCCCAGATCCCGCTCTATGTCTGGCTGCCCGATGCGATGGCCGGTCCGACCCCGGTTTCCGCCCTGATCCATGCCGCGACGATGGTCACCGCCGGCGTCTATATGGTGGCGCGCTTCAGTTTTCTTTACGCCCATGTCCCGGCGGCCGGTGAAATCGTCGCCTGGATCGGTATGCTGACGGCGCTGCTGGCGGCGATCTTCGGCATGTACCAGGACGACATTAAGAAGATCCTCGCCTATTCGACCGTGTCACAGCTCGGGTACATGTTCGCGGGCGTCGGCGTCGCCGCCTACTCGGCGGGCATCTTCCACGTGTTTACCCATGCCTTCTTCAAGGCGCTGCTGTTTTTGGCCGCCGGTTCGGTGATCATCGCGCTGCACCATGAGCAGAACATCTGGAAGATGGGCGGACTCCGGTCCAAGCTGCCGACCACCTACAAGACCATGCTGATCGGCGGCCTGGCGCTGGCCGGCTGCCCGCCTTTCGCGGGATTCTTCAGCAAGGATGAAATTCTCTACTCGGCGCTTGCTTCCGGGCATGTCTTGATCTGGATGATCGGCGTTGTGGTTGCCGGCATGACCGCCTACTACACATTTCGCATGATCTTCGTGGTATTCCACGGCACCCCGAGGGATCAGGAAGCGTTCGATCACGCCCATGAATCGCCGAAGGTGATGACGGTTCCGCTGGTCATTCTGGCGATCGGCTCGGTCTTCGCCGGTTTCTACAACCTGCCGGCGATTTTCGGCGGCCACCAGAAGTTCTCGCACTGGCTGGCGCCGAGTCTCGTCGAGCACCATCCCCATGGCGGGGTCGGACTCGAGATTTTAGCCGTCGCCGCATCGGTGGTGGCGTTCGTGATCGGGGTTTCGATCGCCTACCGGAAGTTCTCGGTACCGGTTGCGGAGCCGGTCTACAAGGGATTCAACAAGTTCGGCTATCATAAATTCTATGTCGACGAGCTCTATCACACCGTCATCGTGCGGCCGTACCAGTTTATCGGCAAGGCTATCAGCCGGGCCATCGAACCGTTCGTGATCGACGCCCCGGTGCAGGCGAGCGGCTGGCTGTATCGCATGTTCGGCCTGGCCTTCAAGGTGTTCCAGGCAGGCTACGTGAAGGTCTATGCGATCTACATGGTGATCGGCCTGTCGGTTCTGAGCCTGCTGGTTTCCCAGTCATTGAACTAAAAAAGGGTGCATCAATGTTTGAAAACTACCTTTCAATCATGATCTTCGTGCCGATCCTGACCGGTCTGGCCCTTCTGCTGCTGCCGGTCAGCAGGGAAGCGGCACGGGCGCTCGGGCTGGCGGTTTCAGTGATTGTGGTGCTGCTCGGTCTGAAGGTGTTCGTCGCCTATGACGGGGCGAGCGGCGGCTTTGAATTTACCGAGCATGCGGTGGTCAACGAATCGCTCGGCATCGCCTACAGCCTCGGGGTGGACGGCATCTCGATCCTGGTGCTGGCGGCCGCGGCGCTGTTGTTTCCGATGGTCTACCTGCTGTTTGCGACCCGGGCCAAGGGCTACTACGCGAACCTGCTCATTGTCCAGGGGGCGATGATCGGGGCGCTGGCGGCCACCGACATGGTGCTGTTCTATGTCTTCTGGGAGGTGATGCTGCTGCCGATCTTTTTCATGATCGGTCTGTACGGCGGCCCCCGGCGTTTCCCTGCGGCTATCAAGATCACCATCTACACCATCGCCGGTTCACTGCTGATGCTGGCCTCTCTGATCTACCTCGGCATTGCCTACCACGATCAGAGCGGCCAATGGAGTTTCGCGATGGAAAACCTGAGCGCGATGTCTCTGGCCGGCCCCACGGCGACGCTTGCCTTCATCGGCTTCATGATCGCCTTCGCGATCAAGATTCCGCTGTTTCCCTTTCACACCTGGCTGCCCGATGCCTATACCGAGGCGCCGACCGCGACTACCTTCGTGTTGTCGGCGGTGATGGCCAAAATCGGCGTGTACGGCGTGATCCGCTTCGTGGTGCCGGTGTTTGACGAGAGCTTCGCCCGCTACGCGCTGATCCTCGCCTGCTCGGGCGTGGTGGGCATGATGTACTGCGGCATCGCGGCCCTTGCCCAGAAGGATATGAAGCGGATGCTGGCCTTCTCCTCGGCATCGCACATGGGCATCATCGCGCTGGGGATTTTCTGCATGAACGTGCAGGCGCTGACCGGAACCCTCTACCAGATCGTGGCGCATGCAACCTCCACCGGGGTGATCTTCCTGATGCTCGGCATCATCGAGGAGCGGACCGACACCAGAACCATCGACGATTTCGGCGGTATGGCCGCCAAGGCGCCGGTACTGGCCTTCTTCTTCGCTGTGGCGATGCTGGCCTCGGTCGGCCTGCCGGGCACCAGCGGGTTCATCGGCGAATTCCTGATCATCCTCGGGGCCGTGAAATTCAACCCGCTCATCGCCCTGTTTGCCGGCACCACCCTGATTATCGGGGTCTGCTACATGCTCTGGCTGTTCCAGCGGGTCTTTTTTGAAACCACGAACCCGCGGCTGGAGCATTTCAGGGATCTGACGGCGGTGGAGATGCTCACCCTGCTGCCCATCGTCATCCTGATCATTGTCATGGGCGTGTTCCCGCAGCCGTTCATCAAGAAAATCGAACCGTCCGCTCAGCAGCAGCTGGCGGCGATCAGCACCACAACGCATATTGCCGGAACAGCACAGGCCGGCCCCAACCTGAAAACGGGAGAACTGTGATGCAGGATATAATGGCGATTCTTCCACTTTTGGCGACCTGCGCGGGAGCCATCCTGATCATGCTGGTGGCGGCATTCGAGACGTTTAGGAGGGAGGGCATCTCGATCCTCGGCATCGGCCTGTTCGCGTTTGCCTTCTTCGTCCAGTTGACGGTTGAGAACTCTTCCCCGATCATGCCGTATTCAGCGATTTTCAACGGCATGCTGGTCACCTCGACCTTCACCAAGGCGGCCGGTCTGATCATCCTGGCCTGCGGCTTCTTCTCGGCGATCGCGGCCCAGACCTATTTCACCCAGAACCGCTGGTTCGTGCTCGAATACTACTGCATGATGCTGTTCGCCGCCTGCGGGATGATCCTGATGACCATGGCGGCCGAACTGATCACGGTGTTCGTGGCACTGGAGATCATGTCGCTGGCGATCTACACGCTGATCGGCTGCGACCGCAGGAGTGTGATCCGCTCGGAGGCGGTGCTGAAATATCTGATGCTCGGCGCCTTTGCCGGAGCGTTTTTCGTGATGGGATCGGTGTTCATTTACGCGGGCGCCGGTTCCACCCGATTCGTCGATATTGCCAGGGCCGTGTCGGAAGGCGGCTTCATTGCCAATCCCGCACTGGTCGGCGGCTCACTGCTGATTATGGTGGCGCTGCTGTTCAAGGCGGCGGCCTTTCCGTTCCACGCCTGGGTGGTCGACGTCTACGACGGGGCACCGATGCCGGTGACCGGTTTCATGGCCACTGCGGTGAAGACCGCCGTATTCTGCGTGTTCGCCAATGTCCTGCTGATCAACACCGAATTGAGGGACGGCTGGGTCGGCTATCTGTTCTGGATCTCGGTGCTGACGATGTTTGTCGGCAACCTGATCGCCATCGGCCAGAACAACCTGAAGCGCATGCTGGCGGCCTCCGGCATCGTCCACAGCGGCTATCTGATCATCGGCCTGGTCGCGATCGGCAGCGATACGGTCAGCAACGGCGCGGTGATCTTCTACCTTGCCGCCTATGCCGCCTCGACCCTTGGCATCTTCGTGGCGCTGTCGTATCTGGGCGGCGAGGACGAGAAACGGATCAGGTTTGACGACTTCAACGGCCTGGCCCGGGTCAGGCCCTACTCGGCGGCCTGCATCACCATCTTTCTGCTGTCCATGGCAGGTATCCCGCCGACAGCAGGCTTCATGGGCAAATTCTACATCATCGCCGGGGCGTTCAAGCACGGGTTCGTGGCGCTTGGCGTGTTGGGCATTATCAGCTCCATTCTGTCGGTGTGGTACTATCTGCGCCTGATTATCTCGATGTATTTCAGGGAACCGCAGGAAGAATTCGGCGTCTCGGAAATGACGCTCGCGCCGCTGGGAACCTTCGCGCTTGCGGCGGCGGTCTTTGCGATCAGTTTTATACCCGTTGTGATATGACGCCCGAAACTCGAATATCAGGGCACACGGAAAGCTTACTTTTCCGATCAGAGGAGAGGTGATGAAGGCAAGAGACATTCTCGCGCAGAAGGGAAGCAGGGTCGTCACGATCCACAGGAAGAATCTGCTGGTCGACGTGATGTCCTATTTCCTGGTGAACCGGATCGGGTCGCTGGTGGTTGTCGACAGGTTCGAAAAGATTCTCGGGATCGTCGCCCCGGTCGACGTACTCAAGGCGCTTCACAAGGATCCCCACAACATATCCAACAAGACGGTACAGGAAGTGATGAGCACAGACGTGATCGTTGCCGGCCCCGATGAGGAAGTCGAGAGCCTGATGGCGATCATGACCGAAAATCGGATCAGGCATATCCCGATCATCGAAGACTCCAAAATGATCGGGCTGGTATCGATCGGCGACGTGGTCAAGGCCCAGCTGACCGTGCATGAAGTGCAGATCAACTATTTCAAGGATTATCTCGAGGGCAAGTACTCCTCCTGAGCCGCAAGCGGCCCAGGCGCATTCATTCTGTTTCCCGGTTCCGGGCAAACGCCGGCCAGACTCAGCGGAATCCTGACCTGGCAGGCGGGCCAGGAACGGTTTTTCAGATCTTTTCCTTATTCTTGCCGTCGAAACCCACCACCGGCAGTTCTCGCTGGGTGGCCAGGTCGAGCGAAAAGTAGTTCCGCTTGCTGAATCCGAACTTCATTGCAATGAGGCTCGACGGGAAGGATTCCACCAGCGTGTTCAAACGGGCGACGAAACGGTTGTAGCGTACCCGTGCATCCTGGATGTCAGATTCGATATCCATCAATGATTTCTGCAGTTCCAGAAAATTGACACTGGCCTTGAGGTCCGGATACGCCTCGGCAACGGCCAGCAGTCCGCTCAGCGAATGGGTGATCTGGGTCTCGGTTTCGAGGCGCTCGCCGACCGTGTTGTCGCCTTTCAACTGCTTGGTCTTGTTGTCGATCAGTTCGGCCTCGTGTTCGCTGTATCCCTTGATCACGGAGATCAGGTTGGGAATGAGGTTGAAGCGCCGTTTGAGCGAGACATCTATGGAACTCCACGCTTCCTCGATAAGATTCTGGTATTTGATGAACTTGTTGTAGGTTCCGATCAGCCAGCCGAAGATAACCACGGTCAGAAAAACGGCGATAATGATGAGTTGAGGGGCCATGAGCGTTGTCCTTGGTATGATGTTTCTATGGGTTCGGCGAAATCGGCCGACGGTTCGGTTTGTAAGTGAAGGTGTTTGCCTGGGAGCGGTTCAGCTTCATTCTGCTGTTCAAGCCCCATCCCGAGCCTTCCAGAATCATGCTGAGGTCCCGCCGTGAAAGTTTCAGGTAGGCCGATACTGCGGTCGGGATGATCAGCACCGCGCCGATCACCAGCAGCGCTATGGCCACGGTTCCAACACTCATTGCGGCAACGGTCTTGGTGATGAAGGCAAGCGATGAGCCGAGGGCTGCCAGCGCGACTCCGCCGACCCCCAGGAGCGGGGTGCCGCCTTCCTTGTTTTTGCCTTCGTCCCGTCGGTGAAAGAGTCGCTCTTCGGCTTTCGACGAGAATTCTTCGATACGCGTGGAAATTGCCTGTTTCATGCGTATGAACGGGGCCGTGACCGCCTCCACGACACTAATCGGATTTTCCACGATGTCAACCACCCTGGCATGCAGTTCATTACCGTCGATATCGTTGAATATCCCCCATTTGTGCAGGTGCAGATTGCCGCGACTGCCGGAGGTCACCGGAACCGCGATCTCGTGCATGACTTCGCCTCCCGTGCCGAACAATTCGCAGTAGATCACGAAGATATTGGAGTTGCTGCTCATTTCGATATGATGTTTGCGGTCCGCGACCTTGACCGCCATGGTGAAGTGACGGCCGTCCATGATCAGGGTCCCTTCTTCGAAAAGCGCCCTTTTGGCCGGGTCGTAGAGGTGGGGAAAGCTCACGAAACTGTTGACCAGGGGCAGCAGGTTGGCCTGATAGAGAATCAACCGCTCGAGCTCGACGATGTTTTCCAGCACGATCGCCGTTTCATGGCTTTGCCTGATCAACCGTTCGAGCGTGTCCCGGTAGATCGGATCGGTCACGTAAGCCTGCAGCAGCGATGGGTCGATACCGCCGACATGAACCTCGGGCTTTCTGTCGATCCATCCGCGATAGGGTTCGAACAGCTCCTGCAGCCGGGAAAAACCGCTCCGGTCAAGCGATTCGACGTCGCTGCCGAGCAGTGGGCTGACGACCCGGGTGGCGAAATCGTCGATCAGGTATTTGAAATAGGGATTGATGCCCGACGAGAGTTTCAGAACTCCCGAGTCATTGGGCATGCTCAACGGTGCTCCGGCAAGGTAGGACTGTGCCGATTCGATCTGTATCAGGTTCGCGGCGGGGCTGGTCTCGGGATTATTGAGGATGCGCTCCAGGAGCTCGGGATTGATGCGTTTGATGTCGCAGAGCAGAAAGTACTGCTGCAATTTCTCAGATACCGATCGAAACAGTTCGTAGGCATCGGCGGTTTGAGCGCCAAGCGGGAGGATCGTGTTGACCTGATCAGCGCCGATGTCGCCGGCTTGATTGAGCCAGCCCAGGTATGCTGAGCTCTCCCGCAGAAAATCGTCCAGCGAGCGGCGGTCGACGCCTTGTTTGCCGCTCGGGTGATCGACACCGCCAACCGTGGCGACAATGTCGCCGATAAAACCACCGATCCGCTCTTCACCGGCCGCTTCTTGCAACACGATGCCGGCCTGGTCGAGGCCGCCGTGCAGCACCTCCTGCTTGATCTGCCTTACCTGTTCAAGGCCGATCGTTTCGGCCGGGGCGTTGAGCCGTTTGAGGACTTTCTCTGCCGAGCTGCGGATACGCCGGCCGGCTTCGGTCTCGGGGCTGAGGTGGGCAAGCACAAGGGTGTCGTTATCGGGCCGAATGCCTGCGTATTCGATCAGGTTGGCAAATAGAAACCTGATGCCATCCTTGATCTCTTCAGCCCGCAGCCGCCCATCCCGGTCCGCATCGAGCAGTTCGAGAAAGGTCTCATCGGTCCTGATGGTCGAACACGGCGCGGTGGTTGCGATCCACAGCGCTTCGTCGAGCTCGAGCACGGCTTTCAGATCGAGATGGTCGTCGATTCTGAAGTGGTAGGAATCCCCGTATGATGCAAACCGCGGGGAGGCTGCGCCAGCGGCAGCGGTTGGCGTGGACGATGTCGATGCCATGGTTCGTATCTATGGTTGTGATGAAAGTCAGGCCAGTCCGGAAGTACAGGATCACCCTAGTCGTTTTTACGGGGACTTGCAAGATTTCAGCCACTTTCAGCGCGACATTTTCCCGGTTTAATGCTAGTGTGGATTTCGAAAAAATGCGGGGAAACAGCGAGCTTCCGGGGTGCTGTTCCTCGCTTCCCGCTGTCCAATCACCCAATGGTAACGAACCGAAATAAGAGGAGATTATGGAGTCATCCATTAAGCATCTGTATCGGCTGGTGGACGAAAGGACGGAATATTGCTTCAATGTTGCGTTATCCGCGGATCTGACCAGCCAGGAGCTGCAGAGCCTGCGGCAGATCCTGGCTGACGGGTTCGTCGCAGAGACGATCACCGACAGCCCGTCGCTGATCGGGCCGCGTGTGGTCGAAGTCGGGCCCCGGCTCAATTTCGCGACCGCCTGGTCGTCCAATCTGGTGTCCATCTGTGAAGCCACCGGACTCAACAAGATTGTGAGGGTCGAGCGCTCGAGACGATACCTGGTGCCCTCCGGAGAAGAGATGAGTGCGTTCGTCGAGCGGATGCATGACCGCATGACCGAGTGCCGCTATCTGGAACCGCTGACCACCTTCGAGACCGGTGTGACCCCGGAGGCGGTATACGAGGTCGATCTGAAATCCAAAGGCCCCGGCGGGCTGGCAGACATTCCCGGCATCTCGATGGACGAGTTCGACCGGGCGCTCTACTACGATTATTTCGTGAGGCAGAAGGGCAGAAATCCGACCATCGTCGAGATCATGGACCTCAACAACGCCAATTCGGAACATTCGCGGCACGGCTTTTTCAAGGGGCGCCAGGTTATCGACGGCATCGAGCAGGACTCCACGCTGCTCGATCTGGTGAGCGATACCCTCACGGCCAATCCCAAAGGTTCGGTGATCGCGTTCAAAGACAACTCAAGTGCGATTCAGGGCTACCGGATCGATACGATCATTCCCGAGATCCCCGGGGAACCGTCGGCGTTTGTGGCGGCGTCCCCGACCTATCATCCGCTGCTCACCGCGGAGACCCATAATTTCCCCACCGGAGTGGCTCCGTTTCCAGGTGCCGAGACGGGGACCGGAGGACGTATCCGAGACGTCCAGGGTACCGGCAGGGGGGCCTTCGTGGTGGCCGGAACCGCCGGCTACTGTGTCGGCAACCTGAAGATTCCCGGTTACAACCTGGAGTGGGAGATGGAATCCAGGCAGCCGGAAAATCTGGCGACACCGCTGGACATCGAGATCGAGGCGAGCAACGGCGCTTCCGATTACGGCAATAAATTCGGTGAACCGCTGATTCAGGGATTCACCCGGTCGTTTGATCTGCGGCTCGAGAACGGTGAGCGCTGGGGCTTTTTGAAGCCGATCATGTTCACCGGAGGAATCGGCCAGATCGACGCCGAACTGACCGACAAGAAGGCCCAGAAAAAGGGCATGCTCATCATTCAGATCGGCGGCCCGGCCTACCGTGTCGGTTTCGGAGGCGGAGCGGCCTCGAGCATGCTGCAGGGCGAGAATGTCTCCGATCTCGACTTCGACGCGGTGCAGCGCGGCGACGCCGAGATGGAACAGAAGATGAACCGGGTTATCCGTGCCTGCAACGAGATGGGGGGCGCATCTATCGTCGACGTGATCCATGATCAGGGCGCCGGGGGGCCGGCAAATGTGCTTAAGGAACTGGTCGAGGAGTCCGGCGGGCGGATCGAGATCAGAAACATCAAGGTCGGCGACCCGACCATGTCGGTGCTGGAGATCTACGTTGCCGAGTATCAGGAGCGGGCCGGGCTGCTGATCAGCCCCGAGAATATCGACCGGTTCAAGGCCATCTGCGGGCGCGAGAAGGTCAATTGCGAGGTGCTCGGCGAAGTAACCGGGGATCTGCGCTTTGTGGTCCACGATGCGGCCGACGGGTCGACGCCGGTGGACATCGACCTGGACGCGCTGCTCGGCTCGATACCGCAGAAGACCTTTGCCGACCACCACAGCAACGGCCGGACCAAACCGGTCATTCTGCCGCCGGACATCTCGGTCAGAAAAGCCCTCGAAAAAATCTTCAAACTGGTGTCGGTCGGCTCCAAACGCTTCCTGACCAGCAAGGTCGACCGCGCGGTAACCGGTCTGATTGCCCAGCAGCAGTGCTGCGGCCCGCTGCAGCTCACCGTCGCCGATGCGGCGGTGATCGCCCAGAGTCACTTCGGCTGCACCGGCGTGGCCACCGCCATCGGCGAGCAGTCGATCAAAATGCTCGTCAACCCGGCAGCCGGAGCGCGGATGGCGGTGGGGGAAGCGATCACCAACCTGGCGGCGGTGGTGGTCGAGGATATCGATCAGATCAAATGTTCCGCGAACTGGATGTGGGCACCCAAACTCCCGGGCGAGGGGGCGGCGATCAGGGACGCGGTGAAGGCCATGCGCGACGTGATGATCGAGATCGGGGTGGCGGTGGACGGGGGCAAGGACAGCCTGTCCATGGCCACCATGGTCGGCGATGAGACGGTCAAGTCGCCGCGTCAACTGGTCATCTCCCTGTATGCGGCGGTACCCGATATCAGAAGAAAAATCACCCCCGACATCAAACAGCCGGGTTCCAGCCTGGTGTTTCTCGAACTGTCCTCAGGCCTCGAGCGGCTCGGCGGCTCCGCTCTGGCGCAGGTATACGGTCAGATCGGCGAGATTTCGCCGGACGTGGACAACCCGGCGCTGCTGAAAAACGGCTTTCTGCTGATCCAGCAGCTGATCACAAACGGTCTGATCAGCGCCGGCCACGACCGCTCCGACGGCGGCCTGATCACCACGGTTCTGGAAATGGCGTTCGCCGGAAACTGCGGGCTGAAACTCGATCTTGCCGGGGAGAGTTCGGCCTTCAAGACGCTGTTCTCGGAAGAACTCGGTTACGTAATCGAATGCTCAGCCGGACAGGTGGAGCGTATCCGGATGATGGCTGCCGATGCCGGGGTCGACGCACGGGTGATCGGCAAGACAACCTCGGACCAGCGGGTCACCATCAACTTCAACGGCCAGACCCTGCTCGATGAAGCGATGATCGTTCTCCGCCGGCTCTGGGAAGAGACCAGCTACCAACTCGATCGGCTGCAGGCGGAACCGGCCTGTGTGGACCAGGAAAAAGAACAGATCTACGAGCGCAGCGGACCGCGCTACCATGTCGATTTCAGCCCCCGGCTCCCGCCGGTGGAACTGAGGGGCAAATCAGGCAAGCCGAAGCTGGCGGTGCTCAGGGATGAAGGGTCCAATTCGGATCGTGAAATGAGTTCGGCGTTCTACATGGCCGGCTTCGATGTCTGGGACATCAGTATGACCGACCTTGTCGACGGGCGGGCAAGCCTCGAGGATTTTCGCGGAGTCGCGGCCGTCGGCGGATTTTCCTACGCCGATGTTCCGGAGTCGGCGAAAGGCTGGGCGGCCACCATCCGTTTCAACGAGCGGCTCAGGGACCAGTTCGATGCCTTTTACCGGAGGCCGGACACTTTCTCGCTGGGTGTCTGCAACGGCTGTCAGCTGTTCGGATTGATCGGCTGGGTTCCGTGGACCGGTCTCGAGGCTGGGCGTCAGCCGCGTTTTGTCAGGAACCGTTCGGGGCGCTTCGAGTCGCGCTGGTCGACGATCATGGTAAACACAAGCCCGGCGATCATGCTCAAGGGCATGGAAGGTCTTATTTTCGGTATCCATGTCGACCATGGTGAAGGGCGTCTCTACTTTCCGGATCCGGAAATCGAGCAGCAGGTTCTCGACCAGTGCCTGGCCCCGGTGGCGTTTGTCGATGACAGCGGGGATCCGACCGAAACCTACCCGTTCAACCCGAACGGATCGCCGCTGGGCATCGCCGGCCTCTGCTCTCCGGACGGCAGGCATCTGGCAATGATGCCGCATCCCGAGCGGGTGTTCCTGAGCTGGCAGGCCCACTGGCTGCCCGAGGAGATGAAGACCCTCGAGGCCAGCCCGTGGATGAAGATGTTCAGCAACGCCTATGACTGGTGTATGCAGCAGTAAGCGCTGACATCCATCAAAACGCAGGTCTATGATTCAGATCCGGGAAACGCAGTGGGGCGGTTTCAGCCTGCGGCTCTCCGGCCGTATCGAATTAGAATTAAGGGGACATGATACTTAATTGCAGTTCAAATTAAGTATCATGTCCCCTTAATTCGCCCCGGGTTGAAATCGGTCCCCGCCTCTAACGAATCATCGGTAAGCGAAGTTGACGAAAAGAACCTTGATGCCGGAAGCAGCTAGACTTTATCCTTCCTGCTCATTTCCTTTTCCCGCATGATTTTCAGGATGGTGCGGTCGGTTTCGACCATTCCCTGGTGGCTCAGGGTGCCGAGGTTTTTGACGGTCTGCTCCGGGGACTGGCCGATGATGCCGTCGGTGTCCTGCACGTTGATCCCCTGCAGCGAGAAGAGTGCCGCCTGGACCGCCGCACCGGCCGCGGTGTTGAGCTTCAGGGCACAACCGGCTTTGGCGCCGTCGCAGATGACGCCGGCCAGATCTTCCATGATGTTTTTGATTGCCCCGGCCATGTGGGCGACGTTGCCGCCCACCAGGTAGGTGATTCCGGCGGTGGCGCCGGCGCCCGCCGCGACCGAGCACCCGCAGACCGCCGACAGCCGGCCGGTGTGGGCTTTCACATAGGCGGTGATGATGTGGCTCAGGCCGATGGCGCGCAGCACGGTCTGCTCGTCATGGTCGACAAAGTCCTTGATCGCCCAGATCGGCAGAATTGCCGTCAAACCGTGGTTGCCGCTGCCGGCCGAACTCATTGCCGGCAGGTTCACGCCGCTCATGCGGGCATCAGCGGCTGCCGAGGTAAGAATCCTGGCCGATGAGGCCATGTCCTTGACGAGCAGTTTCTGCTTGAGCAGTCGATCGATCGCCTTGCCGATGCCGAGGCCGCTCCCGTATTTGAGCCCGTACTCGGCCAATTTGACATTGTAGTCGACGCCTTTTTTCAGAAAAGCCAGATCATCCTCATCGAGTTCGTCGATCATCTCGTAGATATCGTCGAGCGTCAGGGTCATCAGCCATGATTCGAGCAGCGACACGGCTGACTTGCCGTTTGCCGAAACGGCGGCGGACAGAAGGTCCGAGTCGGTCACCGGTTCCCCATTGATCGACAGCGCGACGATATTGTTGTGCAATTCCCTGATCTCCGCGGAAGCCTGGTCATTGCCGGAGGTTATGACCACTTTTACATGCAGTCCCGTCTCTTCGTAGAGATGGATATCGACACCGTTGTCGTCGATCAGCTTCCTGGTCTTTTCGATGGCGGCCTGGTCGACCGTGTTCAGGACCTCGAGACCCAGGGTCGGATCTCCGCCGAACGCACCCACAGCCACCGCGACATCCAGTCCGGTCATCATGTTGGTCCCGGGGATCGCCACGGCCATGCCGTTTTTGTAGATATTGGGATCGACCCACAGATCGATGTGGTTGAAGTGCTTGTTTTCCAGAAGACGTGCCGCCGCGGCCGCCGCAAGCGCGATTGCCGCCGGCTCGGTACAGCCCAGCGCCGGGGTGACTTCCATCTGGAGAATATCCTTCACGGTGAACGTCATAATCTGCTCCTTACACATGATTGACTGCCTGCCTGGCATGTATCTTCTTCAAGTAGTTGTAGATCGTATACTTGGAAACCCCGGCCAGCAGCGCGATCTGCTCCACCGCCCCTTTGAACTGCAGAGCCCCGTGGCGCTCGAGAACCTCGACCAGTTCGGTTTTCTCCTCGGTGGTCATGGTTGCCGGCTGCTTGCCGATTTCCAGCACCGCCTGCTGGAACAGCGCCTCGATGGTCTCTGCCGGGGACTGCGCGAAGGTCTCGGCATGGCCGGCCGGGTGAGCGGCCCCCAATCCGTTGAGCTCATCGGCCAGCAATTGGTCCAATGCCCGGCTGGCATTGAAATATTCGGTGGTGTCGAAATTGATGCAGAACGCAAAGACCGGCCTGCCTTCGTTATCGCAGACGAAGGTGGTCGAGGACTTCAGGGTTCTCCCATCCCCGGTCACGGTCCGGTAGCCGTGCATGTCCTCCGGCCGCTTCCGGGCCTGCAGCATCTTCACCAGCAGATCGGTGGCCGGCGCCCCGATCGAACGGCCGGTTACCGAACCCTTGATGAAGATCAGCGAGTTATGCAGATCATTCAGATCGTGGATGCAGGTCTCGCAATGTTTCCCGAACATCTCGACAATTGCGCTGCCCAGTTTTTTCAACTGATCAAGAAGGTTTTCACGCTCATCCATGATGACACCTGGTGTGGTTTATCTGTGCATATGTTCATTATATCGCATTAACCCATACGAATCAATTAAAATTTGTTGAGCTATTAAAAAAATTGTTTAATAGCGGTTTGACCGCGAACCCCGGTTGCAGGAGCCATGTTCTTCGGGTACGTTCTGCGGTGAGTCTGTGGTGATCTGACTCGCACACGAAAGAGGAGGTTCCCGATGAGCCTGCTGTCGAGACTGGTAAAAAAAAGTTATCCGCTCCGCGTTCATATCTCCACGCTGTTCCTGGTGCTCGTCCTGTGCTGCTGCGGCAGCCTGTCCGTTCTTTTCTATACGCAGAGCCGGCACATGATCGATACCGAGGTGGACAAGCGGCTGGCGAGGATCCTGCTGGACGCCACCAGGGATCTGGAGCACATAACCACCCCGCCGACGGCAATGGTGAATCTGATTTCCAACTATCAGATCGTCGAGTTTCACGATTTTAGCCAGCGGCTCTCGAGCCTACCATTTCTCATCGAATCGCTGAAAGCGGCGAAAGAACTGTCTTCCGTATATGTCGGCTACCCGGATGGGGATTTCTTTATGCTGCGCAGGGTTCAAACGGAGGCTCTGCGGGAGTTTTTCAATGCCCCCGATGCCGTATCCTGGATGGTGCAGTCCATCGACCATGAATCCGGTGCCGTGTCGAAACGCTTTGTCTTCTTCGATGAGCGGGGTAATCGGCTGCAGTCCAGGGAATGGGAAACGGATTTCGATCCGCGGGTGCGGCCCTGGTACGAGCAGGCCATGGCCGGAAGCACAATGGTTCGCTCGGACCCCTACATTTTTTTCACCGATAAGAAAATCGGCATGACGTTTTCCATTTCAACCCCTTCGGGGAGGGCGGTAATCGGTGCGGATGTGACGCTGGAAACCCTTTCCGAGCTGATCGGAAACCACAAAATCACCCCGCATACCCAGGTGGCGCTGTTCGATCATCAGAGCCGGCTCATAGCCTGCGAGGATGCCCGGAAGCTGGTCAGCACCTCCGGCGTCGGAACGGCAGCGAGGTGGGAGCGCGGCCTCGTCGCTGACCTGCAGGAACCGGTGCTCGACACGCTTGTTCAGCGTTGGCAGGAAAACCGTCAGCAGGATCTCGGCAAGCAGACCCTGGATGCGGCATCGGGTAGCTGGGTCGCGACCATTATCCATCTTGACTTTCAGATCGGCTCTCCACTGTTTCTGGCGCTGGCCATACCTGTTGACGAACTGATGGAGGGAGTTCATCGCATCATGACCCGGGCCGTTCTCTTCGCCCTGGCCATCATCCTCGCGATGATTCCGCTGACCCTGGGACTGGCCCGGGGAATCGCCAAGCCGCTCAACTCCTTGAGCGCCGATGCCGATCGTGTGCGCCGATTCGATTTCAGCGAAACCGAATCGGTGAGTGCCTATATCAGAGAGGTCGACGATCTGGCCTCGACGATGGCCTTCATGAAACAGCGGGTATCTGAATTTCTGCAGCTGCTCCAGTCGATCAATCGCGAAAAGAATTTCGATTCACTGCTCAACCGGTTGGCAGAGGTGGCCGGCGAAGCCGGACACGCTGACGGAACCTGCATCTATCTGCTCGATTCGAAACATCATGAGTTGTATCCCTCCAACTGCAGCGGCCCCCTGTTCGCAACCTGGATGCCGCAAAAGGTTTCCGTCGATGAAGCGAACCCGCTGTCCGCAGCCGTGACCGGCTCCTCGGTGCAGAGCTGGCATGTCGGAACTGAAGCCGCGGGCGGAGCGGAGCAGGCATTGTTCACGGCCGGCGGGGAAATGACGATCCGCTGTATTCCCTTGCATGGCCGGCAGAAAGATTCCTGCCTCGGGGCCCTGTGCATGTTCTACCGCGGATCCGGCGAGAAACTGGAAACCCCGGAGTACCGGGACCGGCTGCTGTTTGTCGAGCAGTTCTCGGAATTTACCGGGGTGACCCTGCAGACCAAACAGCTCATCGATCAGCAGAAGGCGCTGTTCGAAGCCTTTATCGATCTCATCATCGAGGCGATTGATGCCAAGTCGCCTTACACCGGTGAGCACTGTCAGCGGGTGCCGGTGATCGCGTCGATGCTGGCCGATGCGGTCTGCGCTGAAAAACAGGGCATCTTCAGCGGCTGTGAATGGTCGGATGACGAGTGGGAGGAGCTGCGGGTAGCGGCAAAGCTGCACGACTGCGGGAAAATCACCACGCCGGAATTCGTCGTTGACAAGGCGACCAAGCTGGAGACCATCTATAACCGCATCCATGAGATCCGCATGCGCTTCGAAGTGATCAGGCGCGACGGCGAAATACGCTACTGGCGATCGCTTGCTGCCGGAGGCGATGAGCGCGAACTCCTCGAGGAGCTGGAGCACCTCAACAACGATCTTGCCGAGGAATTCACCTTTGTGGCCGCCTGCAATCTCGGTGGAGAAGCACTTGCCGATGAAGCGGTCGAGCGCCTCGGGGCCATTGCCCGAAGAACCTGGCAGCGGCATTTCGATGACCGGCTCGGTGTTGCCTGGGAGGAGCGGATCCGGAAGGAACGGACCGAGGAGCCGGAGCTGCCGGCACCAGAGAGGCTGCTCGATGACAAGGATGAGCATCTGATCGTGCGTTCGGCAGCCGACCATATCGATGCCGACAACCCCTGGGGATTCAAACTGGAGGAGCCGCAATTCCTTTATAATCGAGGCGAACTGTACAACCTCACGGTCAGGCGGGGGACGCTGAGCGCCGAGGAGCGGTATAAGATAAATGACCATATCGTGCAGACCATAAAAATGCTCGAAACTCTGCCGTTTCCCGATCATCTGCAGCGGGTGCCGGAGATTGCCGGAGGACACCACGAAACGATGACCGGAACCGGTTACCCCAGGCAGCTGACCGGCGAGCAGATGTCGATCAGGGCCCGGATCATGGTGATCGCCGATGTGTTCGAGGCCCTCACCGCTTCGGGCAGACCATACAAGAAGGCAAAAAAGCTCAGCGAGGCGATCGCGATCATGGGATCGATGCACCGGAGGGGACATTTCGACAGCGATCTTTTCCGCCTCTTTCTGACCAGCGGGATTTACCGGGAATATGCCCGCTCGTTCCTTGAAGCAGAGCAGCTCGACGAGGTTGACATCGATCGCTATCTGTAGATGGAGCGTGACGACTCCTGGCGATGGTCGCCGGCGGAACTGGACAAATCTGTGCTAAGGATTATTGTCAACATTCCGGAGTTCAGCCGGTCGTCACGGTTTCGCAATCCTGGTTGAAATGGTACAGTACGACGAAGGTGTTACGGCCTCGGCAGCGTTAGGGCCTGAAAAACATATGAATTGCAGCGGAAAGCTGCAGGCAGGCGAAGCATGCATTGGTTTAACAAGAGACAGAAGCCGACCTGGAGCGGTGTCAAGCTGCGGGTTTTTTTCATCCACCTGGTTTTGACGGTTCTGTTGCTGGGGACCTCAGCAGCGGCTGCTGAAGAACAGCTGCCCCTGTTGCCTGACGAACTCTATGGAGGTGTCGAATATGCCCTTTCCGTCGTCGGCAGCGAAAGCGACATAGATCCCGGCAGATTGGCGGGGGTCGTCGAGTTTGTCCGGTCTGCAGCGGCTGGAGCGAGCTACGTGCTGGCTGAACGAAACGGCAGTGAAGGGGCCTTTCATGCCTTCACGATCAACAGCCGGTTTTCCGAATTCATGGCATATTCACTCAGCCCCG
>JAJDNR010000124.1 GCA_022340565.1 Desulfofustis sp.
CGCTTCTGCTCGTCGTCCAGCGCCTGGTAGGCATCTTCGTTCATGATCCAGAGGCTGGCCATGTAGGCATGGCCGTCAAGCGTGATGTACTTGATGTGCTCGTGGAATTTCATGCCCACGATATCGGTGATGCCGTTCTTGGAACCATCGATTACACCGGTGGCCAGCGAGGTGTAGACTTCCGGCCAGGCAACGGGAGTCGCGGAAGCGCCGAGCAGTTTGACCAACTCCTGCTGCAGCGGCGAGTTGATGGTACGGATACGCAGCCCTTTCATATCTGCAGGGGTCTGGATCTGCTTCTTGGTGTTGGCGATGTTTCTCCAGCCGCCGGTGTTGGTCATGGTCATGATGCGCGGTCCGCCCTTTTTCAGGACGTACTGGCGCAGCGTGTTCAAAAACGGCCCGGTCAGCACCGCCTCGGCCACCGCGTCGTTGTCCATCATGTAGGGAAGATCGAGTACCTGCAGTTCGGGAAAGGCGACCGAGATACCGCCGATGGTCATCTGGTGGATCTGGATGATGTTGCTCAGGGTTGCTTCGTAGCACTCGGCCGCATTGCCGCAGAGTTGGGCACCCGGGTAGACTTCCACGGCGATCTTGCCGTTGGATCGCGCTTCGACGTAGTCCTTGAATACCAGTGCGCCGTCGTAATCCTCATCGTTGGTGTTGGAGAGATGGACGATCCTCAGGGTGTGATCGGCAGCATACACCGATGTAACTCCGAAGACGAAGAAACAGGCGATCATCATTACCAATACTCTTTTCATTGCTAGCTCCTCCAGGTTTGATTGCTGGGTTTACCCAGTTGGTTGTCTATCGACCGATTCCGCCCAGAATCCAGCTGGCCGCCTCGGGAATGTCGAGGTATCCAAGCCAGTTCGGGATGGCCATGGTGAGAATCGGAAAATAGGAAATTAGAAAGATCACCAGGAATTCCACGATCAGAAAGGGGATCATTTCCAGGGCGATCTTCTCGAGTGACTCGCGGCTGATTCCAGCCGCCACGAAGAGCACCAGACCCATCGGCGGCGTAGCGAGGCCTACGGTCACGTTTACACACATGCAGACGGCGAAGTGGAGCGGATGAATACCCACCTGAACCATGGCCGGTCCGAGGATCGGCCCTAAAATGAGAATGGCCGGGCCGGCGTCGAGGAACATGCCGACCACGAACAGCAGGATGTTGACCATGAAGAACACCGCGTACGGATTCTCGCTCACCGACAGCACCAGCTTGGCCATTTTCTCAGGTGTGTGGTAGAAACTCACGATCGACGCAAAGGAGACGGCGGCACCGACCAGCATCAGGATCACCCCCGACGATATGGCTGCGGAGGTGAACACCCGGGGGATATCCCGGAAAGACATCTGGCGAGTGGTGAGGGCGACGATCAAAGCGTATCCGGCCCCGATCGCGGCGGCTTCTGTGGGGGTGAAGATACCGGCCAGGATGCCGCCCAGCATGATGACCGGGGTCATCATCGGGATCAGTCCGTCCCACAGCGCCTTGAACCGCTCGCTCCACGGCATCGGCTCGTTGGCAACGGGGAAGTTGCGGACCTTGGCAAGATAGGCGGTAAGCAGCATCAGCCCGGCGCCGATGGCGATTCCGGGAACGATGCCGGCGGCGAACAAGCCGGCCACTGATACGTTCATCACGAAGGCGTACATGATCATCAGGCCTGACGGGGGGATGATCGGTCCGATAACCGACGAAGCGGCGGTCACCGCGGCGGCGAAGCGCCTCGTGTAGCCGTTTTTTTCCATCGCCGGGATCAGCATCGAGCCGAGCGCCGAGGTATCGGCGACAGCGGATCCGGACAAGCCGGCGAAAAGCATCGACGAGGCGATGTTGACCTGGGCGAGGCCGCCCCTGCGGTGCCCGAGAAAGGCGGTGGCCAGTTTTACGAGGTTCTTGGTGATGCCGCCCTGGTTCATGATCTCGCCGGCCACGATGAAAAACGGCAGGGCGAGCAGTGCCGGGCTGTAGATGCCGTTGAACAGGCGCGAGTAGAGCAGCTTCAGAAACATGACCTTGCCGTCGAGCACGAAAGCGAGACCGGGCCCGAACAGCAGCGCGAAGACCACCGACATGCCGCTGAACATCATTACCAGAAAGACGATGAAATAGGTCATGAGCGGGCTCCTCCCTCAACAGCGGCATCGCCGGCAAGAAGTTCTTCTTCAGCCTCCTCGGCTGTCCTCGCCGTCTCAGGGGAGAGGATGCCGATAAAATCCCTGAAAAACTGGCCGGCGGCGGCAATGATCAGCAGCAGCCAGGCCGGCGGCATGATCACGTAAACCCAGGCTTTGGTGATTTCCAGGGCGGGCATCTCGATCCGGAAACCGCCCTTGTACATCTTCCATGCCTGATCGAAACAGACCACCGCGATCACGATGACGACAAGGTGGAAGCAGCAGCGGATGAGATACTCGAGCCGGTTCTTGTTGAGCCGGTCACGGAAGAACATCATCGAGATGTTGAGCCCGCGATGGTAGGCGACGGGAAGCATTAGAAAGGTGATCCAGACCATCATCCACAGCGACGCTTCCTCCGACCAGGAAAGGGCGTTGTTGAGCACGTACCGGTAGAAAACCTGAACGATATTGAGCAGGGTGATGATCAGGAGCATGATCCAGGACAGGTTGACGGCAACCTTGTCGACCCAGCCATTGAGCCTTTCCAGCCCCTCCCTGAGCTTGTGCAATGTTTCCATACCGTTTCCTCCTCTGGACCTGGTGCGGATGGCTGCGACTATCGAGTCAGTTCAACAATTCCAATATTGAGCATGTGAGCCAGTTTGCGAAGCGCCGGCCGGTGTTCTCCGTAGACGATGGCTGTGTGATGCTCCAGACCCGCCTGCATCAGGTTATCGAGCACCTCGCCGATCGGGCTGTCGAGTCTGGCTACTCCAGAAGTCCCCGAAAAGGCGAGCGGCGCCCGGAGCATCTCTCCGGCACCCAGCACCATCGTCGCCTTGCCGTGTCCCTTGCTGAAACGGGCCATTGTAAAGCGGCCGGGTTTGAGCGGGAATTCGTTGAGCAACGGCAGTTTTCGGTTGGAGTGGATGGTGGCCCTGACAGCTGTCTCGGGGTCGGCCATCTGCACCGGGGCCTGCCCGCAGTGCCAAAATACGCAGGTATCCGTCTCCTCATCAATGTCGACAAGGTCGGTGTTGAAGGCCGGTTCTCCGGCCAGCCGCTGCAGGATCAGCGCCGTGATCACTCCGTGCACATCCGCCTCGCAGCCGCCCGGGATAAACTGTTCGTTGAGCATCGCCACGGCCCCGCAGGCGGCCCCGCCGTAATAGGTGAAGAAGTCGGGCCAGCAGCGCACGGCAATGCCCGCGTAGGATTGTTTCTCGGCCAGGCGGCGCATGCCTTCATAGGCCTTCAGCGTCTTGAGCGTGGTCTGGTAATCCATGTCGACGAGATTGGTCAAAACCTGCCTGCGTGTTTCGTAGAGGGCTTTGGCCGGTGCATCATCCATTTCTTGCAAGGAGTCCAGAAAACCGATCAGATCGTGTTCCTCGATTTCGATGCCGAACAGATCGGCGCATTCGCGATGGCTGAAGGCGCAGGCATCGAACCCCTCGGGGTGCTGCCCGATCACGCCGATCCTCGTTGACCTGAGGCTGTTTTTGACCGCCGCTGCCCGGGCAATGGCGGTCAGCTGTCCAGCCACTGCTGCATCTTCGGGCATGCCGTGCACGTATTCGTAGGAAAGACCGGCCCGGGACAGGGCATGGGCGGCCAGGTTGATGCCGCAGAACGAGTTGAGCCGCAGCCGGCCCCCGGTGCGTGGTTCTGGAAACGACCACATGACCAGCGGTGCGTCTGACTGTCTGGCGATCTCCAGGGTCATCGCCGCGTCGGTGAAGGTCACCTGAAGCAGCAGCATGATATCCACAGGTTGCGCTTTGAGTGATTCGAGCGCCGGGTCAATCTCGGCCGGATCGAACAGCAGTTTCTTCTCTCCGAAAAGCTCAATGTCCAGGTTGGTGAGTGCCATCCATGCCGATTCGAGCATCGTTTCTGCAAACGGGACATCGAAGGTGGTGCGGCCGACAGCCAGCACACCGACCCGGGGCTTGACCATTTCCATCTGTATCGCTCCTGACGCTCTGTCACCCGTTGTTTGTTAGATTATAACAGAAATAATGTAACTTATATGACATGGATAAAACATAGTGTCAATAATATTTCATTTTATCCTTGATTTTTTTGTGCAACGTGACATTCTATCGGCAGTTATCGTTGTATTTTGTTGATTTTTATCTGACAGCAACCAGGAAAACCTCCAGCGATCCGGAGATCCGGAAGGAGCAGACATGAATCCGTGCAACCTCAACCAGCTTGGCGTCGACCGTGAAAGTCGGTGGGCGGTCGGTCATTTCAACATTCATAATCAGGAATTCACCCGCGCCGTGGTCCGGGCTGCAGAACAGGAGCGATCACCGGTGATTCTGGCAGTCGGCATGATGTCCATAAAATATATGGGGCTGGCGCCCCTGATCAGTTCCTGCCGACTCATCGCCCAGGAGACCGAGGTGCCGGTCGCGGTTCATCTCGACCATGCGCGCGATCTCGAGGTGGTCCGCCGGGCGCTCGATCTGGGGATCAATTCGGTGATGTTCGACGGGTCCTCGCTGAGTTTCGAGGAAAATGTTGCAAAAACCACAGAGGTGGTGCGGATGGCCCATGACTGCGGCGCCACCGCCGAGGGCGAGATCGGCATCGTACCCCACGGCACGGCCAGGGTGAGCACGGAAGACATGACCGATCCGTCACGGGCGGTCGAGTTTGCCGGGAAAACCGGCGTCGATTTCCTGGCCGTATCGCTGGGCAGCGTTCACGGCATGAAGACGGCCGGGACCTCGCTCAATCAGGACCTGCTCAAGAAACTCCACGAGCAGATTCAGGTACCGCTGGTACTCCACGGCGCATCAGGGGTGGTGGATGATCATCTGAAGGCTGCGGTGGCCAACGGAATCAGGAAGATTAACGTGAACACCGGTCTCAAGGTCGTGCTGAAATCGTTTCTAAGAACCCGCCTGGTCGACGAGCCTGACTCCGATCTACTGGCCGATCTCGATCAGGGTATGGGAGCCGTCTGCACTGCGGTGGTCTCGAAAATGAGGCTGTTCGGTTCGAGCAATAAAGCCTGAGTCGAAAGAAGATTGGGCGGATTTCCTCTACCCTCTCCGGCTTTTCTTATTGCCGCTCTGAGAGCAGGCGGATTCGACCCTGTCACCGCCTCCTGCGGTTCTCTTCCCGGCCAGATACCGATCAACCTCGGCGCGATCCGGGGCGCCCAAACTGCCGCCAAAGGACAGGCATTTCAGCGCCGCGGTGACGCCGGCGAATCGCATCGCTTCGTGAAGCTGCATCTGTTCCGCCATGGCCGCGGCAAATGCCCCGTGAAACACGTCTCCGGCACCGCAGGTGTCGACAGCGTTGATTGCTTCGGCCGGGCTGTTGCGGAGTTGTCCGTCTTCCAGCCAGAAACAGCCGCGCTCCCCGGCGGTGACCGCCGGCCAGGTGGACGTGACGGCAGCGATTGTAGACAATGCCTCGGCGACATTCTTGACGCCGCTGACCATTTCCAGGCCCCGCTCGCTGAAAACCGTATAGGTGGCAAGATCGACGAGGCCGCTGATGTCGACCGGGGTGATATCGGCGTCGAGCAGGCTGGGGATGTTGTGGGTTCGGGCCAGTCTCAAGGCATGTTGGGCGCCCTCCGGCCAGCGCACGTCGGCCAGAACGAAATCGCTGTTCTGAATGATTGCTTCGGGAATCCAGGATGGGTCGGAATCGAGGGTGCTGCTCGAGTAGTTGATGATCTGCCGTTCGCCGCTCCGGTCGATGATGACCGATGACACCTGGGATGTCTCGTTTTCGATCAGCCTGATGTGAGCGGTGTCGACGTTTCGTGAGGCAAGATGGCGCACCACCTCGCGGCCCGTCTGATCGTCTCCGAGCCGGCCGATAAAACTCGCCCGGTGTCCCAGAGCCGCCACGGCGATTGCCGCCGCCGCCGCCGGCCCGCCGGGTGCCGCCTTATAGTTGTCGGCAAAGGATTTTCCGCCGCCGCTCGGCAGCGTTGGTACACTGAACAGATAGTCGAGGCAGGCCAGGCCGACGCAGCTGATATGTGCCATGTGATCACCGCAGGTAGTGATTTCAGTGAATATAATGTATGATTATGGACAAAATATAAGCTATTTTGTAATGTTTTTAACAAAAATTATCGTTGTTGGCAAGCGTGCCGTAGCCGTGTGTGCGGTAATTGCTGCAACGGCTGGTTACGGAGACAAGGAGGAGCCAGCATGAGCAACACCGTCATAATAGGGATCGAGGAGGCACGTTCGCTGTGCTGCGGGGCGTTCATCGCGGCCGGCGCATCGGCGCACAATGCGGCAGCAACCGCCGGAGCGCTGGTGCGGGCGGAGGCGGACGGTCAGCGGGGGCATGGCCTGTCCCGGGTGCCGTCCTACGCGGCCCAGGTTAAAACCGGAAAGGTCGATGGCCGGGTGCAACCGCGCCTCGAAGACGCCAGACCGGGGCTGTTCAGGGTCGATGCCGGCCACGGCTTCGCCTACCCGGCGATACAGCTGGCGCTGCCCGAACTGACCAGCCGCGCACGGGCGCTTGGGATTGCCGCCGCGGCTGTTTACCGGTCCCACCATTTCGGGGTTGCCGGCCATCATTGCGAGGATCTGGCGAGACAGGGCCTGATCGCATTCGTGTATGGAAACACCCCGAAGGCAATTGCTCCCTTCGGGGCCAGGGAAAAGGTGCTCGGAACCAATCCGGTGGCATTCGCCGCACCGTACGAACCTGACCCGCTGGTTATCGACTTTGCCCTGTCGGTGGTTGCCAGGGGCAAGATCAACGCTGCCCGGCAGGCAGGAAAATCGATTCCGGAGGGATGGGCGCTGGGGCCGGACGGGGTGGCCACGACGGATCCGGAAATCGCGCTGCAAGGATCGATGCTGCCGATCGGCGGGGTGAAGGGGGCGGCGCTGGCGCTGATGATAGAGGTCATGTCAGCCTGTCTGGCGGGTTCGGCACTCAGCGCCGAGGCCCCCTCTCTGTTCGACGGCGAAGGCGATCCCCCCTCGCTCGGCCAGGTAATCCTGGCCATCGATGCCCAGGCGCTGTCCGGCGGGAGATTCGCCGGGCGTATCCGGGATCTGGCGGCCCTCTATGCCGAACTGGAAGGTGCGCGCTTCCCGGGAACGGGACGGCTCGGCCAGCGGCAGCGCAGTGAAGAACGGGGGCTGGAAGTACCGGTATCGCTGATCGAAGAGATCAGGGCATTGTTGTGATTTCTCAGCCGCCTAGGCACAAATCGGGTTCATCAGGGGACTGAGGCGCTTTGCTGCAGGCCGCAGAGCCGCAGCCTGAAGCAAACCGCCTCAGCGATCTGGGATAGCTCGAAGTACCCCCCCTCAGGGGCTGATGGGCAAGAGGGCACAAACATCCTGTCCCCATCACCTGCACCATTGTCGGTATTTCAGATGTGTTCAGTGTGTGAGGAACCGCGGTATTCGTGCGGCTCGATCGCAAGCTTTTTCATGCGGTACTGCAGGGTCGACCGGGGAAGGCCGAGCAGCCTGGCGGCTCCATACCTGCCCCCCACCATGCCGCCGGTGGACTTCAGGGCCTGGATGATGTGGCTGCGTTCAGCCTGGTTGAGGGTGGTGAAGGAGTCCCGCTGGTTTGCACCGGCCATGGTCACCGGAAAGGTGCGCCTGATGTTTTCCGAATCTATGGACTCGCCGGGTTGCAGAATGATCAGCCTCTTGACCATGTTCTTTAATTCCCGCACATTGCCGGGCCAGTGATACTGGCACAGCACCCCGATCGCATCGTCTGTGTAGACCGGAGGCCGCCGGTTCATGCGTTCCGATTCGCTCTTGTTGATCTTGTTCACCAGCAGCGGAATATCCTCCAGCCGCTCGCGCAGGGGCGGTACGTTGATGGTGACCGTTTCAAGGCGGTAGAAGAGATCCTGGCGGAACTGTCCTGCTTTGACGCTCTGCAGCAGGTCCTTGTTGGTTGCGGCAATGATTCTGGCATCTATGTCCATCGAGGTGCTTTCACCGACACGCTCGATTCTGCGTTCCTGGAGAACCTGGAGAAGCTTTGCCTGCAGGGCCATCGGCAGGTCGCCGACCTCGTCGAGAAAGATCGTGCCGCCGTCGGCCAGCTCGAAACGGCCGAGACGCTGGCGGTCGGCACCGGTGAACGCCCCCTTGGCATGTCCGAACAGCTCGCTTTCGAACAGCGAGCTGGTCAGGCCGGGGCAGTTGGTCTTCACGAACAGATTGTTCCGGCGCCTGCTGCGGTCATGGATCAGCCGGCTGAGATAGTCCTTTCCGGTCCCTGTTTCCCCGGTGATCAGAATGGTTTCGTCGGTTTCGGCGACCTGATCGACGATCTGCATGATCCGGCTCATTTTCGACGACACGAAGACGAATTTGCTGCTCTGATATTCGTGGCCGTGGGTCAGCAGGAACTGTTTTTCTTCGAGCAGGTGGCGGTTGGAATTCTGCAGCGAGGTGTAGGCGAGCATGTTCTCCACCGCTATGGCGATCTGCCTGGACAAGGCCTGGAGCAGCTCGGTCAGCTCGGAGATGCCATCCGGCGCCTTGGTGAAACTGAAGTGAATGGTGCCGAGTATCGTGTCACGGACGATCATCGGAAACACCATCGTCGACGTGAGTCCGGCCTTCACCAGTTCACCGATCGAACTGAGATCGGTGTAACGGCTCAGATCGTCGAAGATGACCGGCTGACCAGACTGGATCGACATGCGGGCGATGGCGCCGTCGGCCAGCGGCCGGGAATGTCTGGCAATGACCCCGCTGGGCTGGACGCCGTCGGCGGCTGCGAAATAGGTGATGGTGTGCTGGGTTGAATCATACAGCATGATGCACAGCCGGTCGTAGGCGAAGTGCCGCTGCAGCTCCTTCGACAGGGCCAGAAACAGGTCTTCCCGGGTCTTGCAGGTGACGATAGCGTTATTGAGCTCGAGCAGGATTTTGTAACGGGTCTCGCTGGTCCATCGAACTCTGGATTTGGATGCTGGGTGAATGGTTTTATCCATGCTTCATCCATAGTCCCTGTGTGCTGAAAAGGCAAGCCCAATATTGGGCGAGATGCCCAATATTGGGCGCCAAAATTGGGCACGAGCTCCGCGAGCGTGACCGTATATATCGTTATTCTGGATAATTATGGGCTGTACTGGAACTGGCCCAAAGTTTGCTCTGGGTATTGTGATAATTCAAAAAGGTGATCCATGAACATCGATCTGAAATACGGAACAGGAACGGTACACGTTGATATACCGGATTCGGCTGATGTCAGCGTTCTCGAACCCAACCACATGCCGCCGGTCGATTCGGTCAGTGATGAAGTGTCCCGCGTACTGGGGGACCTCGATGGAGATCGCGGAATTATCGATCGGGTCGGCAAAGCAGCGACAGTGGCCATCACCATTCCGGATGAAACCCGACCATTGCCGGTCAAGACGGTGCTGCCGGTTCTGCTTGACTGGCTCCTCGGCAGGCGGCCCGGCCTCAATCCCGAGAGGATCACGATCATTGTCGGCGGCGGCCTGCACCCGCCGCTCGACGAAGCCACCCTGAGGCGACTGGTTCCGGTTGATGCCGCCGGATCGTGCCGGGTGATCGGCCATGACGCGCATGCCAGTGCAATGACCGATTACGGCTACACCAGCCGGGGTACTCCAGTTCGAATCAATAGGGCATTTGCGGAAGCGGATCTGAAAATCGTCGTCGGCCAGATCGACCCGCATCAGTTCGTCGGTTTCACCGGCGGTTCCAAGGGCGTCGTCATCGGCTGCGGCAGTTCCGCGACGATCGAGCACAACCATTCCCTGATGTTCAGCGACCACGCCCAGGTCGGAATCTTGCACAACAACCCGGTGCGCGAGGACCTCAACGAGGCAGGGGAGATGATCGGCGTCGACCTGGCATTGAACTTCATCATGGCCCCCACCAAGCAGGTCGTTCAGGTGCTTGCAGGCGACCCGCTGAAGATGCTGCTGGCCGGGGCCGAGACCTGTGCGGCGCTGTACGGGGTTGGGATCGAAGATAAATTTGACATCGTCATCGCCAGCTGCGGCGGGTACCCCAAGGATATCTGTCTCTACCAGGCCCAGAAAGGCCTGAATCTGGCCTCCCAGGCGGTCAAGAAAGGCGGCAACATCCTGCTGCTCGCCGCGTCGACCCAGGGCGTCGGCGACGACGTCTATTTCGATTACGTATCGCAGTTCACCAGCCCCAGGGAGGTGCTGGAGGATTTTAAGAAACAGGGATTCAGGATGGGCGCCCACAAGGCCTATCTGTTCGGGCGTACGCTCAGCGAATTCGATGTGGCGGTTAGCTCGGAGCTGGATGCGAGGGTCCTGCAGAAATGTCACCTCCGATCTGCGGACCCGTCAAAGGTGGTAGGCGAGTGGGTGGACAGCTTCGCGGGAAGACCGAGAATCGGCATTATTCCCAACGCGAACACCACGTACTTCTATCATAAGGAACCATGAGGCGGAACGGGAACTGATGCATGGGCAGAGGTTCCCGGTTGATAACAGGAACGGCTTTCGTCAGGAAAGCTCACCAATGAACCGAGACCGGAAATCCGGGGGGCGCGGGCAGACGCCCTTGCCTGCCGAAGCTCGATTCATCATTTTTAATCCATTGCAGGAGGAACACATGGCTATCGATTTTTTGGTACATGAAGCTGCTGACGGCGTCGGCGTCGCAGTTGTCGAGGGATTGTCAGCCGGGCAGGAAATTACCGGCTGGGTAATGAAGGAAGATCAGACGGTTACCATCAAGCTGCTCAGCGATATTCCGATCGGCCACAAGGTCGCGCTGCGGGACTACGCAGTCGGCGATACGGTAATCAAGTACAACACCGATATCGGCAAAGTGGTCGCACCGATCAAGAAAGGCGAGCATCTTCACGTACATAACGTAAAAACCAAGAGGTGGTAATCATGGAAAAAAAATTTATGGGATATCGCCGTGAAAACGGCCGGGTGGGCATTCGCAACCACGTCATCATTCTGCCGCTGGACGATTTGTCCAACGCGGCTTGCGAATCCGTGGCAAACAACGTCAAGGGAACCATGGCGCTTCCGCACGCCTACGGCCGCCTGCAGTTCGGCGAGGATCTGGAACTGCATTTCCGCACCCTCATCGGCACCGGCTGCAATCCCAACGTTGCCGCCGTCATCGTGATCGGTATCGAGCCGATCTGGACCGACCGCATTGTCCAGGGCATCGCCAAGACCGGAAAGCCGGTAGCCGGATTCGCCATCGAGAAGAGTGGCGACTTCAACACCATCTGTGCTGCTTCAAAGAAAGCCAAGGAATTCGTCCACTATGCGACCGAACAGCAGCGCGTTGAGTGTGAAACCTCGGAGCTGTGGGTTTCCACCAAGTGCGGCGAATCCGACACCACCTCGGGCATCGCCACCAACCCCACCGTCGGCAACGCCTACGACAAACTGTATGCGAATGGCAACACCATCCTCTTCGGTGAAACCACCGAGCTGACCGGCGGTGAGCATCTGGTTCTCGAGCGCTGTGCCAACGATCAGGTTCGCAAGGACTTCCAGTTCTACTTCGACCGCTACGCCAAGGTTGTCGACGACCACAAAACCAACGACCTGTCGGATTCCCAGCCCACCAAGGGCAATATCGAAGGCGGCCTGACCACCATCGAGGAGAAGGCGCTGGGCAACATCCAGAAGATCGGCACCAAAGCACCGGTTGTCGGCGCCCTGGAGAAGGCCGTAGAGCCAACCGGCCCGGGACTCTGGTTTCAAGATTCCTCGTCGGCCGCCGCCGAGCAGGTAACCCTGTGCGCCGCTTCCGGATTCGTCGTCCACTTCTTCCCGACCGGACAGGGAAACATCATCGGCAACCCGATTCTGCCGGTTATCAAACTCTGTTCCAACCCGCGCACGCTCCGGACCATGTCCGAGCATTTCGACGTGGACGTGTCGGGACTGCTGCGCCGTGAGATCAACCTCGACCAGGCAGGCGACATGGCGCTCGACATGATGCTCCGCACCGCCAACGGGAGGCATACCGCGGCCGAGGTTCTGGGCCACCGCGAATTCATCATGACCAAGCTCTACGAGAGCGCATAAGCGCTCCATTAACGACGGGGCCCCGGCATTCGGGGCCCCGGTTTACCAATGAAAAACGATACGAATAGAAACGGGGAGGAACCATGAAAAACACATTGTTAGTAGTGACCGCTATGGTGCTGGTATCGATAGTTTCGGTAGGCGGTTCTCTCGTGCTGGCCGATGACTTTCCCAGCCAGAACATCAACTATGTCATTCCCTTCGGACCGGGCGGCGAGTCAGACATAACGGCCCGTCATCAGCAGGCTTTCTTTAAAAAAATGTACGGCCACGACATGATTATCTCCTACAAGCCGGGTGGCGGCGGAGCAGTCGGCTGGGCCCAGCTCAACAAGATGAAGGGCGACGGCTACAACATCATGGGCATCAACCTGCCCCATATCATCCTCCAGCCGGCTGAGAAAGATGTCGGCTTCACCACCGAGGATATCACCGGCGTCTACATGTTCCACTATACCCCGGATGCGATCGTTGTAGCCAAGGACAGCGAATTCAAGACGCTGGAGGATCTGGTGGCGTATGCCAAAGAGAACCCGGCCAAGGTCACCTTCTCGGGTTCGGGCAAAGGTACGTCAAACCATCTCGCCCAGCTCCGTTTCGACAAAATGGCCGGCATTAAGACCACCTATGTGGCGTTCAAGGGTACCGGTGCCGCCGTAGCTGCGCTGCTCGGCAATCAGGTCGCGGCTGAATGGGGGTATACATCGGTTGGTGCCAGTCAGGCCGAATCGGTACGCATGCTGGCGGTTGCCATGGACAAGCGACATCCAAAATTTCCCGATGTCCCGACCTTCAAGGAACTGGGCTATGATCTCGTGTCCGGTGCGTTTCGCGGCATCGCGGTTCCGAAATCCACGCCCGAAGAGATTCGCGTCAAGGTCTCCGACATAATCGGCAAGATCAACGCTGACCCTGAATTCCGCGCGCTCCTGGAGAACGACGGTATGGCCCTGCTCGATGTCGACTATAAAGGCTATCCGGCATTTATCGCTGAACAGTCGAAAGTCATGCTGGAGGCGGCCCGCGAGGCGAACATCATTAAGTAGCAGTCGGTATGAGCAGAGCGCTAAATCGTTGCGTCTGCTTTTTGTAATAACCGGGATGGAATGTGCTTAGGTATGATGCATACACCTTCTCATCCCGGTTGACCGCACATCTGTACCATCTGGAGCGTTGAGAAATGCCGGGTATTGAACATTTGCTTGCGGCCCTGACGCCGATAAACATCCTGCTGGCTCTGAGCGGGGTCGTGGCCGGTACCGTGATCGGTTCGCTGCCGGGGCTCACCGCGACCATGGCGGTGGCGGTGCTGGTTCCGATCACCTTTTCAATGGATCCGACCGCCGCCCTGATCATGATGGGGGCGATTTATACCGGGGCGATCTACGGCGGCGCCTATTCGGCGATTCTGCTCAATACCCCCGGTACCCCATCGGCCATTGCCACGACCTTTGATGGCTTCCCGATGGCCCGGAAGGGGCAGGGGGACCTGGCCATTACCCTCGCCTGCATCGCCTCGGTAACCGGCGGCCTGGTCGGTGCGACTTTTCTGCTGATGCTGGCGCCCCCACTGGCGGAGATTGCGCTGGCGTTTGGCCCGGTCGAATATTTCTGGCTGGCCATGTTCGGTTTGACCTTGATCTCAGCGCTGTCCGAGGGAAACATATTGCGAGGGCTCATCGGGGCCTGCTTCGGCCTGCTGCTGGCCTCTATCGGCATCGCCGAGATCAGCGCCGACGTGCGATTCACCTTCGGCAGTCAGGTTCTGCTCGGCGGTATCGAGACGGTCACCGCACTGATCGGGCTCTATTGCATACCGGTTCTGATCGATCTGGTGGCAACCCCGGACAGGCACCTCAAGGTGACCCACAAGCCGCGTGGATTCAGGTTTCTCGAGGCGCTGGGCCTGGCCTGGAAGACCAAGTTCAGCCTGCTCCGCAGTTCCGTGGTCGGCACCATCGTAGGCATTCTGCCCGGCGCCGGCGGGTCAATAGCCGGGCTTGTCGCCTATTCGGAGGCGCGACGGACATCGAAAAATCGGGACAACTTCGGCAAGGGCGAACCGGAAGGCGTGCTGGCGACCGAATCGGCGAACAACGCCACGGTCGGTGGCGGTTTCATCCCCACCCTGGTGCTCGGTATTCCTGGAACACCGCCGGACGCAGTCATTCTCGGGGCGCTGCTGGTCCAGGGTATTCGTACCGGTCCAAGCCTGTTCACCGAAAAAGCGTCAATCGTCTTTACCTTCATCTACGGCCTGTACCTTGCCACCTGCCTGATGCTGCCGGTGGGATTGGTCATTGGCCGCTATGCCTACCAGACCATCGTCACCGTTCCGAAAGCGCTGCTGGTTCCCACGGTCGCGTTCATGACCTTGATCGGCACCTATGCGATCCGCAACTCCATTTCCGACATGATGATCATGGTCGTGCTCGGGGTGATCGGCTGGACGCTCAACCGGTTCGGTTTCAGCCCGTCACCGATCGTGCTCGGCCTGATCCTCGGCCGCATCGCCGAGCAGGGATTCGTGCAGGCGTGGACCATCGGAGCGGCGACGGGGGAGCTGTGGAAAATGTTTTTCGGCCGGCCGATCAGCCTCGTGATCCTCGCCTTTATTCTGCTTTCAGTATTCTATCCGCTGATTCGCTCGCGTTTCAGAAAGACCACAGGGGAGGCCGGCAATGTCGAATAATCAGCCCAACGAGCTGCAGCGCGATACCGCCACCATCGTCATCTCCAGCCTGTTCATTATCCTCGCCGTCGGTTCCCTGTGGGACACCACCCACATGCTCGATCCAGATTCGTACGTATTTCCGCGAGCTATCGCCATTGCCATGATCGTCTTCAGCATCGCGCTGATCGTGCGGCACCTGATCAAGCCGAGGAAAATCCCGGAACCGGCGCAGGCCGATGTATCCACGCTCCGCCGGGTATCGCTTGTCGCGGTGATGCTCGCAAGTTGCCTGGCGATGCCGTGGCTGGGGTTTCTGATTCCCGGTATCGCCACCTTCCTGCTGCTGATGTGGATCGCGATGTGGGACGAGTGGACGGCAACCCGGTTGATCGTCTATCCGCTGGTCGCGGTGGCGATCGTTCTCGGGTTTTATACGCTGTTTGGAAATATTTTGCAGGTACCCCTGCCTCTGGGAACTCTATTCGAATAACCATCGGTAACTAATTTTTTGGAGGAAAACATGGCGTTTGGTTATAACGGGAAAATACTCATCGTCGACCTGAGCGGAGGCACGCATGAGATTCGCGAACCGGAATCGCGTTGGTATCGGACCTATTTCGGCGGAACCGGCTTTATCGCCGAAACCCTGCTGAGGGAA